>NZ_JAPIYN010000024.1:0-58890 GCF_035617725.1 Mycobacterium sp. 94-17
CTCAACACTTCCCACATCGAACACATCCGTACGAAACTCCACCGCCCCCGCAATCCCCGCGGGCTCACCATCCCCGGTGAAGCGCTCGGCCAGCGAAAGGGTCAGGTCCATCCGAGCGGTGTGGGTGTCCAGCGGCATCGGGGTGATCCGCAGATCGCCCAACGTCAGTCCGGCCGCCGGGTCGTCGTGCTGCCCGGGCAGGTTCTGCCATGCCAACGCCACCTGGACGAGCGGGTGATGGGCCATCGACCGGGTCGGGTTGAGCCGATCCACCAGCACGTCGAAGGGCACGTCCTGGTGCTCGTAGGCGGCCAGGCTGCGCGCGCGCACCTGCGCCAACACCTCGGCGACGGTGGGGTCACCGGCCAGCTCGACCCGTAACACCAACCTGTTGACGAAGAAGCCCACCAGGTCATCCAGCGCGGGATCGCTGCGGCCGGCGACCGGGAACGCCACCGCCACATCGTCGGTCGCGCACACCTTCGCCAGCAGCACCGCCAGCGCGGCCTGCAGCACCATGAAGCTCGTCGCGTCGTGCTCACGCGCCAGCGCGCGCACGCCCCGCTGCAGGTCGGCGGACCATTGGACGGCCGCGGTGGCC
This sequence comes from Mycobacterium sp. 94-17, assembly GCF_035617725.1. NCBI lineage: Bacteria > Bacillati > Actinomycetota > Actinomycetes > Mycobacteriales > Mycobacteriaceae > Mycobacterium > Mycobacterium sp. 94-17. The sequence continues at coordinate 602 of NZ_JAPIYN010000024.1, forward strand.
CCCCGATAGTCGGCGACCGGCGGGTAGGGCCGGTCGGTCGGCAGTTCCAGCCGCTCGGGCATCCCCGCCAGAGTCGTTTCCCAGTAGGCCAATTGGTCGGTGATGGGGCCGTCGCTGTCCTCGAGATCGCCGAACCGGGCGCGCTGCCACAGCGTGTAATCGGCGTACTGCACCGCAAGAGGGGCCCAGGCGGGCGGCTGTCCGGCACAGCGGCCGGCGTAGGCGGTCCCCAGATCGCGCACCAGCGGGGCGATCGACAGCCCGTCGGCGGCGATGTGGTGCACGGTGGCCGCCAGCACGTGCTCGTCCTCGGCGAGGGCGAAAAGCTTTGCCCGCAGCGGTGTCTCGGTTTCCAGATCGAAGGCGTGGCGTGCGACCGCGCCGATGGCCTCGTCCAGCCGCGTGGGCGGCCATGCGGTGGCGTCGACCACCTCCCAGCCCAGCTCCGCCCGCTGCGGCGACACCACCTCCTGATACGGCACACCTTCGGCGTGAGGAAAGACGGTGCGCAGCGACTCGTGACGGGCCACCACATCGGCCAGCGCCGCACCCAACGCGCCGGCATCGAGTCGCCCGCTCAGCCGCAGCCCTACCGTCATGTTGTAAACCGGTGACGCGCCGTGCAATTGGCCGAGGAACCACAACCGGTTCTGGGCGAACGACAGCGGAACCCGCGCGGGCCGCTCGGCGGCGACCAATGGCACGTCCGCACTTGCGGTTTCGTGCATCCGGGGTGAAAGCCCTGCGATGGTGGGGGCGTCGAACAGGGTGCGCACGCTCAGCCGGGTCTGGAAGGCCTTGTTGACGCCGGCGATCAGGCGCATCGCCGACAGCGAGTCTCCGCCGAGGTCGAAGAAGGAGTCGTCGATACCGACGCGGGGCAGGCCCAGGATCTCGGCGTAGCTACCCGCCAAGATTTCCTCGACGGCGCTGCGCGGGGCACGGTAGGCGGCCTCGCCGTACTCCGGCACCGGCAGCGCCCGGGTGTCCAGCTTGCCGTTGGTTGTCAGGGGTAGCGCCGGCACCACCACGACGGCGGCCGGAACCATGTAGGCCGGCAGCCGTTCGCCGAGCCCGCTGCGTGCGGCGGCGGGATCGACCGCGCCGCTGACCGATTCGGTGACATAACCCACCAGGCGCTTGTCGCCGGGGCGGTCCTCGCGCACAATCACCACGGCTTGGTCCACCCCTTCCACACCGCCCAGGGCGGCCTGAATTTCGCCCAGCTCGATGCGGTAACCGCGAACTTTGACCTGCTCGTCGGCGCGGCCCCGATACCGCAGCTGCCCGTCGGCGCCCCACGACACCAGATCCCCGGTGCGGTACATGCGCTCACCCGGCGCACACGGGCACGCCACGAACCGTGACGCCGTGAGGGCCGCCCGGCGGACATACCCGACGCCCACACCCCGGCCGGCCACGTACAACTCCCCCACCGTGCCCACCGGCACCGGCCGCAGCCACCCGTCGAGCACGAACAACGCCGCACCCGGAATCGGTTTCCCGATGGGCACCACCCCGCCCTCGGCCGCCAGCGGCACGCTGACCGTCACGCACAACGTGGTCTCCGTCGGGCCGTAGGCGTTGGTCATGATGCGGTCCGGGGCCCATCGCTGCACCAGGTCCACCGCGCACGGCTCGGCGGCCACGATCAACGCCGCGGACCGCACGTCCTGCGGCGCCAACGCCGCGAGCGCGGAGGGGGTCTGATGCAGCACGCCGACCTGTTCGTCAGCCAGCAACGCCTGGAAGTCCGCCGGCACGGCGGCCACCGACTCGGGCACCACCACCAGGCGGCTCCCGTGCAGCAGCGCACCCCAGATCTCTTCCACCGAGGCGTCGAACGCATACGAATACCACTGCGACCACACCTGTCCCGGCCCCGACGGCAGTCCCGGGTGTAACGGCTCCAGCAGCTGGGTGACGTTGTGGTGAGTGGTCGCCACACCCTTGGGCACCCCGGTCGTCCCCGAGGTGTACACGATGTGGGCAACGTCGTCGCCGGACGGGCACGGCAGGCCCGCATCGGACTGGGCGGCGATGGCGGGGTCATCGACGTCGACCACGATCACGCCGCGCCCGGCGAACCGCGAGACCAGCTCGGTCGTCGTGACCGCTGCGATCGGCGCGGCGTCGTCGAGCACGAAATCGATCCGCGCGTCGGGCACCGCCGAATCGATCGGCAGATACGCCGCTCCGGACTTCAGCACCGCCAGGATCGCGACGATGGCCTGCGCCGACCTGCCGAACATCACCGCCACGCACTGGCCGGGACCCGCGCCGTGCCCGGTGAGTAAGTGCGCCAGGCGATTTGACGCCAGGTCCACCTCGCGGTAGGTCCATGAGGCCGGCCCGCAACTCAATGCCACCGACTGCGGTGTCCGAATCACCTGCGCGGCAAACAGTTCCGGAATCGACGGCCCCGTCACCGGCCGGCCGAGCACCGACCGATTGCCGAACCCGTCGAGGCGATCGTGCTCGCCCACCGTGAGCACCTCCACCGACGACAACCGCCGCGACGGATCGGCCGTCATCGCCGCCAGCACCCGCTCCAGCCGATCGGCAAGGGCCGCAACAGCTCCCGCGTCGAATACTGTGGAGTCGTATTCGATGCCAAGCCCCAGTCGGGGGCCTGGCGTGGCTTGCAGGGTCAGCGGGTAGTGGGTGGATTCGTGACTGGTGAAGCCGGTGACGGCCAGCTCGCCGAGGCCCGCCGAGACGGCTGCGTCGATCGGGTAGTTCTCGTAGACGAACACTGTGTCGAATAGCTGGTCGAGACCGGTGATGCGGTGTATCTCGAGAAGCGGGACGAGCTGGTGTTCCAGCGTGTCGTTGTGGGCGTTGTGTAGTTGGTCGAGCAGCTCGGCGGCGGTGGTCGCCGCGGTCACGCGGGCCCGCACCGGCACCGTGTTGATCAGCAGGCCCACCATCGATTCGGCCCCGGGCAGCTCGGCCGGACGACCCGAGACGGCGGCGCCGAAGGCCACGTCGTGCTGTCCGGTCAGCACCATCAGCAGCTGCGCCCAGCCGGCCTGCAGCACCGTGTTGACGGTGGTCCGTTGGGCGCGGGCAAGTTCGGCCAATGCCCGCGTGGTCCGCTCGGACAGCCGGAACGACGCCCCGCCGCGCCGCCCCGGGTCCTGCCGGTGCTGTGCCCCGACCAATGTGGGTGTGTCAAAGCCGGCCAGCACCTTCCGCCAGGCCGCATGCGAAGCCTCGAGGTCCCGCTCGGCCAGCCAGCTGACGAACCTGCGGTACGGCACCGCCGCGGGCAGCCGCTGCCCGTCATAGCTCGCGAAGATCTCCTGCAGCAGGATCGGCAGTGACCAGCCATCGAGCACGATGTGGTGGTTGGTGAGCACAAACCGGTATTGGTTTGGGGCCGTGCGGATTAACGCCACCCGAAAGACCGGCGGACTGGTCAGGTCGCAGACCGCTGCGCGTTCGTCGGCGCACAGCCTCGCGATCCGTTCGTCGATGTCGGCAACACCATACAGGTCGACATATCGCCATGCCGGGGCAGCATCGACGGGGATGATTTGCACCGGCGGATCGAATTGAGGACAGAAGCGTGCCGCGAGGTTGGGATGACGGACGACGACGGCGTGCACCGCTTGGTGCAGCCGGTCGTGGTCGACCGGGCCGGACATGGTGATGTCGAGCTGCGGCGCGTACGGATCGGCGTCGCTGTGCTGGGCGATGGTGGTGTGAAAGAACAGTCCCTGCTGCAGCGGGGTCAACGGCAACAGGTCGGCGATGCGATGCTGTTGTGAGAGTTCATCGATCTGTTGCTGCGTCAGCCGGGCGGGCAGGATGTCGGACGGGGTCAGCCCGCCCCCGCCGCCGCAGACATGCGCACAGATGCCGGTCAGGGCTTCAAACCACAACTGGCCCAACCGCGTTACCTGGGCGTGGTCGATCGCCGACGGCGCCCAGGTCCAGTCGGCATGCAGATGCGGGCCGTCCCCGGTGTCCAGGGTGCCGGCGTTGAGTGTCACGGTGTGGGCCAGCGGCACGGGCACCGCCGTCGCTGCGGTGGCGGCTGTCAGCGCGCCCGCGCTGGGTTGCCACACGTCCTCGGCCAGGTCGGCGGGGGCGCCGAGGCGGCCAAGATAGTTGAAGCAGATCGCCGGGTCCGCCTCGCTGAGATCGGCATCGGGACTGAGATACCGCAATAAACCGTAGGTCAGGCCGTCGGGCAGGGCGCGCAGCTGTTCTTTGGCCTCCTTGACCACCGCGCCGAGCGCGGCGTCACCGCCGACCACCTGGGTCCAGCGCAGCTCCCCCACGCTCAGTGCCACCGGGTACTTGGCGGTGAACCAACCTACCGTGCGGGACAGGTCCACGGTGGCGTCCAGCTGCTCCTGGCGCCCATGGCCTTCCACATCGATGCCGATCGGCCCACCGCCGGCGCCCAGGAATTCCGCATATGCCAGCGCGAACGCGATCAACAAGATGTCCTGCACGCCAGCGTGATACGCCGCGGGGACCGCACCGAGCAGCATGCCGGTCGTTTCGGCATCCAGTGACAGTGACAGATTCCCCGCGCTGGCATGGGTATCCACGGCGGGTTGCACCGCCGGCAACGCCGGCGGGGTGGCCGTAACCTTTCGCCATGCCGCAGCGTGCGCCGCCACCTCGGCGCTGCGCGCGTATTCGGCCAGCAGCGACGACCACCGGGCAAACGACGTGCCGCCCGCCGGCAGCGCGACCGGCTGCCCGCGGTCATACTGGGCCCAGGCGATATTCATATCTTCCAACAGGATTCGCCATGAAACCCCGTCGACGGCCAAGTGGTGAATGATCAAGGCCAGCTGACCGGCCGCCGCGACCCACAGGGCGCTAACCATCACCCCGGCGCCCGGATTCAGCCGCGACCGGGCGTCGACCAGCGCCGCGTCGGACAACGCCTCGGCCGAGCGCAGGCAGTCTTCGGCGCGTACCGTGCCCGGCTCGGGCACGTGCAGGGACCATCCCCCCGCCCCGTCGTCGGCTACCCGCAACCGTAGCATGGGGTGTCGGTCAAGTATCGCCTGCAGGACGACGCGCACATTGGATTCGGTTACACCGCAGGGGGTTTGCACGACCAGCGTCTGGTTGTACTGGTCGACCGGGCCGTCCACGCTGTGCAGCCAGCGCATAATCGGGGTGGCGATCACTTCGCCCACACCCTCGTCGACCGCATCGATTTCCCCAACGGCCACGGTGGCCACCCGGGCCAGCCCGGCCACGGTCTGTTCGATGAAGATGTCACGCGGCCGACACAGCACGCCGGCCGCTCGCGCCAGGGCCACGATCCGCATCGACATGATGCTGTCGCCGCCGAGGTCGAAGAAGGAGTCGTCGATACCGACGCGGGGCAGGCCCAGGACTTGCGCGTAGATGTCGGCCAGGGTGTGTTCGATCGGGTTGGACGGGGCCCGGTAGTCAGTGTCGTGATATTCGGGGGCGGGCAGCGCGCGAGTGTCGAGTTTGCCGTTGACCGTCAACGGCAACGCCTCCACCTCCAGCACCGCTACGGGCACCATGTACGCCGGCAACCGCTGCGCGAGCGCGGTACGTACCGAGGTGGGATCGACTGCGCCGCCGCCGTTTTGGGTGACATAGCCGACTAGGCGCTTGTCCCCGGGCCGGTCCTCGCGAACGATCACCACCGCCTGATCCACGCCCTCCACAGCGGCCAGTGCGGTCTGGATCTCGCCCAGTTCGATGCGATACCCGCGGATCTTGACCTGCTCATCGGTGCGGCCCAGATACCGTAGCTGCCCATCGGCCCGCCAGCACACCAAATCCCCGGTGCGATACATGCGCTGTCCTGGCCCACCGAACGGGCACGCCACAAACCGCGACGCCGTCAACCCGGCCCGGCCAAGGTAGCCGGCCCCCAAACCACGTCCGGCCACAAATAACTCACCCACGGTCCCCACCGGCACCGGCCGCAACCACCGGTTCAGCACGAAGAACGCCGCCCCGGGTACCGGCCCACCAATGGGCGGTGTCCCCGAACCCGCAGTCAATGGCGGACTGACCGCCACACACATCGTGGTCTCGGTCGGCCCGTAGGCGTTAGTCATGATCCGTCCCGGCGCCCATCGATCCACCAGTTCGGCCGAGCAGGCCTCGGCAGCCACCACCAACGCCACCGACCCCAACACCTGCGGCGACAAGGCCGACACCGCCGACGGAGTCTGATGCAACACCGTCACCCGCTCGGCAATCAGCAAGTCCTGGAAGTCTTCTGGCACCGCGGCCACCGCTTCGGGCACCACCACCAGCCGGCTCCCGTGCAGCAACGCGCCCCAGATCTCTTCCACCGAGGCGTCGAACGCGTAGGAATACCATTGCGACCACACCTGACCCGGCCCCGACGGCAACCCCACATGCATCGAGGCCAGCAACTGCGTCACATTGGCGTGACTGGTCGCCACCCCCTTGGGCACACCCGTAGTCCCCGAGGTGTAGATGATGTGCGCAATGTCGTCGGGCATCGGCACTGGCAGGCCGCCACTGGGCTGGTCGTTGACCGCCGGGTCGTCGACATCGATGACCCGCACCCCACGCCCGTCCAACCGTGCCGTCAGTGCCGCACTCGTCACCACCGCCACCGGAGTCGCGTCACCAAGCATGAACTCAATCCGCGCATCAGGCACCGCCGGATCGATCGGCAGGTACGCGGCCCCCGACTTCAGTACCGCCAAAATCGTGACGATCGCCTCACCCGAACGCGCAAACAACACCCCCACACATCGACCAGGACCCGCACCCGCACCAACCAACAAATGTGCCAACCGATTAGACGCCTCGTCTACCTCCCGATACGTCCACGAACTCCGGCCACAACTGACCGCGACCGCATCCGGGGTGCGGGCCACCTGAGCGGCGAACAACTCCGTAACCGAGACCCCCGCCACCGTCCGGCCCAACACCGCGCGATTACCGGCGTCATCCAGCCACCCGCGCTCGGCCTCATCCAGCACGTCGATGTCGCCCATCAGCACCGAGGCGTCCGCCGTCAGGATGCGGTCGAAGAATGACTCCAAACGGCTTATGTGACCACCGATCTCGTCGGCGGAGTAGCGGTCCGGATTCCACGCGAAATGCACCCGGGGCACGCCGTCACCAAGCTGCGGGTAGATGTTGACCGCAATGTCTTGGACGGGGAAATTGGTCAGGATGTTGACAGTTGCTCGCGACGGCCCGAAATACAGCGGGGCGGCGAAATCAAGCACGTTGACGACAGGGCCGAACTCGATGTTCATGTCGCGGGCGGCGTCACCCACAATGTCCGGGAAGCGGCGAAACTGCTGATGGCGCAGCGCGCCGACCACGGCCTGGGCAACCCGATCGGTCACAGCGCCGATGCTGTCGTCGTCGGCGACGTCGATGACCAACGGAACCATGTTCGACACCATGCCGGCACACCGTTTCAATGCCGCGGTGGTGCGTGCGGAAACCGGTAACGACAACGAGACATGCTGCCGGCCCGTCGTTTTGGCGAGGAAAACCGCCATTGCCGTGATAACCCTGGCCACGTCGAAACGGGCCCGGCCGCTCTCTCGCAGCCGCTGCGTACATGTCAACTCGCGAACCAGCGGATGGCGCGGTGCCACCGTCCGCTGCATGCCCGCCAGGTCGGTGACTTCCAGCGGCCCCCGGACGACGTCCTTCCAGTACTCGGCATCGGCATGACTGCGCGAAGACTGCAGGTATTTCTGATCCGCGTCACGGATCACGGCAAAACCCGAGAAATCGACTTCCCCGGCGTCGGGGGCCTCCCCCGAGTAGACGGCCGCAACCCGCCTCATGAAGTTGTTGGTGCCGTAGCCGTCCAAAAGGACGTGATGTGTGCGCAAGTAGAAGTAGGACAGATCGTTGGTGATCCGCAGCAGCACGAAGTTGGTGAGTCGGTCATGGACCAGATCGACGGGTCGGCGGTAGTCGTCTTCCATCCAGCTGCGGGCGGCGGCTTGCGGATCAGACTCGGCGCGCAGATCGAGACAGTTCAGAGTCTGCGGGACCGCGTGATCGAGCACGAAGACCGGTTCGCCATCGACGATCGCCACCCGCGCGCAAGGTGAGCCGAATCGCGTGGCCGCCGATTCGCAGGCGGCCATCAGCTTCTCGGCGTCGACGAAGTGATCGATGGCGAGAAAGCCGGCGAAGTTGTAAGGGACCTCCGGCTGCAATTCCTGGGCGGCCCAAATCGCTCGCTGAGCCTCGGTCAGCGGCCCGAGCAGGTCCGGTTGGGTGCCGTAGTTGAGCATGATGACGACAAACTTTCTTTTAGGCGAGCGCCTCGGCGCCCGCAACGTTGGCCTCGTTGAGCTGCGTTACGTCAGAGCCGGTCCGCCGGACACATGCCATTTCGCAATCAGCCCTCATCATCAAAAGGATTGTGTTGCATCTCGTTTCTTGTCCGCCTTGATCGACAGAAACGCCGCTGCGATGATCGCGCCGACCGCCAGTGCGGCGGCCACCGCAAATACCATCGTGTAAGCGTTTCCGAGGTGGCCAGAGGCGGTCTCCGCGAGGTCGGCGGCGAGCGGGTGCGGCGGGATCGCCGACGGGTCAACGGATGTGCGGTTGCCCAATCCCGCTTGCGATACCGCCGGCTTGTCCGTCGGCGCTGTGTCCTGCCGTGGAGTGAGTTGATTCGTCAACAGCACGGTCAGCAATGCGGCCCCAACGGCGCCGCCCACCTGATTGTTGACGGCGCGCAGCGCCGTGCCCCGAGCGATCTGATGCGGCGCCAACGGCAGCACACACGCCGCAGAGAGTGGCGCCGCGGCACAGCCCGTACCCATACCCACGAGCAGCAGGCCGATCATCAGCGTCGGTGAATAGTCGGCTTGTCGCGCGACTCCGATGGTGAAGATGCCCAATCCCGCTGCCATCAAGCAGAAGCCGATCAGCACAATCTTTCCCGGCCCGTATCTGTCCATAACTACCCCGGCGATGGGCGTGGTCAATACGACCCCGACCCCGAGTGCGATCAAGTGCATCCCCGACTGCATCGGCGTCTGGCGCAGCGCGACCTGGAAATAGCTTGGGACAAGCAATAAGACTCCGACATAGGTGGCCGCGAACATCAGCAAGATCACGTTGGCCTGTCTGACAACACGGTTCTTCAACAGTCGCAGGTCGATCAGCGGGGCATCGGTGCGCCGCCAGGCATGAAATATGAAGGCGGCGATCAATGCCAGGCCGGCAATCGAGGGGACCAGCACATGGTGGTCGGCTATCGTGCGACGGCCAGAAATGGCTGACAGGCCGGCCAGGAAGGCCGCCATGCCGGGTGACAGCAGCAGCAGGCCGGTCACGTCGAGTGCCTCCGATGGCGCGGGATGGTCCTTCGGAAACATCACCGCCGCGAGTGCCACCGCGATCAGCCCGATGGGCAGGTTGATCAGGAATATCCACTTCCAGCCGTAGGTGCCGATCAACCACCCGCCCAGGATCGGCCCGCCCATTGGGCCCAGCAGGAAGGGAGCCGCTCCGATCGCGACTAAGCGGCCGAGCCGCTTAGGGCCCGACTCGCGGGTCAAGATTACGAAGCACAGCGGCGTCATGATGCCGCTGCCGATTCCCTGGAGCACACGAAAACCGATGAGCAGCGCAATGTTCGGTGCCATCGTGCACAGCAGTGACGCCAGCGTGAACACCGCGACACCGCCCATGAAGAGGCGCTTGGTGCCGAATCGGTCGGCCGCCCAACCGGTCACCGGGACCACCGCGGCAAACGCCAGCATGTAACCGGCCATCGTCCACGAGACGACGGCCTGCGTGGAGCCGAACTCGGTGGCGAAGGTCCGTTGAGCGACGGCGACCGCGGTGCCGTCCAGGTTCCCCAACATGCTGGCCAGGCCGCAGACCGCGCCGATCCAGAGCAGCCTGGCGTCTATTTTGTCCGGGTACTCAGCCGCGCCCGCGACCGATTGCCCGACGGAAGCGGCGGGCATCGGCGATGCCGAAGTCACGGCAGATGCGTTGTCCATGGCAGTCTTTCAGGCAATGACCACGACTCACGGCTGACCGGTCAGGTACCCGCCCCGCCTGAAGAACTTCTCCCCGCCGCACTCGACGCCATCCGCGGAACGGATCCGGGTGATCACCAGGCCACGGTTGCGGCCACGAAAGGCGTCGGACCCGCACACCACGGCTCCGCCCTCCTCCTGGACGATCACCCGACCCGGCGTTCCCCCGTACCCGGCCTCCGAGACGCGCGCCTCCAGGATCTCGATCCGCTCACCGCGATAGAAGGTGAACGCACGGGGATACGGCTCGGACAACGCGCGCACGAATCGTTCCAGGTTCTCGGCCGACCAGCCCCAGTCGATCAAACTGTCGCGCTCCGTACGCTTGTGGAAGTAGGTCCGCTCGGCCTTGTTCTGCGGCCGCCAGGCCGCGCTACCGGACTCCAGCTCGGCGAGCGCTTCGGCCAGCACGTCCGGGATCAGGTCCATGCCGCGCAGCACGAGATCGGTGCCGGTGTCGGTGCGGCCGATCGGCACCGAACGCTGCACCAGGATGTCCCCGGTGTCCAGGCCGTCGTCCATGCGGTGCACGGTCAACCCGAACTCCGACTCACCGCTGATCAACGCCCACAGCACCGGGGAGAACCCGGTGAAGCGCGGCAGCAGTGAGTCGTGGAAGTTCAGCGTTCCGTGCGGTGGGAGGCTGTAGAGCTCCGCCGGCATCCGGTAATACCAGCTGTTGACGACGATGACGTCGGGCTGCGCGCGCTTGACCAGGTCGATGGTCTCGGCGTCGACCGTCTCGGTGAGGTGCAGGGGGATGCCGTGCTCACGCGCGAGGTCGTCGACCGGCGCCGACCAGATCGCCTTGTACGATTCCTCGCTCGAGGGGTGGGAGACGGCCAAAGCGACTTCGTGCCGGTCCATCTCGGTGAGCGCCTGCAGGGTTCGATAGCCCCAGGTCTGGAATCCGAAGAAGACGATGCGCATGCGTGATACCCTCCTAGCTCGTTACCGGCCGACCCGTCTGCGCGCCCGATCACGGCAACGGCGCACAAGCATATGAGCTTACGTTAGCCTTACCTAAGTTTTCCAGTCGGGCGGAGCGGGTGCCGATAAGCATTCCGCTGATCGAACATCCCCGGTCCTCGAAAGAGCGAATTCCGGTGTCCACCAAGCGATTCGACGCGTAGCCGGCGGGCTCAGGGGTTGATGGTGTTGTCGCCGACCTGACGGCCCCAGACGTACTCGATCGCATACGGCGATCCGGTGTCCAGGTGGTTGTAGGGAGCGATGCTGTTGCCGGTGTCCATCACCAGCTCCGGCGCCGGCCACAGATCCCGGGTGATTTTCTGCCAGCAGCCCGGCGCCCCGCCGGGGCCGCCGCGCGCGTTCACCCGGGGTAGGTTCTCGGGATAGATGTAGGGGTTGGGCGCACCACCGACCACACCGGCGAGGCCGCCCACCAGCGACGCGATGACCGGCACCGCGGACACCGGGTTCGCGATCAACCCCAGCCCGGAGAGCACCTCGGTGTTCATGTTCAGCGAGTAGCCGTTGAATCCGCCCTCGGCCGCGCCGGTGGCGGGCAGCGCGCCGGCCTCGCTGCGCATCAAGCAGTAGATCTCCGGGCTGTAGGTGTCCAGCAGCTGAGCCGTGGGGACCAGGTCGGCGGCACCGCGCGCCAGATACGGCCCGCCCTTGTTGAACAGGTCCGCACCCGTGTCGCCGAACCCGGCCGCCGACAGCAACGCCTGATCCAGATCCTTCTGCTGGGCGTTGATGGTGCGCGAGGTGATCACCGCATTGTTCAAGAAGTCGAACAGATCCGGCGCCGCGTTCGCATACGTATCACCCAGCGCCGCCAACCCCTGAATGTCCTTACGCGCCTGCGGCATCTGCGGATTCACATCATCGAGCAACACATTGGCGTTGGTCACCGACCGGCCGAACTTCTCCCCCAGCCCCGCCAGCGACTGCGCCGCCGCACTCAACGTCAAATTCAGCTTGACCGGATCAACCTTCTCCGAAATCGACGTGATCGTCTGGAACAACGTATTGATCTCGGTGGTCACCGACCGCGCATCGATCACGGTGCGCGCCGAGATCTTCTGCGGCGACGGATTGGCCGGCGTCGTCAACGACACATACTTACCGCCGAACACCGTCGTCGCCTTGATATCGGCATTCACATTCGACGGAATCAGCTTCAAGTACCGCGGATACACCTCCAGCGTGAACTTCGCCGCCGGCTTCCCATCACGCACCGTCTCCGAAATCGACCCGACCCGGCCGATCTCCACCCCGTTGTAGGTGACCTTCGAACCCGGATCCATCACCAACCCGGCCCGCGACGCCAACATGGTCAACTCGGTCTTGGGCGTGAAACCTCCGCGGAATTGGACGTAGACCAGGCTGAAGATCACCGCGAGCACCACCACCATGACCAAGGTGACGAGCTTGTAGGGAGGCTCGCGCGAGGAGTTGACCTGAACGGGTGACCCTTCCATGGCGTTACACCGTGCGTCCGAGGACCGCGGGATTGACGGCGGGCGGCCACGCTCGCGGTTGGCTGTTCAGGTAACCGACCGTCACCACCGCTGCCCCTATCTCGGTGCCGCCGCGCCTCGGCGTTGCGGCAAATCTCTCAACGTCCTTGACCAGCGGTTCTATACACACATGCAATAACGACGACCAATGAAATGTACCGCGCCGCGGTGGCACAAACCAAGCAACGGCGAAATCGGTGGCCGCGCCAGGCCATCTCCCGGGTAGCCGGGCCCGCGAGCGCCGGTCCACCGAGCGTGCCGGCAGCCGAATGATGTTACCGGGCAGGTCTTTCGCGCGCCCGTCCGGCTCACGGGTTGATGGTGTTGTCGCCGACCTGACGGCCCCAGACGTACTCGATCGCATACGGCGATCCGGTGTCCAGGTGGTTGTACGGCGCAAGGCTGTTGCCGGTGTCCATCACCAGCTCCGGCGCCGGCCACAGGTCGTGGGTGATCGGCTGCCAGCAACCCGGCGCACCGCCGGGGCCGCCGCGCCCGTTCACCCGGGGCAGGTTCTCGGGATAGATGTAGGGGTTGGGCGCACCACCGACCACACCGGCGATGCCGCCCAATAGCGACGCGATGACCGGCACCGTCGCCACCGGATTGAGTAACAGCCCCAGCCCCGATGTGACCTCGGTGTCCATGTTCAGCGAGTAGCCGTTGAATCCGCCCTCGGAGGCACCGGTGACGGGCACGATGTCGTGGTAGTTGTGCAGCGTGCAGTAGATCTCCGGGCTGTAGGTGTCCAGCAGCTGAGCCGTGGGCACCAAGTCGGCGACGCCGCGCGCCAGATACGGCCCGCCCTTGTTGAACAGGTCCGCACCCGTGTCGCCGAACCCGGCCATGCGTGAACGCCTTTCGTTCCTTCCCGAGATGTGGCTGCGTAGTTATCGACGAGAACCGTTGGCGGAGAACGTCTTCAGATGAACCAGCGGACGAACGGCGCGAACGGCCGCTGAACGCCTGCAAGGACCTCGTCGCGGCCGGCGGGTCCGGGACATTGGGTGTGCGCGCAGTCTGTCGCGCCGCCGGCGTCAGCCCACGCCAATTCTATGAGAACTTCCCCGATACCGGTGCGTGTTGGCGGCCTATGAGCGGGCCGTGCAACGGCTGCTGAGCAACCTCCTCGCGGCAGTCACCTCCCCGGCGTTCGTGGACCGGGTCAGCCACCTGGCGTTTCCCAGTCCCGCGGATGCGGGCGATACCCCCCGGGCTGGCTGCAGGCCGTCATCCTGTCCGGCGGGCTGGCGGCGCCCTACTTCGAATAGATCTGCGGTACAACAGATTCCACTAGTGATGGGCTTGTCGAGTACTCCACCGAAGCCCGCCTCGCCGTGCTGACCCCCGAGCGGTCGTGAACGCAAAGTGGTCGCCAGCCCATTCGGCATCATGGGCTGGCCGGCGAGCCTATCCTTGGCACGTGTCCAGCCAGCCCGACGCGCAGCCCTCGGTGGGGCGATGGCACGCGATCGGCCTCGTCGCGACTGTGTGGCTGATAGCGATATACGGGAGTAGGGCGTACCTGGCCGGTGTAGCCGACTCACGTCTGGACGTCCTCCTCGGTGGCACGGTTGCCCTGACCGGTGCGGTCGCGTGGCTGGGGCACCGTCGCGGCTGGCAACATCGGCGCGCTCTGCTGGCCGGCTGGCCGTTCGCGTCGCTGGCCCTCACCACGCTGGTGGGCGCCATCGACCCCAGAATCACCCAGAATTTCCCCGGCACCATCACGATCACCTTCGCCTACATCGGTCTGACCTGCCCGCGCTGGCGGTCGCTGGCCTTCGTCCCGCTCGGCGTCGCGGCGTTCATCGTCGGCGGAGCCAAATCGTTCCCGGGTGGGGCGATCAGCGTGGTGATGCCCGCGGTCATGTGGGTGATGGTGGCCGAGGTCCCCGCCTGGCTGATCGCCCGGTTGGAAGAGCAGAGCGCGCTGCTGCACAAGCTCGCGCACACCGACGCGCTGACCCAACTGCTCGACCGGCGCGCGCTCGGACCCCAGCTGTCGGAGAATGCCGGCGGTTCGGCCGTCATGCTCATCGACCTCGATAACTTCAAGCTCTACAACGACACCCACGGCCACGAGGCCGGTGACGAACTTCTGGTCGCTTTCGCCGACGCGCTGCGCTGGTCGGTCGGCGACGCGGGCACCGCTTTTCGCATCGGCGGCGACGAGTTCGTCGTGCTGATCGTCGGGACCCAGCGCACCGAGGCCGAGCAGGTCCTCGCCCGGCTTCGCGAGCGTTGGAGCCAGAGCGGGGCCCCGGTGGGATTCAGCGCCGGAATCGCGGTCGGCGGGCAGGACCACATCCGCCTCGCCGACCAGCACATGTATGCCAACAAGCGCGCCCGCGATCTGTCCACCGACTGAGCCGCGGTCGCCGTCTACCCTCGACAATGAGTTCGAGACATGCATCGAGACGGATAGAGAGGTGCGCGATGCTGGCAGCGTTCGGCTTCGAATCCCTGGGTGTGGTCGTCGGGGACATGTATTTCATCGACCCCAACCCGCTCGAAGGCCAGGCCACCCCCGAGCGGGGGGTCAGACTGGAACTGCGCCTCACCGACCGGGCCGCGCCTCAGGGCTCGATCTATGCCGGTGTCCCGATCTCCTTCGACCGCCCGGTGTGGCGGGTGGACCTGTTCGGATCCACCGAGAGCCCGCCGGGGACGCTGGACCGGGCCCATCACCACCCGCGTTTCGACGGTTGGGAGCCCGGTCGCCGGCACTTCGTCCCCGAGCTGACCGCCGACCCGGTGTCCTGGCTGGCCGGGCAGCTGGCCGACCCGGCCGCTGTGCTGACCCGGGCGGGCGTCGACCCCGACGCGGTCAGCGAGGCCGACAAGACGGGACTGGCCGCCGCGGCCCCGGAGATCGTCGCCGCGGTGAAACGGCTGCTCGACGGGGTGCGCGACGGCGACCTGGCCCCGGCCCCGGCCGAGCCGGTTGCGGCCGCCCGCACCGGCTGGCTCTGACGTGCGTTAGCGTCGTGACGTGACCTCCAAGGACCTCAAAGACCTAGCCCTGACCACCCTCGACGGCAGGCCCACCACGCTGGCCGAATTGTCCGGCGGCGCAACGCTGGTCGTCAACGTCGCCTCGAAATGCGGGCTGACCCCGCAATACACGGCGCTGGAAAAGCTGGCCAAGGACTACCGCGACCGCGGCCTGACGGTCGTCGGCGTCCCCTGCAACCAGTTCATGGGCCAGGAGCCGGGCACGGCCGACGAGATCCGAGAGTTCTGTTCGACGACCTACGGGGTGACGTTCCCGCTGCTGGCGAAGACCGACGTCAACGGCGAGGATCGGCACCCGCTGTACGCCGAGTTGACCAAGGCCGCCGACGCCGATGGCCAGGCCGGAGACATCCAGTGGAACTTCGAGAAGTTCCTCCTCGCTCCCGGCGGCGAGGTGGTGCGCCGGTTCCGGCCCCGCACCGAGCCCGACGCCCCCGAGGTCATCAGCGCCATCGAGACCGTGCTGCCCCGGTAGGCATAGCTTGGGCGTCTCGGCACCGCTGAACCTCCGAGCTATTTGCCGGTGAAGCGGGGCTCGCGCTTGGCGGCGAAGGCGGCCAGGCCTTCCTTCGCATCCTCCGAGCGCATCACCTCGACCACGAGGCGCTGCTCGATCCGGCGAGCATCCTCCTCGTCGATCCAGCCGCTGTTGGTCACCGACGCCTTGGCGTTGCGGATCGCCAGCGGCCCGTTGGCGGCGATGCGCGCCGCGATCTCGCGTGCCTTGTTCAACGACGCCCCGGTGGGGACGACATGTCCGACCAAGCCGAAGTGATAGGCCTCCGCCGCCGTGAGCGGCTCCCCCGTCAGGATCATCTCCATCGCCTTCGTATAGGGAATCTGGCGCTTGAGCCAGACGGTCGAACCGGCGCCGGCGATCAAGCCGAACTTGGCCCCGGGCAGACCGAACGTGGCGTGTTCCTCGGCGATGCGGATATCGGTCTGCTGCAGCATTTCACATCCGCCGCCCAGGCAGGGGCCGTTGACCGCGGCGATGAGCGGTTTTGCCAGAGAGCGGGTCAGGAGCAAGCCGTCGGTGATGACGCTGCCTTTCAACTTCGCTTGCGGTGATCGAGTTTCGGGCTTCGCTCCGCGGACCATCCACCCATCGGCGAGATCGCCGCCCACACAATAGGACGATCCCGCGCCGGTGAGGATGGCCACGCGGATACCGTCGTCCGCGTCGATCTCGTCCCATGCCTGCGCCATCAACGTGATCATCTCGGGCGTCAACGCGTTCTTGCGCCGCGGATTGTTCATCGTCAGGATGACGACGCTGCCGTCTCGCTCGACCGTCAAATGCGCTTCGTCCGTGTGTGTTTCACCTGGCACGTCAGTTCCTCCGCGCGCTGGTACCGTCAGAGTTCAGGCCGCCGAGCCCGCTGTGAGCCTGGGCGGCCACACTCCACTATGTATCAAGTCACGCCATCATCGCGGATGGGCGGCCTGCCAGGAAGCCCATGCCCACCTGGCGGCGCTAGATCACGCTAGATCAGTAGTGGTATCGCGCTGTGAGGATCTTGACTTCGTTGTCGTCCGCTCGGTATACGAGCCGATGTTTGCAGTCGATCGATTGGCGGATCGTCAGCGATCCAGGCGAATTTCCTCACTTGACTAAACTGTCACCGTCGATGAAGATGGCACCGTCCAAGAAGCAGGAGAGGGCGGTCGGTGCGCTTCACGTTCACAGACACCATGACGCGGTCCGAGTACCTGCCACGGCTCGCCGCCGCCGCCGAAGCTGCTGGGTACGACGGTTTCACCATCCCTGATTCGATCGGCTATCCGGAACAGTCCGAGGCGGTCTACCCGTACACCGCCGACGGCGACCGGAGTTTTCTGGAGGGCAAGGAGTTCATCGAACCTTTCGTTCTTGCGGCGTATCTGGGCGCTATCACCGAGCGGCTTCGTTTCAACACGTTTGTGGTGAAGTTTCCTTTGCGATCTCCGGTGCTGGCCGCGAAGGAGGCCTTCTCAGTGGCGAAGCTGACCGGCAATCGGCTCGGCCTCGGCATCGGCATCGGTACGAGTCCATTTCCGGATGACTACTTGATGGCAGGCGTCGATCCCGCACACAAAGGCGCGCGAATGGATGAGGCCATCGACGTCTTCCGCGGTCTTGAATCCGGTGAGTTCTTCGAGTTTCACGGTCGCTTCTATGACGTGCCATCGGTCAAGCTCTGCCCGGTTCCGACGCAGCCGATACCGCTACTGGTGGGTGGCCACTCTGATGCAGCACTGCGGCGCGCGGCAACCAAGGGCAATGGCTGGATGCATGCCGGCGGCCCAAACGAACTGCTTGAGACCATGCTCGAAAAGCTGAACGCATATCGCGCCGAAGCTGGAAAGTCCAACGAGGCGTTCGAGATCCACGCGGTCAGCCCGGATGCGCGCACCGTCGAAGGGTGCAAGCGCCTACAGGACATGGGCGTGACCGACGTAGCAATCGGGTTCCGTAACCCCTACACCAAGGGCGAGGACCCTCAACCGCTCGAAGACAAGATCGCCAAGCTGGAACGCTTCGCCGAAAACGTCATCAGCAAGATCGATCCCTGAGGCAAGAGTGAAAAACGCCTTCTATTTCGACTGGCACACGTGGTGGACGATGGTTCGCCTGGTTCGCCGTGAGCAGGATCCCGCAAAACGTCGCAATCACTACCGCACGCTCTGTGTCGTGGTGCCCAGTTTGGCGCTGCTGCATACAGTTACGTTCGCACTCGATCCACTCGTCTTTCCAGCGTTGCGCCGCACCGAGGTCCGCGAGCCTGTCTTCGTCGTGGGCCATGCCCGAAGCGGCACTACGTACCTGCACCGTATGTTGGCCAACGATCCGCGGTTCTCCTACGTGCTGCTGTGGGAGATGTTTTTCCCCTCGCTCATCGAGAAGAAGGCGCTGCGGGCGGTGTTGAGGTGGGATCAACGGCGGGGTGGACGACTGCGCAAACGTATCGACAAGCTCGATCAACGGCTGTTCGCGAAGAATCAAGATATCCACGAGACAGGACTTTTCGCGCCCGAAGAAGACGAGTTTCTCCTGACCCTGTCCTGCGCGTCGGGATTCTGGGTAGTGCAGTTCCCCTACGTCGACGACCTGGATTTCTACTACGTCGACGACCGCTGGCCCGAAGCCAAGCGGGACCGGGCGATGCGGTTCTACAAGGAATGCGTCCGCCGACAACTGGTCCTCAACGGCTCTGGCCTCACGCACCTGTCAAAAGCGCCAATCCATTGCGGCCGGGTCGAGAGCCTCATCGAGACGTTCCCCGACGCACGTTTCGTGGTGCCGGTCCGCAATCCTTACGAGACGATTCCCAGCTTCCTCAAGCTCATGCATTTCGCCTGGTCCGCCCGCAAGCGCGCTGAAGCCGACATGAAGAATTCGTTCCGGTCCTTCGTCGAATCGTCCTATCACTACTACCAGCACCCGCTCGACGTCCTGGAAGCCCACCCGGAGGTCCCGAGCATGGTGCTGAACTACAGCGACCTCGTGACAGATCCGGCCGGGACGATGCATCGCCTCTACGACGAGATCGGCATCGAGATGGTGCCTGAGCAGGAGCAGGCACTGAGGGCCGAGAAGGGCCGCGAATACCGTTCCGGGCACTCCTACAGTCTCGAAGAGTTCGGCCTGGAAGCAGACGACATCCGCACGCACTTGGCCCCATTGTTCGACCGATTCGGATGGGAGTCGGACCGTGCCGACTGATCACGCCGCGGCTCTGCGCGCCGCCTGGGACGACATGATCGACCGGCTCGGCCAGGCACGCAACGCGCTGGATTCGCCCGAATTGCACGCCCCGCCGGGGGCTGGACCGCGTGACCTCGCGGAAGGTTACCGCTACCTCCTGGGCTTCACATATTCCGCGATCGAGCGAGCCTTCTTCGGCGACCCCGCGTTTCCGTACTTCCGCCGCAGCCTGCAGGTACTCAACAAGGCCACTATCGACAACTCCGACGCGATGTACCTGTCGACGCCAGTGGATGGACGCTTCTCCTACCGGATCATCGGCCGGGTCCAAGACTCGCGGCATTGGCGTGGCGAGACACGAGCACTGTCAGGCCCTCTTGCGCCGCAGTACCTCATCATCGAGGCACACACGGGCTATGCCGGCGACAGCGGAGACCTGGCCGAACTGCAACCTGGTGCGCGTGGCAACACCGACAAGCTCGACTCCAGCGAACTGGTAGTCGGCGCAGATGGCCGCTTCGAGGTGCTACTGGCCCCTCACAGGCCAGCGGGATATTGTGCCAACTTTATTGGCACTCAAAGGATCTCACGCCGCAGCGGTGAGACCTTCCACGCCGAGCACGTGACGGTTCGCGCGTTGTTCCATGACTGGGAACGTGAAGAATCACCGGAGTTGCAGATCTACCGACTCGACAAGGTCGGCGAGCATCCACCGGCGCTTGAGCCGGAAACTGCGGCAGCGGCCGTGCGCCGCGTCGGTGAGATTGTCGACAATCAGGTCCGTTACTGGAACAAGTTCTATGACGTCGTTCTGCAGGCTCACGGTGACGGCGCAGGTTTCATGCCCCGCAACGGCTTCAACGCTCCGGCCGGGGCATCCCTGGCAACCGGCGGAGGGCAGAGCACTAACGTCTACAGCGGTGGCGTTTACGAGCTGGCCGAAGATGAGGCTCTCGTCGTCGATACTGAAGTTTTCGAGACTCCGGCGTATATGGGCTTTCATTTGTCCAATATGTGGGGTGAATCCCATGACTACGCCAACCACATCAGCAGTCTGAACGGCACCCAGGCCGTGCGGGACGACGACGGCCACTTCCGTTACGTCGTCGCCCACCGGGATCCGGGCGTACCGAATTGGCTTGACACCACGGGGCTACGCGAAGGCTTCATGGCGATGCGGTGGACCTACCCTCAACCGACTGACCGTCTGCCCACGGTGGCGGTCCACAAGGTCTCATACGACCAAATCAACGACGTCCTGCCGCCGTCCACACCGCGGGTGTCCGCTGCGCAACGGCGTGAGCAGGTGCGCGTTCGTCAACAGCACGTTCAGCGCCGCTACCGCCAGTTTTGAGGTCTCCAAAAACTCCTCCAGAGGAATCACTATGAGTGACAGCTTCACCCGCGCCGAAATCAAGAAGTTCTGGGCCGAATGGCTCGAGGTGAACCGCGAGGCGGAGCGGTCCGGTGATTGGGGACTTCTCGCCGACTGCTACGTCGAGGACGCAACCTACGGATGGATGTTCACACCCGACGAGCACTTCATGGCAATGGGACGCGAAGAGATTCGACGTTGGGCAGTCGGCAGCGAGATGCAGGGACTCGAATGCTGGCACTACGACTACATGGCCACCGTCCTCGACGAGGAGAACGCCATGATCGTCGGGTTCTGGAAGCAACGCTCTGGTGTCCTGGACGACAACGGTCAGGAGTATGAAATCCGGGGCATCGGTGGCAGCTGGTTCGGAGTGGCACGCGACACCGACGGCAACCTACGCTTCGCGTGGCAACGCGACTGGTTCGACCTCGGTTCGACCGCACATACGTTCATCGAGATCGCGAAGTCCGGCAAGGCCTCCCAGGCCTTCCTCGAACGCATCGCCATCCCGATGATGGACATGCCGGGCCGCTACCACTACGCCGATCTGCCCTCGACGCTGTGGCCACCGAAAGTGGAAGAGGGACAATACATCACCCAGAACCAGCTCGGTCAATGATGTCGGACTGACGTGGCAGTGACAGATCAGTCCCAAAAGCGCCGAGGACCCCGGTCTGACGTCGACGTGCGCGAGGTCATCCTCGACGTGACCGAGGCGATGGCCGGGCTCACTAATCCCGATGCGGTGTCACTGCGAGCGATCGCACGTGAGGCGAACGTGGCGCCGCGGGCGCTGTCCTACCACTTCGCGACGAAACAAGAACTATTGCAGGCGGTTATCCAACGCCGCTCCGGCGTGATCTCGCGAAGCATCACGAAACGCTTACTCTCCCTGCGCGACCGCCGAGGCCCCCTGACCGTTCGTGAAGCCATCGATGCGGTGCTGATGCCGGTCGTCGAACTCCTGGAACGTGAACCCATTAGCGGTGTCCGCTGGATGCGACTGTTCTCTGCTCTCAGCACCAGTGACGATCCGACGGACGTCATCAATTCGGGTATCGATCCAGAGGTCGTCGCGCTACTGACCGCCGTACTGGAACGCGCTCTCGGCCGTCAGCTCGACGAGGGCGATCGGTGCCGAATGGTGTTCGGCATGCTCGGAATGCTCGAACTACTGACACGAGTCGACCGCCCGATCTACGGACGCCCACTGCGCCAGGACGGTCTTGACGCGGAATTCGTGGAACAACTTGCCATCTTCACCAGCGCCGGCATCGCCGGAGCAATCTGACAAACGAAAAGGGAACCATGACTCCACACCAGGGCGGGACGGAGCGGCCTCTGCAGGGCCGACTAGCACTTGTGACCGGCGCCAGCCGCGGCATCGGCGCCGCTATCGCAAAGCGATTCGCCTGCGAGGGGGCCGTCGTCGCGGTCGCAGCAAGGAGCTTGGATCACAGTGCGCAGGGCAGTGTTCCGGGCACCCTGCAAGGCACCGTTTCAGACATCGAGGCCGCTAGCGGCCGTGCACATGCCTACCAGGTCGACCTGACCTCCTCTGAATCGCGGGCCGACCTCGTCACTCGCGTGAACGCCGACCTCGGTCCCGTCGACATCCTGGTCAACAACGCCGCTACTTCTATCTTCGCGCCGTTCACCGACATCTCCGAGAAACGCTTGCGACTCATCACCACGCTCAACTACTTCGCGCCGTTCGACCTGTGCCAGCGCGTCATTCCCGCTATGCGTGAACATGGGGCTGGATGGATCTTGAACATCAGCTCCATGTCCGGAGACATACCTCCGACACCACCACCGGACCCGATTTACCACCTCCAAGGCACCGCTTACGGCGGATCCAAGGCTGCGCTGAATCGACTATCCGAAGGATTGGCATCGGAGTTCTACGAGTACTCGATCGTGTCCAACGCTCTTGCTCCGGTGAAAGCTGTCCTGACCGAAGGCGTTCAGGCCACACTCTCGGCGGATACCGTTGCGGGCGAGGGCATCCTGGAACCTGTCGAGGCAATGGCCGAGGCGGCACTGGCCCTGTGCACTAGTGATCGCGATGGGCTCAACGGCGGAGTGCACAAGTCGCTGACTCTGCTCGAGCACCTTGGGCGCCCGATTCGCACCCTAGACGGGCAACGATTGCTCGAAGCGATGCCATGGCCCACGGGCAACTCGTTGAGCCAGACCCCATCCGCTCTGGAAATGACCGACGGAGAGACCAGCCAATGACGTCTCGTTTCAGACAGTTGAGTCAGCCAGATCTGGCTCACGAAAACGCGCGGCAGAGGTCGAGTGCAACGGAAGGGACGCGAAGAAATGTTTGATCTGACAGGCCATGTCGCTTTGGTGACGGGCGGTGGACAAAACGTAGGGGCAGGCATTGCCCAGGCGCTGGCGGCCCGGGGTGCCACGGTGGCCGTCAACGATTTCCACGCCGACCGTGCCGAACGGATCGCCAGGCAAATCCAGGACGCCGGCGGGCTGGCCATCGCGACCCCCTTCGATGTGACCGACCTTGATGCCGTGGAAGCGGGCTTCGATACGGTGTCGAACCGCGTTGGCCCGGTGGACATCCTCGTCAACAATGCCGGCACCGGCGGCCCTACAACGCCTTTGCAAGTAGCCAAGTTCGCCGACATGGCACCCGAACAATGGCGTCCGGTCGTCGCAGTGAATCTCTTCGGGCCGATGAACTGCGCCAAGACCGCAATCGGTTCGATGATCGACCGCGGCTGGGGACGGGTGATCACCATTTCTTCTGGCGCCGGCGAGATAGGCATGGACCTCGGGGTCTCCCATTACGGAGCGGCCAAAGCCGGAGCGATCGGCTTCATGCGGCACTTGGCGATCGAGAACGCCGGGCATGGCATTACGGCCAACACCATCTCCCTCGGCCTGGTTCTCGACGATCCCGGCATCGTTGAGGCGCTCGCAAACACGATCCCGGTCAAGCGAATGGGTACGCCAGCGGACGTTGGCGCTCTCGCGGTCTACCTGGCATCGGCAGAGGCGTCCTGGATCACCGGCCAGACGATCGGACTCAACGGCGGCTCGCTGACCAGTTAGAGGCGCTGTATCGCGAGAGCTTCCAAACCTTTCGAATCCATGACCGTCGCGCCAGTAGCGGTGCGGTACTACAGAGTGCTGAAGCCGCCGTCGACCATGAAGTTGGCGCTGGTGATCCATCGACCGCGGTCAGAGACCAGCAGCGCGACTGGCGTGTTCCCAGTGAACGAGTCCGATCAAGATCGCGTCGATGCTCGATGAGCACACCCGCGAGTCACTGTCGAACATCGTCGAGCGCTCCATCACCGGTGAGCGACTGGTCGAGGAACTCAATCCGGGCTTCGGCGACACGCGGCTACCCAACATGTACTTGGGCGAGACGCCGACCACGGTGCTGCTCGAAACTATCTTCCACGACGTCCATGACCGAGGAAGCAACGTCGTCTACGCACAGCTCCTGGTGGAAAACTGCTGGCGCACATCGTGGTTCCAGTAGCGGCCATGCTCGGAGATCTTCGTGATCCGGCACTGGGTGACCTCGGGCTGAACCCCCTCAGGTGGTGTCGAGTCCTGCGGAGCACTACCCGTGCACGCGGAGGCTGGCCATCGCTGCACTCGCGCAGACGCATGCGACGCCGCTGCAAGGGCTCATCTGGCATTCCCGGCAAGCTGAGCTCGCCGGTGGATCGCCACAAGAAGTCGTTGTTCTGGTCGGCCAGCGCTACCAATCCAAATCCGGTAGCTGGCAACGAGTCCCACCCGGTTCGCAGAATCTGTACGAGGGCCCGTGCCGCATCCTGGTGGACAAGATCGCCACGGATCTTGGCGCGGTGCTCGAGACCAGATCGCCGTAACGGCACCGACAGCAACGGTCGGACGAGGTCAGAACGCTCAGGTCAACATGTGCTGCTCGGACAACGCCTTGAAGTCGATCTTGAGTTGATTGGCCCACGAGGCGTCTTCGTAGAACCGGTAGTCGACGATCAGACCGTCCACCACACGGGCGATGATCGCGTAACGGCACCTGTAGGACTCCCCCGTGTGCGGTATGACGAAATCCGGTCGATACGCGTAGTCGGCTTCGAAAGTCCCGTACTCCCAGACCTCGCTCGACACCCACTCGCCGGACGCGAACGCACTGATCACTTCGAACCTGAAGTCGGGAAACGCGACGAGATACGGGTCGAAGATGCCCTTGTACGAGTCCCACCCCATCGGTTTCCAGCCGGTTGTCAGCCCGTAGCGGACGAACTCGTGGGAAAAACAGGCGTGCGTCGCCGCCCGGTCGTGCGCGTTGTACGCCCGGACGAACTCGTCGAATGTCTCCAGCGGGGTCCGCTTTGACACATCACTCATTGGCGTTTCCTATCGTCGATTTCTCGTCCGTGAAACCTTCACGGAGGACTGATACATGAGCCGTGAACAGCTTCCGCACGTCGGACGTTGCGTCGGTGTTGAACCAAGCGGTCAACGTTGTTCGTACCGCGGCAGCCATCACGGCGGCGAGCATCGTGATACGGATATCATCGGCAGAAATGCCGGTACGCAGTGAGATGCCCTGCGCGACCGAGGCTTCCATGTCCCGGGAGTACTCCGAAAACTGTTCTCGCAGGGTGGGATACTCGGCGAGCAGAACTACCTGCCGCGCCCACAACGGTGCTTCGGTTGTGCTTCCGACGTGGTCGCACAAAACCGCCTCTACGGCTGTCAATGGATCTTCATCGGGCGACCGGCTCACGATCAAGTGGACGATACGAGCGTGATCCGTTGTACCCCAACCAATTATCGCGGACCTCTTGCGAGGGAAATAGTTGAAGAACGTTCGTCGGGCGACGTTGGCACGACGGCAGATGTCGTCGATGGTGAAGGCGTCCGGGCCGCCCTCGGAGCAGAGTTCGATCGCGGCATCACGAAGCGTTGCCTCGGTGGCGGCCTTCTTGCGCTCCCTCAGCGAGCTGCCGTGAGTGGCAATCGGAGATGGTGCGGTCACGCTAGGTCCTCGAGGTCTGTCGACATTCGAGCGGATCACATCCACGTCAGATTATTGCAATAATGCAATTATGCATTGAGTGCAGACAATGTCAACGGGTGGACGGTTTATCAGGTCGCGCTCGCACCGTGCAGTGGACCGGCCGACGCCTGGGCAAGTAGTCGCCGCAGACTCGCGGCGACCTTTCGAAGCGGATCCGTGGACGATGTCGCCTGCGAGATCAACTGAATCCGGACACACCAACCCGACTCGGGTTGCGGCCGCTACCGCGCTTGCGCCGATCACGATGGGGGCTGGCCGAGCTTCACCGACAACGACCGCGTCCCAACCCTCATGAAATTTCCCCGTTCCCGGACACATAGGACACTTCGCCCTGCGTCATAGGTGCGCAGCTGTAACGATAGCCGGCGCGTCGCGTGTCCACTATATGATCTATCAGACTCTTAGTCTGATTAATACGTCCCAGTCCCGTTTATTCCTTCGCGTCGTGCTGCGCTCCGATCAACACCCGCGGGCGCGCAGAATCGCCGACAGCGGTGCGACGCAGAGACTGGCGCCACGCAAACGCGTTTTGGCGTACCGTTCTGTCCGGCATATGGGATTGCCGCTGCCGCAGTGATTCTGACCGATGTCTTGGTGCGCTAGCCGAGCAGATGGTGGCGCAGGGTGTCGGCAATCCAGTCGCGGTAGCGCTTCTGCGACCACCCACGGGTGGCGACCAGTGCGTGGTGCAGGCTGGGATCGTTGTACACCCAGATGATGTCGCGGGCGGTCGCGCGTGGCAGTCCTTTGCGCAGTCCGCGGCGTTCGGCCAGCAGGTCCACGATCTGGCCGGCGCCGGTGAAGCGCTCTTCGCCGATGGTCACCCACAGCTGATGAATTTCAGGGTCGCACCCGGTGGCCGAGGTGATCACCTGATAGATCGCCGAGACACGCCGGGCCGCATCGGCGATGATGCCCGCGTACGCTCCGAGGATGCGCACGGGGTCGGTCATCTCGTACAGGCGCCGGGCCTCGGGGCGGTCTTTCAGTGGCACGGGTGCGTCGTCGCCGACAACCGCACGGTCGTAGGCAATTTTGAGCAGCCAGGGTTTGCCGCCGGCGGCGGTGAAGACCGTGGAACGGCCCACCCCGGCGGCATCGGCGATGGCGTCGATCGAGGTGCCCGCGTAACCGCGCTCGATGAACAACTGCGTCGCTGCGTCGAGCACCAGCCGGCCGGTCGCCGCGGTCTGCTCGGCGCGCAGCCGCGATTGGTAGGGTTTCCTTTTGGTCGACCGCAGATTCGCCGGACTCATAATGCATTAACGGTACCCCCCGTATCCCGTTGGATGTCCCCCACTGGCGTGCTCCGCGCCGGTTGCCGCGGCAATCCGCTTGGGTTGCTGAGCATCCGCAGTTGCATGCCACCAGTGCTCATCGTGACTCGAGCGAGCCAACCGCCACATTCGGCCCGTCGGTCGCGGTCGATGTCGGTGGGCCGGCTTCTGCTGTGTCCCTGAGCAGTTCGCGCACCGCCGCACGCGATCCGTAGGGTTGCAGCATCTGGCTGGCTGGGCGGGGGCGCACGTGTTGTGGCCACCAGAACCATCGGCCGAGCAGTGCTGCGATAGCCGGGGTCATGAACGAGCGCACGATGAGCGTGTCGAAGAGCAGTCCTAGCCCGATTGTGGTGCCGACCTGACCGAGAACCTGCAAATCGCTGAAGACAAATGACGACATCGTGGTGGCGAATACCAGCCCGGCGGCGGTCACGACGCCGCCGGTGCCGGCCATGGCACGGATGATGCCGGTCTTGAGGCCGGCCCGATTTTCCTCCTTGAAGCGCGAAATCAGCAGCAGGTTGTAGTCGGACCCCACGGCCAGCAGCAAAATAACGGCAAGGACCAAAACGATCCAGTACAAGTTGATGCCGAGGAGGTCTTGCCAGACCAACACCGAGATCCCAAATGATGCGCCGAGCGACAGCGCCACGGTCCCGACAATCACGAGTGCGGCGACCAGGCTGCGAATGATGAACATCATGATCAGCAGGATGAGGCACAGCGCCGCTACCGCGGTGATCATCAGGTCGTATTTGGCGCCGTCTTGGATGTCCTTGTAGGTGGAGGCGGTGCCGCCCAGGTAGATCTTGGCCTCGGCCAGGGGCGTTCCTTTGATGGCCTCGTGGGCTGCTTTTCTGATCGCGTCGATGTGTGAGATGCCTTCGGGGGTCGCCGGATCGACGTCGTGGGTGACGATCATGCGGGCGGCTTTGCCGTCCGGCGACAAAAGCAGTTTCAGGCCGCGTTGGAATTCGGGGTTGTCGAACGCCTCCGGTGGCAAGTAGAAAGAGTCGTCGGTTTTGGCCGCGTCGAAGGCTTGTCCCATGGCGGTCGAGTTCTGCAGCGCGTCGGCGGCCTGGTCATTGATGCCCGAAGTGGTGGCGTAGTTCTTCATAATCAGGTCCCGATTGGCCTGCTGTATCGCGATCTGGGGCGGCAGCAACGCCAACAGTTGCGGTTGCAGTGCGTTCAGCTTGTCGAAGCTCGCTGCGATTCGTTGAAACTGATCGGTCAGCTTGTCGATCGCGTCGACCGCATCGAAGATCGATCGCAATGCCGCGCAGAGCGGAATGTCGAAACAGTGCTTCTCCCAATAGAAGTAGCTGCGCAACGGCCGGAAGAAGTCATCAAAATCGGCGATCTCGTCACGCAGGTCGGACACGGTGCCAACGGCTTCGTGAAACGCCTTGGTCTGTTCGCCAGTCGCTGCACCGGATTGCTGTTGTAAGGCATATTGCTTGCCCAAGATCGCGATCGTGCTGTTGATCTGGTCGGCCTGCCTGAGCAAGTCAGCGGCGCGGTCGTGCTGGTATTTCAGGTTTTCGATTTGCCCGAAGTTTTGCGCGCTGATCTGAAACGGGATCGAGCTGTGGTCGATCGGGCTGCCCAACGGCCTGGTCATCGACTGCACCAGGGCGATACCTGGGGTGTGAAAGACCGCCTTGGCCACTCGCTCCAGCAAGATCATGCTCGCCGGGTTGCGCATGTCGTGATCGGTTTCGATCATCAGCAGTTCAGGATTGAGCCGCGCCTCCGAGAAGTGCCGCTCAGCCGCCGCATACCCGACGTTGGCCGGCGTCCACGCGGGCATGTAGGGACGCACGTCGTAATTCGTGGCGTACCCGGGCAGGGTGAGCACCCCGACGAGAGCGACCGCCATCGTCGCGGCCAGTACCGGCCCGGGCCAACGCACGATGACCGTGCCGATGCGCCGCCACCCCCGGGTCCTGAGTGCTCGTTTAGGCTCAAAGCGGCCAAACCGGCCACCGATCGCGATGACTGCCGGGGTAAGGGTCAGCGCCGCCCCAAGGGCGATCACGATGCCGATCGCCGAAGGCGGGCCGAGGCTGTAAAAGTAAGGCAGACGACAAAAACTCAAGCAGTACACCGCGCCGGCGATCGTCAGGCCGGATCCCAAGACGATGTGTGCGATGCCGCTGAACATGTCCCGAAAGGCCGCGTGGCGGTCCTGCCCGGCATGGCGTGCTTCTTGATAGCGGCCGACGAAGAAGATCGCGTAGTCGGTACCGGCGGCAATCGCGAGCAACGTGAGCAGGTTCACCGAGAAGGTCGACAGCGCAATGAGACCGTGATACGCCAAGACGGCGACGATGCCGCGACCCGCGGCCAAGCCGATCAGCACCGCCAGTAGCACCAGGACGGTGGTGGACACCGAACGGTAGACGATGAACAAGGTCATGGCGATAACCGCCAGCGTGACCAGGGTGACCTTCGCGACGCTCTTGTTACCGACTTGGAGCTGATCGGTCAGCAACGGGGTCGCGCCGGTGACGTAGGCCTTGACCCCCGGCGGTGGCGGGGTGTGGGACACCACAGCGCGCACCGCGTTGACCGATTCATTGGACAATGTTTCGCCTTGGTTCCCTGCCAGATACACCTGCACGTAAGCGGCCTTGCCGTCGGAGCTTTGCGAGCCCGCCGCAGTCAGCGGATCCCCCCAGAAATCCTGCACGTGCTGAACGTGTTTGGTGTCCTGGGCCAGCTTGTGCACCACGGCGTCGTAGAACCGATGGGCCTCGGCACCCAAGGGCTTGTCGCCCTCGACCACCACCATGGCGGCACTGTCGGAATCGAACTCCCCGAACACCTTGCCGATGTGTTTGATCGCTTTCAGCGAGGGCGCATCCCGCGCACTCAGCGACACGTCATGGGCTTCGGCGACTTTTTCCAACGGCGGGACAACAGTGTTGGTGATCCCCGCCGCCGCCAGCCAAAAAAGCACGATCGGCACCGCGAGCCGGCGAATCCACCGCGCTGTCGACGAAGTCTTGCCGTGGTGGTCGCTCATCCGGATTTGTCCAAGCAGAAGGTGTAGGCGCTCATGGTGTTCACCGTTCTTTCGACTTTCACGACGCCATCGATGCTGATGCGGCAACCGATGGAGTTGCTGTCTCCTTGTGCCACAACGTTGGCGAAGACTGCCGGCTGGTTTGTGGTGACTTCGTACGACCACGGCAGTGTGGCGTCATCCACGCGCTGGGGCGCAGCATTGACGTCGATGTAATTGATCGTTGCCACGGTTCGCGGTGGCCCGAATACCTCGAGGAGTAGGTGTTTGGGGTTGAACTCCGTGATGTCGTTGGCCGTCGCGCGCGCCACTGACCCTTCGGGGTCGGAGCCGAAGATTGCGTGTAGCCGAAAAATGCTGAACCCGGCGACTGCCACGACGGCGACGGCGACGATCGGCATCCATCCTCGTGCCGCCCATCTGGCAATCGAGATTCTCTTCATACGAACGCCTTTCGACAACCAGTGTCACGGTCCCCCGAACTGACTGGGCCGCCGACGCACGGGGCGTCGACGCAGGGACCGCACGGTTTCGGGCCAAACTTCGTCGACCGACAAGACAGCACATACCTGACTATGAGTCTATTGAGCATACTATCGGTCTACGTAATTTCAACCGGCGATATTCCCGGGGGCAGTTGACGATGCCTGCTCGGCATAGTCGTGAACGCGACGGCCCCGGCGCAACGAATGTCGGCCCCCTGTCGCCGTCAGGCCGGGTTCGATCCCGCTGCGCTCGGCCCATCGGGAATTGGCTGGATTAATGGCTTGTTAGTAAGACTGCCAGTATGGTGAATATGCGGGAGTCCAGGTCCCGCGGAAAGGATTCTCTGATGACCGACCTCCCCGCTAAGTACGGTAGATACGCCCTCGTCACCGGCGCCTCGTCGGGCATCGGCGCCGAATTCGCCGCCCAGCTCGCCTACGCCGGCTTCGACCTCGTGGTCGTGGCGCGGCGCCGCGACCGCCTTGAGGCATTGGCCGGAAAGATTCAGAGCCGCACCGGACGACACGTGTTCATCGCGCCGGCGGACCTCGCGGCCCCTGGCGCCGTCGACGATCTGATCAGGCAAACGAACGGACTAGACATTGGGCTGGTGGTAGCGGCCGCCGGAGTGAT
Source organism: Mycobacterium sp. 94-17 (assembly GCF_035617725.1). Lineage (NCBI taxonomy): Bacteria > Bacillati > Actinomycetota > Actinomycetes > Mycobacteriales > Mycobacteriaceae > Mycobacterium > Mycobacterium sp. 94-17. Next base: position 31,689 of record NZ_JAPIYN010000024.1, read on the forward strand.
GGTGGCCGGCAAGTTCGCGGACAATGACTTCGTTGCCGAGACGGCCACCGTGCAGGTCAACGTTCTTGCGCTGATGCAGCTCGCTCAGCGCTTCAGTGCGGCGATGGCGCGCCGACGCCGGGGCGCATTGATCTTGCTGGCCTCCGCCGTCGGCCATGCTGCTGTGCCCTATACCGCAAATTACGCGGCGAGCAAGGCCTATGTCTCGTCGCTGGGCCGGGCGTTGCACTACGAACTCAAACCGGCCGGGGTGGATGTGTTGACTCTGGCGCCCGGCCCGACCGACACCGAGGGCTTTCACGAGACGGAGGGCATCGATTTCACTGCGCTGCCCATGCCGGTCATGTCGACCGAGGCGGTGGTGCGCTTCGCGCTGAAAAAGCTTGGGCGCCGGGCACTGGTCATTCCCGGTGTGATGAACCGCTTCACCGACCGGCTCGGCAAGTACGTGATCCCGAGTTCGTGGATGACCGCGCTGTTCGGTCGGATGTTAGCCAAAGCCACCGCTCCCGCGGAGCCCATACCGGCCGCTATTCGTCAGGATCGGGCATCATGACCGCGCCGACCGAAGCCACATGATGCGCACGGCGCAGCAGACAGCTACGGCCCGCCGGCAAAGCTGCGGATACACAGCGTGCCGATTCCCGAGTCGCGGCCCTTCGTCCAATCTGCGCTTGGCTCGCCGGACCCAAACATGCGGTGCCCGTTGGAGCTCAACCCCATCCGGTCGTCAGAGATGCTCGTTTACACCCAGGAGGAGACCGGCCGGCGAGTGCTCAACTTCTCGCCGTGGTTCGCGATCGGCATCGAGGGCATGGATCAAGCTCGCGCCGACAGTATCCTCCACCGCGTCGCAGCCGTCATGGTCGACGAGCGTTACGCCTACTTCCACGACTGGCAGGCCGGCGACATGGTGCTGTGGGACAACTGGAGGGGTGCTGCACTGTGCGCGCGGCATCCCATTCGGGCTCAAGCGCCACATGCAGCGCACGACCATCGCCGGGGACTACGGCCAGGGACGCCGAGCCGAGTGGTCCGAACCGGAGTGCATCAGAGCCTGACAATCACGGAGACCGATCGAGGCCGCCCGGACCCTGCCGTCCTCGAGCATGCACAGCTTCGGCGGCCGGGGGGACTGCAAGGCAGAAGTCTGCATCGCCGACTCCACCGAAAACGGCCCCCGGACTGAGAGTCCTCCGGGGGCCGTTTTACCTGGTAGCGGGGACAGGATTCGAACCTGCGACCTCTGGGTTATGAGCCCAGCGAGCTACCGAGCTGCTCCACCCCGCGTTGGTGAATGCCAGGTTACCGAACCGGTGTCATGGCGGCCAAATCGCACGCTCAGCGGCGGTCGACGCGCAGAGCTTGCCGCCAGGATCGCGGTCCACACCGCGATCGCAGCCGTCACGGCAGTCTCGGCGTTCAGCGTGCGCGAAGACACGGGAAAACACCACGAAGGGCTCAGTGTGACGGCGGGTTGAGCCCGTACCGCCGCGCGACGTCGTCCATCCAGTCCGGCGTTCCGTAGGTCAGCCCGTACTTGTCGGCGAGTTCGCCGAACTCGGGCAACTCGTGCAGCGGCTTGCCGGCCGGGTCGCCGTCGCGCTCGAGAAGCAGCTCGCCGAGTTCGCGGAAATAGTTTTCGAAGCCGCCCGGGGTGATGATCTCGACGATGCGGCCCGGTTCGCTGCCGGCATTCCACATCGCGTGCATCTGACCGCGGGGCTTGGTGATGTAGCCACCGGGGCCCAGGACCACTTCGCTGTCGTCGGAGCGGAACCCGATCTCGCCGGCCAGCACGATCGAGTGCTCGTCCTCGCGGGTGTGCCGGTGCGCCGCGGTGAGCAGGCCGACCGCGAAGGGGTGCTCGACGATGGACACTTCGCCGCCGTTGGTCTTGCCGGACAGCTTGAACACCGCCCCGAAGCCCGGGAGGTCGACGACGTCGCCCTCACCCGGCCGCACCACGGTGACGCCGATGTCGTTCAGCTCGGTCATATGACCCACCTTCGTCCGAATACCATTGCGCCGCAACGCTATTCTGCCCAGTCGTTGTCGAGGATGTTGACCACGAAATCGTCGCGTTCGAAGGTCGGATCGAAGTGCGCCAGCACGTCGGCGTTCATGGTGCCGAACGTGGTCTGCGGGCGGTGCTTCATCCCGTCGTTGAACGCCGCCAGGATCCGTCGTTTGAACTGTGGCCGCGGGTGGGCGGCCGTCACCGCGGCCAGCGCCTCGGGGGCCAACTGCTCGCGCCCGACGCCGAGCACGTCGACCTCCACACCGGCCTGCAGCAGGGCGACCTCGGGCGCCAGGAATTCGGGCACGCCGGGGGTGGTATGCAGGGCGATGCCGAGCCACACCTTGGCCGCGTCTGCCTCGTCGACGCCGTGGCCGAGCAGGAAGTCCCGCGCCGCGTCGGCGCCGTCGACCTCGAAGCGGATTTGTGAATCGCGGTAGCGCTCGGTCAGGCCGAGGTCGTGAAACATCGCACCGACGTAGAGCAACTCCACATCCGGCCGCAGACCGCGGCGCAGGCCCTGCAGTGCGCCGAAGAAGAACACCCGCCGGGAATGGTTGAAGAGCAGCTCATCCTCGGTGTCGCGGATGAACTCGGTGGCCTCACGCGCCAGGGCCGTGTCGGGTACGTGAATGCCGGCGATGGCGTCGATGGAGCTGGTGGTCATGTTCTCGCCTCCTTTCAAGTGGCTGTTGGTATGAGTGTGCGGCCGCTCGAACAATCCGACCCCGCCCGTTCGAGCCGTCCTCTCCACAGAAAGCGACAATGGCCTGCGTGGCTGCGGGCAATACGAGTTCTCGGGTGGTGGCGATCGTCGTCTTCGACGGGGTGACGCTGTTAGACGTCGCGGGGGCCGGCGAAGTGTTCGTCGAGGCCAACCGATTCGGCGCCGACTACGAGGTGAAGATCGCGTCCGTGGACGGGCGTGACGTGACCAGCTCGATCGGGGCCACGCTGGGCGTCACCGACAGCATTTCGGCGATCGCGACCGCCGATACCGTCATGGTCGCCGGTAGCGACAACCTGCCCGGGCGACCCGTCGACCCCGCCCTGGTCGAGGCCGTCCGATCCGTGTCGGCGCGGACCCGGCGGCTGGCGTCGATCTGCACGGGATCGTTCATCCTCGCGCAGGCCGGGGTGCTGCGCGGCCGGCGCGCGACCACGCACTGGCACGACACCCGGTTGCTGGCCCGGGCTTTCCCCGACGTGACCGTCGAGCCGGACGCGATCTTCGTGCGCGACGGCGACATCTTCACCTCGGCCGGCATTTCGTCGGGGATCGACCTGGCGCTGGCGCTGGTCGAAATGGATTACGGGACCGAACTGGTCCGCGACGTGGCCAGGTGGCTGGTCGTCTACCTCAAACGGGCGGGCGGCCAATCACAATTCTCGGTACTGCTCGAGGCCGATCCCCCGCCGCAGTCGCCGCTGCGCCCGGTCACCGACGCGATCGCGGCCGACCCCGGCGCCGAATGGAGCGTGAAAAAGCTTGCGGCCCTGGCTTCTTTGAGCACCCGCCAACTGACCCGGCTGTTTCAATCCGAGCTCGGTATGAGCCCGGCGCGCTATGTCGAATTGGTCCGGATCGACGTCGCCCGGGGCGCACTCGAATCCGGCCGGTCGGTCACCGAGACCGCGGGCATGGCCGGCTTCGGAAGTATCGAAACGCTGCGACGGGTGTTCGTCAATCAGCTGGGCATCAGCCCGAAGGCCTACCGGGACAGGTTCCGAACAGCCTACGCCTGAAAGCTATTTGGTGTTGTTGTACTTGGTGATCGCGTCATCGAGCCGCTGCAGCGCCGCGCCGTAGCCGGCGAAATCGCCCTTCTTCTGCGCGTCCCGTGCCTCGCCGATCGCCGCCTGAATCTCTTGCAGCGCCGCGGATTTAGCGGGCGAAAGCGTCACCGACCCGTCCGGCACGGGCGGTGCGGCGACCGCAGGCGGCGATCCCGGTGTAGCGACCGGCGCCGGCGGACTGGCCGGCGGACTCGCCGCGGGCGTTCCGGATTCGGTGGGTTGTATGCCCGTGGCGGCAGCCCCCGCGCCCGGACCGAACAGCCCGGTCAGGGCGTCCCGGACGGTGGGACCGTACCCGATCTTGTCGTTGTACATCATCGCCACCCGGATCAGCCGCGGGTAGGACGACGCCGCGTCGCTCGCCCCCGGGGAGGCGTACACGGGTTCGACGTAGAGCAGGCCGCCCTGCCCCACCGGCAGGGTGAGCAAGTTACCCCACCGGATCCGGTTCTGGTTGTCGCGCCCGATCACACCGAGGTCCTGGGAGACCGCCGGATCGGTGGTGATCGCGTTGTTGGCCAGCTTCGGCCCGTTGACCTGACCCGGGATGGTCAGCACGGTGATCCTGCCGTATGTCGCCGGGTCGGAGCTGGCGCTGATGTAGGCGGCCAGATAGTCGCGCTTGAACCTGTTCATCGCGCTGGTCAGCTGATATGACGCCGTATTGTCGTTCTTCGCAATGTTTTTGGCGACGATGTAGTACGGCGGCTGGTAGCTGCTGGCCGTCGGGTTCGGATCCAGCGGCACGTCCCAGAAATCCGAGGTGGAGAAGAACGTCACCGGATCGTTGACGTGGTATTTGGCCAGCAGCATCCGTTGCACCTTGAACAGGTCCTCGGGATAACGCAGGTGCTCGGCCAGCTCCGGGCTGATGTCGCTCTTCGGCTTCACCGTGCCGGGGAACACTTGCATCCAGGCCTTGAGCACCGGGTCCTGTTCGTCCTGCTGGTACAGCGTGACGGTGCCGTCGTAGGCGTCCACCGTCGCCTTCACCGCGTTGCGGATGTAAGAGACCCGCTTGTCGGGTGCCAGCTTGTTGAACGCCACCTCGTTGGAATCCGCTGTCGCCGATTCCAACGACGTGAGTTCGGAGTACGGGTAGTTGTCCAGCGTGGTGTAGCCGTCGATGATCCACACCAGCCGCTTGTTGACGATCGCCGGATACACCGCGCTGTCGGTGGTGAGCCACGGCGCCACCGCCTCCACCCGCTGCGCCGGATCGCGGTTGAACAGGATCTTGCTGTTCGAGCCGATCACGTTGGAGAACAAGAAGTTTCGTTCGGCAAATTTCGCGGCGAACACGCTGCGCGACAACCAGTCCCCGAGCGGAACGCCGCCGAGTCCGGTGTAGGTGTAGTTCTTGGTTTCGTTGCTGGTTTCGTAGTCGTATTCGCGGTCGGCGCCGTTGCGCCCGACGATCGCGTAGTCGGCCGGCGTGTTGGCGATCACCGGCCCGAAATAGACGCGCGGCTGGTCGAGCTGCGCCGGACCGTCGGACACCACGTTGCCATTCGCGCCGACGACGTTGACCAGGAATTCGGGGTAGCCGCCGTTCTGGTTGGGGTCGTTGGCGATTCCGCGCACCGTGTTGGCCGGCGACGCGATGAACCCGTTGCCGTGGGTGTAGACGCTGTGCCGGTTGATCCAGTCGCGCTGGTTGTCGATCAGCCGGTCGGGGTTGAGTTCACGCGCCGCCACGACGTAGTCACGCAGCGTGCCGGTGCGATCCTGGTAGCGGTCGATGGAGAGCTGGTCGGGGAAGTAGTAGAAGTTCTTGCCCTGCTGGAACTGGGTGAACGCGGGGCTGACGATCGTCGGGTCGAGCAGCCGGATGTTCGACGTGGTCGCGCGGTCGTCGGCGACCTGCTGGGCGGTGGCCTGCGCGTCGCCGGTGTAGTTGCGATAGGTGACCTGGTCCGAGGTCAGTCCGTAGGCCTGCCGTGTCGCGGTGATGCTCCGGCTGATGTATTCGCTTTCCTTTTGCGCCGCATTGGGTTTGACGCTGATCTGCTCGACGATCATCGGCCACCCGGCGCCCACGATCAGCGACGACAGCAGCAACAGGACCAGTCCGATCGCCGGGATCCGCAAGTCCCGGAGCACCACCGCGGAGAACACCGCGGCCGCGCAGATGATCGCGATCGCCATCAGGATCAGCTTCGCCGGCAGCACCGCGTTGATGTCGGTGTATCCGGCGCCGGTGAAGGGCTTGCCGCCGCGGGTGTGCGACAGCAGCTCATAACGGTCCAGCCAGTACGCAATCGCCTTGAGCAGGACCAACACCCCGACCAGGGTGACCAGCTGGATCCGCGCCGAACGGCTCAGCGCGCCGGCACGACCGGAAAGCCGGATCCCGCCAAAGATGTAGTGGGCCAGCAGGTTCGCGAGGAAAGCCAGGAACACCGCGATGAACAGGTAGCTGAGCAGCAGCCGGTAGAACGGCAGCTCGAACGCGTAGAAACCGAGATCCTTGCCGAACTGCGGGTCCTTGATCCCGAATTCGCCGCCGTGCAAGAACAGCTGGATCCGCACCCAATAACTCTGCGCGACGATGCCGGCCAGCAGGCCGACGGCCACCGGGATTCCGACACTCGCCAGTCGCAACCGGGACAGCACCAGGGCGCGGTAGCGCGCTACCGGATCGTTGTCGTTGCTCGGCACGAACACCGGACGGGTGCGATACGCCACCGCGAGCCCGGCGAACACGATGCCGCCCACCAGCAGACCGGCGATCAAAAACACCACGAACCGGGTGACGAGCACGGTGGAAAACACCGAGCGGTAGCCGAGTTCACCGAACCACAGCCAGTCGACGTAGGCGTCGATCAGCCGCGGACCCGCGAGCAGCAGAGCGATCACACCCAGTGCGATCAGGATCAAAATCCGGCTACGCCGAGTCAGCTTCGGCATCCGTGCGGTGGGCCGCATCCCCACTGGCTACGCTCCCTGATCGATTGCTAGACGGTGACAACTCTACGCATGGCACTACCCGTGGTCGCCGGGGTTCGCTAGCAGCTTGGCGGCTGCCCGCCCGACCCGATCGCATGCAGCGCATCCACCGCCTGACCGAGCGTCTCTACCTTGACCAGCCGCAGCCCGGACGGGTTGTCCGAGCCGGCCTCGAAACAGTTCTTTGCCGGCACCAGGAAGATCGTGGCCCCGGCCGCGTGCGCGGCGACCATCTTGTGGGTGATGCCGCCGATCTGGCCCACCTTGCCGTCGGACGAAATGGTCCCGGTGCCCGCGACGAAGTTTGACTTGGCCAGGTCCCCGGTGGTCAATTTGTCGACCACTGCCAGGCTGAACATCAGCCCGGCGGACGGGCCGCCCACGTTGGCCAGGTTGAAGTCCACCGTGAACGGCGCCCACGGCGCGTCGAGCACCGCGACGCCGAGGAAGCCGTAGTCGCGGTCCTTGTTGGCGCCCAGCGTGATCTGCGCCACACCGGCCGGTTCGTTCTTGCGGCGGTAGTCGATCGTCACCAACTGGCCCGGCTTGGTGTTCTTCAGCAGTCCGGTGAACTCCTCGACCGTGGCCACCGGCACGCCGTTGACCGCGTCGATGGCGTCGCCGGCCTTGAGCTTGCCCACCGATGGGCTCGGCTCGTTGACCTTGGCGACCGTCACCGCCGCCGGGTACTTGAGGTAACCCAGGGCCGCATAGGCGGCGCTGTCCTCGGACTGCTTGAAGTCCGCGTTGTTGGCCTTGTCGACCTCCTCGCGTGACTTGCCGGGCGGATAGATGAGGTCGCGCGGTACCAGCTGTTCCTGGTCCGAGAGCCACAGCGTCAGCGCCGTGCCCAGCGTCAAATCGTCACGCTGGGACACCGTCGTCATGTTGAGGTGGCCGGTGGTCGGGTGCGTCTGGGTGCCCTCGATGGCCACCACCTGCTTGCCGTCGACCTCGCCGAGCGTGTCGAAGGTGGGACCGGGCCCCAGCGACACGAACGGAACCGTCACGACCGCAAGCAACACGCCGAACGCCACGATCGGCACCAGCGCGACCACCAACGTCAGGATGCGCCTGTTCACGCCGATCAGACTAGACGGCGGCCGCGGTGGCCGTTCAGCTACAACGTCGGGCTACCGGTTCAGCTACAAGCTGACCCGAGGTCGCGCCATGCGACCTCGTGGTGAGTACCGTTGAGGGCATGGCTGACCTGCCTTTCGGCTTCTCCTCTGGGGACGACCCCGAGAAACACGGGAAAAAGGATCCTGATTCGGGCTCGAACCCGTCTGACCCCTTCGCCGCTTTCGGCATGGGCGGGGAGTTCGGCATGGGCGACCTGGGGCAGATCTTCACCCAACTGGGTCAGATGTTCAGCAGCGCGGGCACCGCCGGGGCCGATGGAACCGCCTCGGGTCCGGTCAATTACGAATTGGCGCGGCGCGTCGCGACGGATTCGATCGGCTTCGTGGCGCCGGTTCCGGACACCACCAACTCGGCGATCGCCGACGCGGTGCGGCTGGCCGAGACGTGGCTGGACGGGGCCACGGCCCTGCCCGCGGGCACCACCAAGGCGCTGGGCTGGACGCCCAGCGACTGGGTCGAAGGCACGCTGGAGACGTGGAAACGGCTGTGCGACCCTATGGCACAACAGATTTCGACTGTGTGGGCGGCGTCGCTGCCTGAAGAGGCCAAGAGCATGGCCGGGCCGCTGCTGCAGATGATGTCGCAGATGGGCGGCATGGCGTTCGGCTCCCAGTTGGGGCAGGCGCTGGGCCGGTTGTCGCGCGAGGTGCTGACTTCGACGGACATCGGTTTGCCCTTGGGGCCCAAGGGAATTGCGGCGATACTTCCCGAGGCGGTGGAGTCGTTCGCCACCGGGCTCGAGCGGCCGCGTAGCGAGGTCCTGACGTTTCTGGCGGCGCGTGAGGCCGCCCACCACCGGTTGTTCGGTCACGTGCCGTGGCTGTCGAGCCAACTGCTGGGAGCCGTCGAGGCCTACGCGACGGGCATGCAGATCGACATGTCCGGCATCGAAGAACTCGCGCGCGACTTCAATCCGGCGTCGCTGTCCGATCCGGCGGCGATCGAAAGCCTGCTCGGGCAGGGCGTTTTCGAGCCCAAGGCGACCCCGGCCCAGACCCAGGCACTCGAACGTCTGGAAACACTGCTCGCCCTGATCGAGGGCTGGGTGCAAGTGGTGGTGGCAGCGGCGCTGGGCGACCGGATTCCCGGCGCGGCCGCGCTGGGCGAGACGATGCGTCGCCGCCGGGCCAGCGGCGGGCCCGCCGAGCAGACCTTCGCGACGCTGGTCGGCCTGGAGCTGCGCCCGCGCAAGATGCGTGAGGCCGCCGCGTTGTGGGAGCGCCTGACGGAGGCTGCGGGCGTCGACGCCCGCGACGGCATCTGGCAACACCCCGACTTGCTGCCCGACGCCGACGACCTCGACGAGCCGGCAGGCTTCATCGACCGGGTCATCGGCGGCGACACCAGCGGCATCGACGAAGCGATCGCCAAACTCGAGCGCGAGGGCCAGGGTCCGGATGGGCCCGGCGCCGACGGTGGCGCTGTGGATAACTGACCGCGGCCAGCGGCTCCCGCGTGACACAGTGGCGCGATGTCGTCGGCCGCGCTGTCCACCTATGCGCTCGATCCCGCGCTGCCGGTGCTGCTGCGGCCCGACGGGGCGGTCCAGGTGGGCTGGGACCCGCGCCGCGCGGTGCTGGTCCGTCCGCCCGGTGGTCTGGCCGCGGCCGAGCTGGCCACGATCTTGCGGTCCATGTCGGCACCCACCCCGCTCGCGGAGTTACAGCGGCGCGCGCTCGACCGCGGCCTGACCGACGCCGACGGCCTGCGAGACCTGGTTACGAAATTGGTCGGTGCGGGGGTCGCCAGCGAATGCGGGCGAGCGCGCGCCCGGACGGCCTCGGTGCGGGTGCACGGACGCGGGCCGCTCTCCGAGCTGCTGACCGAGTCCCTGCGCCGCTCGGGCGCCCGGATCGCGCACAGCAGCCAACCGCACGCCGCGGTGACGGCCCACGACGTCGATCTAGTGGTGTTGTCGGACTTCCTGGTCGCCGACCCCCGCATGGTCCGCGACCTGCACAGCCAGGCCGTCGCGCATCTGCTGGTGCGGGTGCGCGACGGCATCGGGCTGGTGGGTCCGCTGGTGATACCCGGCGTGACCAGCTGTTTGGGCTGCGCGGACCTGCACCGCCGGGACCGCGACGCGGCGTGGCCGGTCATCTGCGCGCAGCTGCGCGAGACCGTCGGCGTTGCCGATCGGGCCACCGTGCTGGCGACCGCGGCGCTGGCGCTGAGCCAGGTGAACCGCGTGATCGCGGCCGTACACGGGCAGGCGACGGCCGAGCCGGGGCCTCCCCAGACGCTCAACGCGACGCTGGAATTCGACCTGCACCGTGGCACGATCGTCACCCGGCAGTGGGCCAAACATCCGTTGTGCTCGTGCTGAGGCGCACTTCGGTCGCCGCCCTGACCGTGCGTGACAACGAGCGTTGTCGACTTCTTTCCACATCGGCCTGGCCATCATGGATGATGTACACGTGGCAGACATCAAAAGGGGCCGGGCCGCGCGGAACGCGAAGCTGGCCAGCATTCCGGTCGGCTTCGCCGGCCGCGCAGCGCTCGGCGTCGGTAAACGACTGACCGGGAAGTCCAAGGACGAGGTCCAGGCCGAGCTCCTGGAAAAGGCCGCGCACCAGCTGTTCACCGTTCTCGGTGAGCTCAAGGGCGGCGCGATGAAGGTGGGCCAGGCCCTGTCGGTGCTCGAGGCCGCGATTCCCGAGCAGTTCGGCGAGCCGTACCGCGAAGCGCTGACCAAGCTGCAAAAGGACGCCCCGCCGCTGCCCGCCGCGAAGGTGCACCGGGTGCTCGACGCCCAGTTGGGCACCAAGTGGCGCGAGCGGTTCAGCTCGTTCGACGACACGCCGGTCGCATCGGCCAGCATCGGCCAGGTACACAAGGGCGTCTGGGCCGACGGACGTCCGGTGGCGGTCAAGATCCAATACCCCGGCGCCGACGAGGCGCTGCGGGCCGACCTCAAGACCATGCAGCGGATGGTCGGGGTGTTCAAGCAGCTCGCGCCCGGCGCCGACATCCAGGGCGTCGTCGACGAACTGATCGAGCGCACCGAGATGGAGCTGGACTACCGGCTGGAGGCCGAGAACCAGCGCGCCTTCGCCAAGGCGTATCAGGGCCACCCGCACTTTGCCGTGCCGCACATCGTGGCCAGCGCCCCCAAAGTGGTGATCCAGGAGTGGCTGCAGGGCACCCCGATGGCCGAGATCATCCGGCACGGCACCGTCGAGCAGCGCGACCTGGTCGGCACCCGGCTGCTCGAGCTCACCTTCGACGCCCCGCGCCGGCTGGGAATGCTGCACGGCGACGCCCACCCCGGCAATTTCATGCTCCTTTCCGACGGCCGCATGGGAGTCATCGACTTCGGCGCCGTCGCCGCCCTGCCCGACGGCCTGCCCATCGAGCTCGGCATGAGCATCCGGCTGGCCCGCGATAAGAACTACGACATGTTGTTGCCGACGATGGAGAAAGCCGGCTTCATCCAGAAAGGCCAGCAGGTCTCGGTGCGTGACATCGACGACATGCTGCGCCAGTACGTCGAACCGGTCGAGGTCGAGGTGTTCCACTACACCCGCAAGTGGCTGCAGAAGATGTCGGCCATCGAGATCGACCGGTCCGTGTCGCAGATCCGGACGGCCCGCCAGATGGACCTGCCACCCAAGCTGGTCATCCCGATGCGGGTGATCATGTCGGTGGCCGCGATCCTGTGCCAGCTGGATGCCCACGTGCCGATCAGGGCGCTGTCCGAAGAGCTGGTGCCCGGCTTCGCCGAACCCGACAGCGCGATCGTCTAGCTTTCGCTACGCGGCGGCCCCGTCTTCCCGCCGGGCTTTGCGCGGACGTCCGCGGGGCCGCTTGAAGCCCAGCACCGTGCCGCGGTCGATGATCTCACCGCCCCACACGCCCCAGGGTTCGGACCGTTCCAGCGCTGCGGCCAGGCACTGCCGCCGGACCGGGCAGCCGGCGCAGAGCTTCTTGGCGCGCTCGAGGTCGGCCGGGGTGTCGGCGAACCACAGGTCGGGATCGCCGACGTGACACGGCAGGGCTTGTCTGGGGACCGTCGCTGCCGACATGTCCTACCACCTACTTCCTGGTCTGGGTTGCTGTCCTTTGGCAGTGATCCGGACCAGGTCGAAAGTTGCCGACCTACAACTATGGCCACGGATCCTGGTGACTTCGGGTCCGTGGCCATCTGGGAAAACCGGGCTGGTGCTTACCTTGCCTTCGGTGGGCCCCCGACAGGGACGGACGCGTCGGTCGCGGCGGCGGCGCGATGCTTACGCGCGGCCGCCGTGGCGGCGTGGGCGGCATGGGCGGTACCCGCGGCCAGGACAGGGCGGGTCACACCGATACCGAACGCGTCGCTGATCATCGTGGCCACCCTCCTTCTCTGCCGTACCGAGTCGCGGATTCGAGGGTAAACGGTCACCGCCGCTGACCACAACCGATTTTCTGACCGGGGGTTTCAGCCGTCAGCGCCCGCGGACCAGCTCCAGCACGTCGGGTCCGTACTGCTCCAGCTTGCGGGCGCCGATGCCGGGAATCGCGATCAACGCCTCGTCGTCGCCGGGCCGCAGTTCGGCGATCGCGATCAGCGTGTTGTCGCTGAAGACGACGTAGGCGGGCACCTTCTGTTCCTTGGCGATGTCCAGCCGCCACGCCTTGAGCCGCAACAACAGGTCCTCGTCGATGTCCGCGGCGCAGGTCTCACAGCGCCGCAGCATGATGGCCGCCGGGGTGGTCAGGTTGTTGTTACAGACCCGGCAGCGGGTCGCGGTGCCGCGGTTGCGCCGAGACTTGTTCGGCGCCGCGTCGGCGCGGGCCTGGGGCGCGATGCCGTTGAGAAATCGCGACGGCTTGCGGCTCTGGCGCCCACCCGGGCTGCGTGCCTGCGCCCAGCTGAGCGCCAAATGTGTTCGGGCCCTGGTGATTCCGACATAGATAAGTCGGCGCTCCTCTTCGACCGCTTCGCTCTCGGCGCCGTGGGCCAACGCGTGCGAGATGGGCAGCGTGCCGTCGGCCAGCCCGACCAGAAACACCGCGTCCCACTCGAGACCCTTGGCGGCATGCAGCGACGCCAGCGCGACGCCCTGCACCACCGGTGGGTGCCGGGCATCGGCCCGGGTCCGCAGTTCGGCCACGAGCCCGGGGAAGTCGAGCTGCGGGCGCTGGGCCACCTCGTCGTCGACCAGCTCGGCCAGCGCGCTCAGCGCTTCCCAGCGCTCCCGGGCCCGGGTGCCGACGGGCTCGTGGGCCGTCAGCCCCAGCGGTTCCAGGATGGTGCGGACCACATCGGGCAGCGGGGACCCCGGGGGCTCGTCGCCCCCACGCTCGGCGGCCCGCTGCAGCGCCAGCAGGGCCTGCTTGATCTCCTGCCGGTTGAAGAATCCCTCGCCGCCCCGGACCTGATACGGAATGCCCGCCTCGGTCAGGGCCTCCTCGTAGATCTCCGACTGCGCGTTGACCCGGTACAGCACCGCGATCTCCGATGGCGGGGTGCCGGATTCGATGAGCCGTTTGATCGACGCCGCGACCGCGGCGGCCTCGGCCGGCTCGTCGGGATGCTCGTGGAACGACGGCGCCGGACCCGGGGGCCGCTGCCCCACCAAGTGCAGCTTGCTGCCGGCGACCCGGCCGCGGGCCGCCGCGATCACCTGGTTGGCCAACGACACCACCTGTGGGGTGGAGCGGTAATCGCGCTCCAGGCGCACCACGGTGGCGTCGGGAAACCGGCGGGAGAAATCGAGCAGGAATCGCGGCGAGGCCCCGGTGAAGGAATAGATGGTCTGGTTGGCGTCGCCCACCACCGTCAGATCGTCGCGGTCGCCCAGCCACGCCGACAGCACCCGCTGCTGCAACGGCGTGACGTCCTGGTATTCGTCAACGACAAAGCAGCGGTAGCGGTCGCGGAACTCTTCGGCCACCGCCGGATCGTTTTCGATCGCGGCCGCGGTGTGCAGCAGCAGGTCGTCGAAGTCGAGCAGGGTGACGTTGTCGCCGCGGGCCTTGAGCGCCTCGTAGGCGGCGTAGACGGCCGCGACCCGGGCGGCGTCCAGCGGGATGTCGCGCGCGGCGGCGGCGACCGCGGCCGGGTACTCCTCCGGCCCGATCAACGACGCTTTGGCCCACTCGATCTCACCGGCCAGGTCGCGCACGTCATCGGTGCCGGCGTTGATCCGGGCACGGCCCGCGGCCCGGGCGACGACGGCGAATTTGCTGTCCAGCAGCTGCCACCCGGTGTCGCCGACCACCCGCGGCCAGAAGTACCGCAGCTGCCGGTGGGCGGCCGCGTGGAACGTCAGGGCCGAGACCGCGCCGACGGTGATGCCCCCGCCCGCCGCGGCGTCGATCATCCGCAGCCTCGAACGCATCTCCCCCGCCGCCCGCTGCGTGAACGTGACGGCCAGCACCTGACCGGCTGCGACATGACCGCCCGAGACCAGTTGGGCGATCCGGTGAGTGATGGTGCGGGTCTTACCCGTTCCGGCGCCGGCGAGCACGCACACCGGGCCGCGGGGAGCCAGCACGGCCTCGCGCTGCTCGTCGTCCAGCCCGGCTGTCAATGGATCGGCGACAGTCGGCATGGCGTCCATCTTGGCAGTGCTCGCCGACAAAGCGCCGACGCTGTCGGTGCGCGTCGGCGAGTTGCCCGGCGTGTCTATGGGATACCGCCCGCTCCTCCGCATCCCGCTGCGCGGAATGCATCGTCGCCGGGCTAGGTTAACCAGCTATGACGTCTGCCCCGCTCACCGTCTACACCACCTCATGGTGCGGTTACTGTCACCGGCTGATGACGGTGCTCAAGTCCAACGGAATCCCCTACGAGGCCGTCGACATCGAGCACGACGCGGCGGCGGCTGATTTCGTCGGCTCGGTCAACGGCGGCAACAGGACAGTCCCGACGGTGAAGTTCGCCGACGGATCCACCCTGACCAATCCGAGTGCGGCCCAGGTGAAGGCGAAGCTGGCCGAGGCCGGCAACTAAGCGCCCGGTCAGTCGATCGCAGCCCAGGATTCGATGATCACGCGGGCGATCGAAATCGACCCGGGCAGCAACAGACTCGACCCCGACGCGCTGGACCAGTCCCCCGCCGCCAGCGCGGCACGCACCTGATCGCGGCTGAACCAGGCTGCCTCGGCGATCTCGCCGTCATTGAACGAGAATTCCTCGGCCGGGTCGCCAACCGCGTGGAAGCCGACCATCAACGAGCGCGGGAACGGCCACGGCTGACTGCCCAGGTATCGCACGTCGCGCACGGTCAGACCGATCTCCTCGCGGATCTCCCGGGCCACGCACACCTCGAAGGACTCGCCCGCCTCGACGAACCCGGCCAGCAGCGAGAACATCCGCTCCGGCCACACAGCCTGTCGGGCCAGCACCGCGCGGTCACCGCCGTCGTGGACCAGACAGATCACCGCCGGGTCGATCCGGGGAAACTCCTCGTGGCCGGTGACCGGGTTGACGCGTGACCAGCCGGCCCGGGCCGGTCTCGTCGGCGCACCGTCGACGGAGCTGAAGCGGGCCTTTTCGTGCCAATTGAGCAGCGCGACGGCCGCGGACACCAGCTGGCTGCTGGTGTCGTCGAAGATCGGGCCCAGACTGCGCAGGTTCACCACCTCGCCGGGGGCGTCCGGATCTTCCGCGGCCTGCAGCGCCCCGCGGACGCCCCACACGTGCCGGCCGTCCTCGAGTCGGCCCAAGAACACGGCCTCCGACGGGGGCCTGTCGCCCAGGTCGACGGCGGCGCCGAGCACCACCCGCCCGTTGGCGGCCAGCACCTGATTGCGCGAGTCCACCCGCAGCAGGGCCGCATCCGCCCAGCCCGCGGTCGCCGCCTCCACGTCGGTGCGCAGCTGGTCGGCGCGGTCGGCGCCGACGCGCGACAGCAGCGGGACGCTGCGCAGCTGAAAGTCCGCGATCGCCATCAGTGGTCGGCGTTTCGGATGTAGAGCAGTCGGTCGTTGGCTTCGATGGCGTCCACTTCCGGTGCGCCGATGCGAAGCAGCCGGCCGTCGCGCACCACACCGAGCACGATGTCGCGCAGGTGCCGCGGCGATCCGCCGACCTCGGCCTGTTCCACCTCGCGCTCGGCGATGGCAAGCCCGACGTCGGGGGTCAGCAGATCTTCGATCATCTCCACGACGCTCGGCGTGGTGGTCGCCAGGCCGAGCAGCCGGCCGGCGGTGGCCGACGAGACCACCACCGAGTTCGCGCCCGACTGCTGCAGCAGGTGCTGATTCTCGGCTTCCCGGATCGACGCGACGATCTTGGCATTGGGTGCGATCTCGCGCGCCGTCAGCGTCACCAGCACCGCGGTGTCGTCGCGGCTGGTGGCGACGACGATGGAGGCCGCATGCTGGGCTCCGGCCAGTCGCAGCACGTCGGCTTTGGTGGCGTCGCCGTGCAGGGTGACCAGGCCCGCGCTTTCCGCGTGCTCGAGGGTGCCGCGATCGGTGTCGACCACGACGACCTCGGCCTGTACGGTCTCGTCACCGAGGATGGCGGCGACCGCCGTCTTCCCCTTGGTTCCGTAGCCGATCACGATGGTGTGGTTGCGCACTCTGCTCCTCCAACGCTGAATCTTCCATCCCCGGCGAGACCGCTCGGAGAGCACTTCGAGCGTGGTGCCGACCAACACGGCCAGGAACGCGATCCGCAGCGTGGTGAAGATCAGCGTGTGCACCAGACGCGCGGTCTCGGTGTAGGGCGTGATGTCGCCGTAGCCGGTGGTGGACAGGGACACCGCGGAGAAGTAGACGCAGTCCAGGAACGACAGCGATTCGTTGCGCACGTCGCGGAAGCCGTCGCGGTCCAGGTAGACGATGACGGACGCGGCGAACAGCACCACCAACGCGATGGCCAGCCTGCGGGTGATGACGCGGATGGGACTCGCGTGCTCCTCGGGGATGCGCACGACGCCGACGAGCTGGTGACCGCGCTGGGCAGTCAGGGTCTGGTCCAGACTGCTCAGCCTCCGGGACCTACCGTTGCCCACGGCGGTCCGTCATCGGCTTACCTTCTGCGCACGAGAGACGCACGGGTCTTATGTAACCACGGCCACAGCCTCCCCCCTACTCGGGCGGCGCAGGTCACCCCGCACGCGACGGTCGCCGTCGGGACCCATCAGCAGCGCCGCGACCTCAGCGTCGCTCGGCAGCTCCTCCGGGACCACCGTGGTGCGGGCACGCACGTAGTAAAAGGCGGTGCGCACCGAGGATTCCGGGACGCCGGCCAACGCGGCCCACGCCGAGCGGTACACGGCGAGCTGAACGGCGGCCTGCCGCATGGCCTCCGGCCCGCGCGGCGGTTCACCGGTCTTCCAGTCCACCACGGTGGCCCCACCGTCGGGGTCGGCGAATACCGCGTCGATGCGTCCGCGTATCAACGTGCCGGCGATCGGCATTTCGAACGGCACCTCGACCGCAACGGGAGTCTTTGCCGCCCAAGGCGATTCGGTGAAGGCATCCTGCAGTGCTGCCAATTCCGCGCAGTCGCCGACGCCGGAATCCGCCGCGCCCGGCAGATCTCCGAGCTCGAACAGGCACTCGGCGCCGTAGAATTTCTGGACCCATGCATGAAAGGCATTGCCCAGCAACGCATACCGCTCGGGCCGAGACGGCAACCGGTGCATCAGCCGCCGCGCGGCGTCCGCCGGGTCGCGTGCCAGGCCGACCAGGGAGCTGACAGACAGCTGACCGGGCAGCCCGCGGGCCGCCGGCTGTGCCGACCGGGCGCGCTCGGTCAGCAGTGCGTCGACATCAGCGGCCCAGCCTTCCACATCGACGCCGGCCTCGGTCGTGTCGGCCGCCAGCGCCTGCGTCACCAGCGCGGCGCCACGCTCCACGTCGCCGCGCCGCTCCGCCAACGGTTCTGGCGGCCATACCGCCTCGACAACATTGTCGCGCAGCGGGTTTCGTTCGCCGTCGACGGGGACGGGGGCCCAGTGTTCCACCGTTGCGCAGGGGTTGCCGGACGCGGACGAGTCGTCGATGACGGCCTTGATCTCGCAGAGGAAGTCGGACGGGCCGCGCGGCTTGATGCCCGTGGCCCCCCAGTGGTGCCCGGACACCAGCAGGGTGTCCTCGGCCCGGGTGACGGCGACATACAACAGCCGCCGCTCCTCGTCGATGCGCCGCTGTTCGAGCTGGCGGCGATGCTCGGAGATCTTGTCCGACAGCTGCTTTCGATTGGTAACGTCCGAGGTGTCCATCACCGGGACGCCCAGCGTACCCATTTCCGCGCGATCGCCGCGCAGCAGCGGCGGCAGCTCGGCAGCGTCGGTGAGCCAGGTGCTCTTCGACGCCGTCGACGGAAAGGTGCCGCCGGACAGGTGCGCCACCGCCACGACCTGCCATTCCAGCCCCTTCGCGGAGTGCACGGTAAGTACCTGCACGCGGTCGCGGGCGACCGCCAGAGACGCTGGCTCCAAACCGTTCTCGACCGACTCGGCGACGTCCAGGTATGCCAGCAGGCCGGCCACCGTGGACGCCGAACCGTCGGCTCGCCCGGTTGCGGCGTCGATGCGTTCGGCGTAACCGGCGACGACGTCGGCGAACGCATCAAGGTGCTCGGCGCCGGCCCAGCCGGCCCCCACCCCCGCCGCGGCCCGCACTTCGCAGTCGATGCCCAGCACCCGGCGCACCTCGGCGACCAGATCCGGGAGTGGATGGCCGAGGTGGGCGCGCAGGGCGCCCAATTCGGCGGCCAGCGCGGTGATGCGCCGATACCCCCGGGCTGAATACGCTTCGGCCACACCGGGATCGGCGATCGCATCGGCCAGGCACGCGGTATCGGCGTCGGGGCCGGCCGCACTCGCGATCGACTCGGGCGAAAATGCCTCGGCGGGCTGCGCGGGCCCGGCGAGTGAGCGCGCACGTTGCCACAGCGCCGCGAGGTCGCGGGCACCGATGCGCCAGCGCGATCCGGTGAGCACCCGCATCGCGACCGCTCCCGCCGTCGGATCGGCGACCAGCCGCAGCATGGCGACCACCTCGGCGACCTCCGGGATGGCCAGCAGCCCGGCGAGCCCGACGACCTCGACGGGGATGCCGCGGGACCGCAACGTGTCCGCGATGGGTGCGGCATCGGCGTTGCGGCGCACCAACACCGCCGCCGTCGGCGGGCTCACGCCCTCGTCGCGGGCCCGCCGGTACTGCGCCTCGAGGTGGCCGGCGATCCACTCCCGCTCGGCCACCACATCGGGCAGCAATGCGCAGCGGACGCTGCCGGACGAGGCATCCGGGCGCGGGCGCAGCGCGTGCACGGCCACCGATCGCCGCCGCGCCTCCGCGGAGATGGCGTTGGCCACCCGCAGGGTTGACGGCGGATTGCGCCAGCTGGTCCGCAACTCCAGGATCGGCGCGGGGGTACCGTCGGACCGGGGAAAGTCGGTGGCGAACCGGGGCAGGTTGGTCGCCGACGCGCCACGCCACCCGTAGATCGACTGGATGGGGTCGCCGACCGCGGTGAGCGCCAGCCCGTCATCGACTCCACCACCGAATAGTGCTGCGAGCGCGATGCGTTGGGCGTGGCCGGTGTCCTGATATTCGTCGAGCAGCACCACCCGGTAGCGGCTGCGCAGGTCGACGCCGACTTGCGGGAACGTCGACGCCAGCTTGGCCGCCGAGGCCATCTGCATGCCGAAGTCCATCGCCTTCGCGGCGCGCATGCGGTCGTTGAGCGCGTCGAGCAGTGGCACCAGCTCGGTGCGCTCGGTCTGCATGGACAGCAGCCGCAGCAGCCATTGGCTGGGACCGCGGTCCCGTTGATACGGACCCGCGGGCAGGGAGAGAATCAGCCGCTGCAGCTCCACGTGAGTCTCGCGCAGCTGGCCGGTGTCCACCAGGTGTTCGGCCTGTCGCCCCCACAGCCGCAACACCATCGAGGTGACGGCGGCGGGGCTCTTGTCTGTGCGCAGCTCCCCCGGATACCCGTTCACCACATCGAAAGCCAGTTGCCACAACTCGGTTTCGCTGAGCAGCCGGGTGTCGGGCTCGACCGGTAGCAGCAGCCCGTAGTCGCGCAGCAGCGAGCCGGCGAAGGCGTGGTAGGTGCTGACCCTCGGCGCGGCCTCGGCGTCGAGGGCCGCGGCACCGGCGTCGACCCGCACGCTGAGGCCGACTCCGGCCAACCTGGCCAGCCGGGACCGGACCCGGCGCAGCAGCTGGCCGGCGGCCTTGCGCGTGAACGTCAATCCGAGCACCTGACCGGGATCGGCGTAGCCGTTGGCGACCAGCCACACCACCCGCGCGGCCATGGTCTCGGTTTTGCCCGCGCCGGCGCCTGCGATGACCACCAGCGGTCCCGGCGGCGCGGCGATGATGGCGGCCTGCTCGTCGGTCGGGGGGAAAAGCCCGAGCGCGTCGGCCAATTCGGCGGGACTGTAGCGCGGCCGGGTCATCGCTGCGGCCCGTCGGCGTGGGCCGGGCAGTTCGGCCGCACCGGGCAGTGGGTGCAGCCGTCGTTGCGCCGCGCGATGAACTGCGGACCAGACGTCGCGCCGGCCGCCCGCGCGATGACGTCGCGCCATTCGTCGCCGCCGGCAGCGGTGAGCGGATCCTGTTCGCGCTCGACCACTCCGGACGCCCCGGTCTTGGCGAGGTACACCAGTCGCGCGCCACCGGGTTCGACGGTGTCGGTGCCGCTGCCGACCAAACCTTCGGCCACCGCCAGCTGATACAGGGCCAGCTGGGCGTGTTGTTGAGCGTCGTCCTTGCTGACCGGTGTCTTGCCGGTTTTGATGTCGACGATCACCAGCCGGCCGGCGGCGTCGCGCTCCAGCCGGTCGACCCGGCCACGCAGCCGCACCTCGCCGTCCCGGGTGGCCACGGTGCCCTCGATCTCGACCTCGACGCCGACTTCGGTCAGCGCGCCCCGGGTCTGCGCCCGCCACTCGATGAACGCCTCCAGCATGGCGCGGTGCCGGGCCAGCTCGTTGGCCGAATGCCATTGCGCCGCAAAGGGCAGATGCTTCCAGGCGCGGTCGAGTTCGGCCAGCAACTCCGGGGCGCTCTTATGCGGTTCGGCGATCAGGGCGTGCACCACCGACCCGATCGCCGAGCGCACCTCGCGCGGGCCGGATCCGCCATGCCGCTCGGCCAGCCAGCGCAGCGGGCAGTCGTTGAGGGTCTGCAGGGTCGACGGCGTCAGGGTGATTGCGTCGCCACCGTCGCGTAGCGGTTCGCTGGTGCTGACCGGGATCAGGCCGTACCACCCGGTCGGGTCGGCGCCGGGCACGCCGGCCTTGGCCAGCCGCGCCAATTGGGTCGCCGCGCAACGGCGATCGCGCTCGTCCACCGCCCCATCGGGCGCACACACCACGCCGCGCAGCCGCCCCACCAGCGCGGCCGCGGACAACACCCGCGGCGCCGAGACCGGTGGCACGTCGGCACTCTCGACGTCGTCGGCCCACTGCGCGATTTCGGCGAAGAACACCGAAGGCAGCGCGGCCTCGTTACCTGCCCCGCCGGTGTCACTGTCGACGGCCGTCACCAGCAACCGGCTCCGGGCCCGGCCCATCGCGGCCACCAGCAGCCTGCGTTCCTCGGCCAGCAGGGGCGCGCGCACCGAGGCGTTCGCGTCGACGCCGTCCAGCACGTCCAGCAGCCGCTGGGTGGCCAGCACACCGCCACGCGGAACGGTGTTGGGCCACAAGCCATCCTGCAATCCGGCGATGACCACGAAATCCCATTCGTGCCCCAGCGCGGCATGCGCGCTGAGCACCCTGACCTGCTCGACGGTGGCGACCGGCTCGGGGGCGGCGCCCGGCAGCGCCAGCGCGGCGATGTGCTCGACCAGGCCGCGCAACGACGCGCCCGACGTGCGCGACACGTAGTCGTCGGTGATGTCGAACAACGCGGTCACCGACTCGAGGTCCCGGGTGGCCTGGGTGGCGGCAGGGCCGCCGCGCTCGCTCACCGATAGCCAGCGGCGCTGCAGCCCGGACCGGTGCCAGGCGGCCCACAGGGTGTAGCGCGGGTCATCACCGGCGCGGTGGGAGCGCGCCGCCGCGTCCAGCACCGCGCGGACCCTGCGCAGCGGGGCGAACTGCGGAGCCGCTGGCGTCGCGCGCCTGGACAGCGCCTCGGCCAACAGGTCGGGAAAATCTCTCGGGTGGCGACCGGGGTTGGCGCGCAACAGCGTTCGGCGCAGCCGGCGCAGCGAAACCGGATCGACACGGCCGATGGGGCCGGTCAGCAACGCCAGCGCCTGCTGCCCGTCGAGCCCGTCGGCGGTGGCCAGCAGCACGGTGAGCAGGGCCCGCACGGCGGGCTCCTCGGACGGCGGCCGGGGTACCGCAGGTGCGGCCACCGGCACACCGGCGGCGGCCAGTGCACGTGGCAATCGCGCGCCGGCCCGCGGCACCGACCGCACGATCACCGCCATCTGCGACCAGGGCACGCCGTCGATGAGGTGAGCGCGCCGCAGCGCGTCGGCGATGGTCGCCCCCTCGGCATGCGCCGACGCGGCCAGACGAACCATGACCGATCCACCCCCCGCCCCGGCGCCATCGATCTGCCGACCTCCCCCACCGCCGGGCAACCGGCCGGCGATACCGCTGACCGCGCGCGCCACGGCCGGGGCGCACCGATGCGACGTCGTCAGCGTCACCGAGGGCGCGTCACCGCCGAGCAACCCGGCGGGTTCGCCGCCCCGGAAGCCGAATACGGCCTGGTGGGGATCCCCGGCGATCAGCGCCAGCTCGGCGCCCGCCGCGAGCACCCGCACAAGGCGGGCCGCCTGCGGGTCGAGCTGCTGGGCGTCGTCGACCAGCAAGACGTGGAGCCGGCCGCGTTCCGCCGCCAGCAACTCGGGGTCCACCGCGAACGATTCCAGTGCGGCGCCGACCAATTCGGCGGCGCCCAGCGCGGGTGTGGTCGCCTCCGGCGCGGCCGTGCCCACCGCCGCGCGCAGCAGCATCACCTGCTCGTACTGGCGGGCGAACTGGCCCGCGGCGACCCATTCCGGCCGCCGGCAACGACGACCCAGCCGCTCCAGCTCGTGGGGATCCACTCCGCGTTCAGCGCAGCGCGCCAACAGGTTTCGAAGCTCGGTCGCGAAGCCCGCGGTGCTCAACGCCGGCCGCAGCTGGGCCGGCCACGCCGTCGCGGCGCGCGGTCCGTCCTCGAGGTCTCCGGCCAGCAACTCCCGGATGATGGCGTCCTGCTCGGCGCTGGTGACCAGGCGCGGGGGTGCCTCGCCGGCGCGCTCGGCGGCGCGCCGCAACACCGCGTAGGCGTACCCGTGCACGGTCCGCACCAGCGGCTCGCTGACGGCGGCCCGGCCCGGTCCGCCGGATCGCGAGCGCAGCAGCGCCGTCGTCAACGCGCTGCGCTCGGCCATCCCGAGCCGGCCGGAACCGGTAAGCAGCAGAACCGATTCCGGGTTGACCCCGGCGTCGATCTGGGCCACCGCGGCGTCGATCAGCAGGCTACTCTTGCCGGTACCGGGCCCGCCGAGAACGCGCAGTTCACCGCGCACACCCGGGTGTAAGACGGTGTGCGCTTCGGCATCCCACGTGTAGGCCATGACGGCATGACATCACGAGGGTCCGACAGATTGCAGCGCGCGACGAGGGCGGCCTGCAACACCCGGTGGTCGAACGCGCCCGTTGGTGCCTTGGACACGATCGGACGCTTCGGCGCACCCGTCCGGCACCTACCCTGGAGGCCGGAGCACCGGCGACCGTGGAGAGGGGTTGAAGACCATGCAGGACGACGAACGCGGCTTTCCCGGCGACGAGGCGCCGGAAGCCGACGCGGTGGACCAACTGCGGCCCGTCGATTCCGACGACGATACGGGTCTGGACATCGAATACGTGTCCGCCGGAGACCGGGAAGCCAATGAGGCGGACGTGCTCGAGCAGGCGTACATCGTCCCCGCCGACGACGATCGGGATGGACTGTGAGGACCGCCCGCCGCCGTCGGTAGTGGCGGCTGGCACCATCGACGCGTGACCGCAAAGTTGCATGTCCACCGTTACGGCCCGTCCGGTCCAGCGCGGGTCCTGGCGCTGCACGGACTGACCGGCCACGGCCGGCGATGGCAGCATCTGTCCGGGCTGCTGCCCGGGATCGGCTTCGCCGCACCGGATCTGGTTGGCCACGGCCGGTCGTCCTGGGCCGCGCCGTGGACCATCGACGCCAACGTCGCCGCGCTGGCCGCGCTGCTCGACGAGCAACCCGACACGCCCGTGGTGATCGTGGGGCACTCGTTCGGCGGCGGGCTGGCGATGCATCTGGCCGCGGCGCGGCCCGACCGGGTGTCGGGGCTGTTGCTGCTCGACCCGGCGGTCGGGCTGGACGGCGAATGGATGCGCGAGATCGCCGAGGCGATGCTGTCCTCGCCCGACTATCCGGACGCCGAGGAATCGCGCCTGGAAAAGGTGCACGGCTCCTGGTCCGATGTGGAACCCGCGCTGTTGGACGCCGAGATCGACGAGCATCTGATAGCGCTGCCGGGCGGGCGCTACGGCTGGCGGGTCAGCCTGCCGGCGATGATGTCGTACTGGAGCGAGTTGGCCCGCGACACCGTGCTGCCGCCGGCGAAGACCCCGACCGTGCTGGTGCGGGCCAAGCGGACTACCCCGCCGTACGTCACCGACCGACTGATCGACGGGTTGGCGCAGCGGTTGGGATCGGATTTCCGGCTGCTGGATTTCGACTGCAACCACATGGTGCCGTACGCCAAGCCGGACGAGGTCGCCGCGTTGACCCGCGAGCTGCTGGAAGCCCGCTGACCGTGGCGCCGGTGACCGACGAGCAGGTCGAACGGGTGCGCGCACTGGTCGCCGCGATCCCGGCTGGCCAGGTCTGCACCTATGGCGACATCGCCACTGTCGCAGGGCTTTCCAGCCCGCGCATCGTCGGCTGGATCATGCGCACCGACTCCTCGGACCTGCCCTGGCACCGGGTGATCACCGCCTCCGGGCGCCCGGCGCGTCACCTGACGACCCGGCAGCTGGAGTTGCTCCGCGCCGAGGGCGTGCTGGCGACCGACGGCAGAATCGCACTGAACGAGGTCCGCTACACGTTCCCGGCCGGACGCTAGAGCACCAGCCGGACCAGCGCCGCGGTGCGGGCCAGACCGGGGAACGCCTCCGCGGTCGACCGTGGATGCAGCGCGTGAACCGCGAGGCGGAACATCAACGCCCGCAACAACATCTGCGGCCATTCCGGCAGGGCGTTCCAGCGCTCGATCAGGCCGTCGTCGGCCTCCCCCCAGGACAGCGCATCGACGACGACCACGCCGGCCGCCCACGACGCGGGCCGCCAGTACGGGGTGATGTCGGTGATCCCCGGCGCCGCCGAGCCGACGAAGAGCACCGTGCCGTAGAGGTCTCCGTGGACCAGCTGGTGCGGGCTCTTGGTGGGCTTGCGCAAGGTGGCGAGTTGCTGGAGCAGCTCCACCGATCGCTCGGCGTCCGCCGCGGGAGGGGCCGCCCGGGCGCCCGGCGGCACCGAGGCCAGCGGCCGTTCCTCCCAGGCCGCACGATCCGCGGCGATGAAGATGTCGACGTCGCCCCACGGCGCGGCGGGGCCCTGGGTGAGGAAGCGGGGGCGATCCAGTTTGCCCGTCGCCTCGTGCAGCCGTACCGCCGCGGAGACGACCTCGTCGTGGCGAGGCTCGGGCGTCCCGGCCACGAAAGTGTCCGCCCGCCACCCGGAAACGACATAGCGCCCGTCGGTTGAGCGCACCGGCCGGGCCAGCCGAACGCCGTCGACGAACAAGGTCTCGCGGACCCGGGCGGACCACGCTGCGCGCGCGTTGTCGGCCACCAGCGACAAGACGACTTCGCCGCACCGCCAGCCGCCCTCCCAGCTGGCACCCAGATAGACGGGCTTCACGCCGGCCAAGCCAAACGCGGACAGCACATGGTCCGGCGGTGGCGCGACTGTCACACCGGTACTCTAACGAGTCCAACAGACGTTCTGAGTCAGTACATGATCATGTCGGGCTGCATTTGCCGCGCCCACGCCACGATCCCGCCCCGTAAATGCACCGCATCGGCGAATCCGGCCTCGCGCAGCACCGCCAGCGCCCGGGCCGACCGCACTCCCGTCTTGCAGTACAGCACCGGCAGGCGGTCCTGCGGCAGCTTTGCCAGACCCTCGCCGGAAATGATCGACGACTGCGGAATCAGCTCGGCCCCGTCGATGTGCACGATGTCGAACTCCACCGGCTCACGCACGTCGATCAGGGCCAGCTTCTTGCCGGAGTCCAGCCACTCGCGCAGCTCATACGGGGTGATGGACGACGCGTCGTGGGGCGACTCGGGCGCCATCCCACACAACTGCTCGTAATCGACGAGCTCGGTGATCGTCGGCCTCGACAGGTCCGACGGGTCGCGACGGATCGCGATGGTGCGGTACGTCATCGCCAGCGCGTCGTAGATCATCAGCCGACCCAGCAGCGAGTCGCCGACGCCGGTGATGAGTTTGATCACTTCGGTGCTCATCACCGAGGCGATGGAGGCGCAGACGACGCCCAGCACACCGCCCTCGGCGCAGGACGGGACGGACCCGGCCGGCGGGGGCTCGGGGTACAGGTCGCGATAGTTGAGTCCGCGCCCGTCCGGCGCGTCCTCCCAGCACACCGAGACCTGACCCTCGAAGCGGTAGATCGACCCCCACACATAGGGCTTTTTCGCCAGCACCGCGGCGTCGTTGGCCAGATAGCGGGTCGCGAAGTTGTCGGTGCCGTCCACGATCAGGTCGTAGTGGCCGAACAACTCGACAGCGTTGCTCGAGTCCAGGCGGAACTCGTGCAGCCGCACCTCGACCAAAGGGTTGATGGCGGCGATGGAGTCGCGGGCCGACCGGGCCTTGGACCGACCCACATCGGCCACCCCGTGGATGACTTGACGCTGCAGGTTCGACTCGTCCACCACGTCGAAATCGACGATGCCGATGGTGCCGACGCCGGCCGCCGCCAGATAGAGCAACGTCGGAGCGCCGAGCCCGCCCGCGCCGATCACTAGCACCCGGGCGTTCTTCAGCCGCTTCTGTCCGTCGGGGCCCAGGCCGGGAATGATCAGGTGCCGGCTGTAGCGGGCCACCTCTTCGCCACTGAGGTGGTCTGCGGGCGCCACCAGAGGCGGCAGCGGCGTCGACACTACGAAAACATCTCCTCAATCGGCCCGGCGGTAAGCGTCGTCTACCACCATCACAGCAGCCCGCCGAAGGCGCGGCAACGCGCGTCGTCGGCGCGGGCCGCATCGTCGGCGAGCTCGGCCAGATCGCCCACCTCCTCCTCACCCCACTACGCGGGCCGCATCGTCGGCGAGCTCGGCCAGATCGCCCACCTCCTCCTCACCCCACTACGCGGGCCGCATCGTCGGC
>NZ_JAPIYN010000024.1:58990-94483 GCF_035617725.1 Mycobacterium sp. 94-17
GGGCTAGGCGATCGGGTACGGCCAGGGATTGAACCGGCACGTCTTCCCGTCGGCCTTGACAACGTCGGGGTCGAACTGGGCGGCGTCATTGTTCGACGTGGAGAACGTCTGCTGCATCATCACCGGAGCCAGGGCGCCCTGCTGCTCGCACGGCTCGTGGTGCAGGTATCCGATGGCGTGGCCGACCTCGTGGTTGATCACGTACTGCCGGTAGGAACCGATGTCCCCCTCGAAGGGCACCGCGCCCCGGATCCAGCGCGCCTCGTTGATGAACACCCGCGCCTCGCGGTTGGCGCCAAAAACCGGGTTGTAGCACGAGGTCTCGAGCCGAAACTCGTAGCCACACCCCTCGCGCACCGTCACCGGCGACACCAGAGAGATCCGGAAGTCGGGCTTGCTCGCAGCGCTGCCGTCGACGCGGATGAAGGCGAACTGCGGGTTGTGCGTCCACCCCTTCGGATTGGCCAGCGTCTGGTCGACCATCTGGGCGAAAGCGTCGTCGCCGCCGAACATGGTCGGGTCGATGCCGTTCTCCACTTCGACGGTGTAGCGGAACACCTTTGCCGTGCCCTGGCCGATCTGGGGCGTGGCGCCAGGCACCACATGCCACGTCTTGTCGCCCGCCTCGGTGAACGGACCGCCATCGGGCAGCGTCCCCGCCGGCAGGTTGGCGTCGAACGCGGCGAGCCCGCGCGGCGGGGCGTCGATGATCGTCGTGCCCACGGCGCCGATCGCGGGCGGACTCTGGATGGGCTGGTCGGCCATCGGTTTGGACGCGCCGGTACCGGTCACCGTCTGATACATGACGATCGCGGTGAGCACCACCAGGACGGGCAGGGCATACGCACGCCACCCGTAGGTGGAGACGAAGCGTCCCAACCAGGTTTGTTTGCGCCACTGTCGCGGCCGCTCGCGGTCGGCCCGGGGCCGCCCGGCTTCGGACGCCAGGGGATCGCGCAGCGCCCGCAGGGGCTCTCGCCACTCGTCGCGCAACACCGGCACTCGACCCGTGTTGCGCGGCGGCTGCGGGGACGTCATTTCCCCAGGATTACACAACTGGCGACCCCTGCCATTCGTGGCGCGCCCGAATCCGCCCTCCGACACCGCTTCTGCCTGCGACGACGACGGCGGCGGCGGTCGCATCACGCGGGCGGGTAGTAAGGTACATCCACGGGCTGCGAGCGGCTGACCCCGCTTTACTGCTGGGCCGCCGCCGACAATCAGATGAGGAATCGATGAGCGAACTCGCCAAGGTGCCGGCGCGCCGCGCCGTCAGATCGGCTGACCGCGGTCGGCCGGCAGACGGAGCCGCGGTTTCGAACCGGCGGGGCAACCGGTTGCCCCGCGACGAGCGGCGCGGCCAATTACTCATCGTGGCCAGTGACGTGTTCGTCGACCGGGGCTACCACGCGGCAGGCATGGACGAGATCGCCGATCGGGCCGGAGTCAGCAAACCTGTTCTATACCAACACTTTTCGAGCAAGCTTGAGCTGTACCTGGCCGTACTGGCGCGACACGTGGAGAACCTGGTCTCGGGCGTTCAGAATGCGTTGAGCACCACCACCGACAACCGGCGCCGGCTGCACTCCGCGGTGCAGGCGTTTTTCGATTTCATCGAGCACGACAGCCAGGGCTACCGGCTGATCTTCGAAAACGACTACGTCACCGAACCCGAGGTGGCCGCCCAGGTTCGCGTTGCCACCGAAGCCTGCATCGACGCGGTCTTCGCATTGATCAGCGAGGACTCCGGGCTGGACCCGCACCGGGCCCGGATGATCGCGGTCGGCCTGGTCGGCATCAGCGTCGACTGCGCGCGGTATTGGCTGGACTCCGACCGCCCGATCTCCAAGGCGGACGCGGTCGAGGGCACCGTCCAGTTCGCCTGGGGCGGACTGTCACACGTGCCGCTTGCCCGCTCTTAAGACCCCTTGCCGGCGTGTTTGCCGGATTCGGCGCTGATCCCGAAGCCCACCCGGCGCGCGTCGGCGGCGCCGATCTCGACGTAGGCGATCTTGGCGGTGTGGATCAGGAAGCGGCGACCCCGCTCGTCGCTCAGGCGCAGCAGACCCGACCCGTCGCTCAGCGCGGCGCTCACCAGTTCCTCGACCTCAGCGGGCGTCTGGGCGCTGGCAAGGACCAGCTCGCGCGGACTCTCCGTGATACCGATCTTGACCTCCACGGTCACCCCTTCCCTGGGTCGTGCAGCCTTGCGCAGGTGTTGCAGTGCCGGCACCTGTCAGACGCAGGCTAGTGGACGCGACTGAACGCCACCGCCCCGGCGTCCCAGACTTCGCGGTCAGCGAAACGCGGGGTCGCAGCCCGGTAACGATTCGCTTGCAGGTTGTCTCCGCCACCCGGGCGATGCACGTTCCCGTGCTTTCACATCGCTAACTTCGGCACCATGAGTACCACACTGCCGCACATTGACGACGAAAGGATCCGGGACTACCCGGCAGACGACGACGCCTGCGACACCGATCCCTACCTGAACGACGACTACAACTGGACCGGCTGGCCGGCCGATTCGCGCTGGCGCCCCGCCACGGCAGTGCTGGGCGCGGTCGTCGCCCTGGGCGCCATCGCCACCGCCGTCATCATCAACAGCGGCGACAGCGCGTCGACCAAGGCCACGGTGGGTGCGCCGGCCCCCCACCCGGTGACCTCGGCACCGGCGACGACCAAGGCATCCGTACCGCCCCGCGCCGCCCCCGGCCCCGCCCAGTTGCCACCCGAGACCGTCACGACGGTCACCACGCCCAGCGCCGCGCCGTCCATCGCCCCGCCCGCGGTGGCCGCGCCGACCGTCGCGCCCCCGCTCGCGGCCGCGCCGCCGGCGGCCGCGCTCAATCCGCGCACCGTCATCTACAGCGTGAACGGAACCAAGCAGCTGCTGGACCTGGTGAACATCGTCTACACCGACGCTCGGGGCGTGCCGCAGACCGAGTTCAACGTCTCGCTGCCGTGGTCGAGGGCGGTGGTGCTGAATCCGGGCGTGGAGACCGAATCCGTGGTGGCGACCAGCTTCTACGGCCGCCTCAGCTGCTCGATCTTCAACGCCGCCGGTCAGCGGGTCATCGCGTCCAACGTCTCGAACATGGCGACCTGCGCGAGCTGAGTCCCGCGGCGGGACTCGCTGCCCTCAGCTCAGGCCCAGCTCGTGCATGCGCCGGTCGTGCGTCTGTTGCATGCGGTCGAAGAACGCGTTGAGCTGGCCCAGCCCGCCGGCGCCCAACATCACCAGGTCGACCAGCTCGTCGTGGTCGGCCAGCAGGTACTGGGCCTGCGTGATCGCTTCGCCGAACAGCCGGCGCGACCACAGCGCCAGCCGGCTGCGCTGCTTGCCGCTGGACGTCACCGCGGCCCGCACCTCGGCCACGACGAACTGCGAGTGCCCGGTTTCTGACAACGCCGCGCGGACGACGTGGGCGACCTCGTCGGGCAGGCCGTGGGCGATCTCCAGGTACAAATCGGCCGCCAGGGCGTCCCCTACATAGGTCTTCACCAAGGCCTCCAGCCATGTGCTGGGCATGGTCAGCCGGTGGTAGTTCTCCAGGGCCGAGACGTATTTGGACATCGCCGACACTACGTCGACACCGCGGCTTTCCAGCGCATCGCGGAGCTGCTCGTAGTGCTGCATCTCGGCGGCCGCCATACTCGCCATCGAGATGCGTCCGCGCAGGTCAGGGGCCATCCGCGCCTCGTCGGTGAGCCGGTAGAACGCGGCGATCTCGCCGTAGGCCAGGACCGCGAACAACTCGTTGACACCCGGGTGGTCGGCCGACAGCCGCGGGGAGGGCGAATCGGCTAGCTGGTCGGCAGCGGCGGGCTGGCTGGAGGGCCGGGTCATGGCAACACTGTAGTCGGCTGACTTGGCGCAAAATGGGAGCCGGCTGTCGACCAGCTATCATGTAGGTAGATGGCGGTTGTTTTTGTGCCGTAATTGTTCTTCAGGCCGCTATCGGCGAAATGTGCGTGCACAGCTGGCCCGCCCTGACGGGACCTTCCCAGACTGAGGCAGGGCCGGCGACTCGGCGACGTATTCGGAGTCGTAACTCGTGCGCGCGTGACCGCGACAGAGAAATACCGACAAACCGATACGTCACCGAGAGGCTACTCACCCACGCATGACCACACTCACCGACACAACTGAACCAACCCCCCAACCAACATTCGCCCAGCTCGGCGTCCGCGACGAAATCGTGCGCGCGCTCGCCGAAAAGGGGATCGAAAGCCCTTTTGCGATCCAAGAGCTGACCCTGCCGATGGCGCTGGCCGGCGACGACCTGATCGGGCAGGCCCGTACGGGGATGGGCAAGACCTTCGCTTTCGGCGTGCCGCTGCTGCAACGCATCACGGCCGGCACCGCCGCACGGCCGCTGAACGGCACACCACGGGCGCTCATCGTGGTGCCCACCCGCGAGCTGTGCCTGCAGGTCACCGATGACCTGACGCTGGCCGCCAAGCACCTGACCGCCCAGAAGGGCGATGCCGGCCCCGAAAGGGCGCTGTCCGTGGTCCCCATCTACGGCGGACGCCCCTACGAGCCGCAGATCGAGGCGCTGCGCGCCGGTGCCGACGTCGTGGTGGGCACGCCGGGCCGGCTGCTTGACCTGAGCCAACAGAATCACCTGCAACTGGGCGGGCTGTCGGTGCTGGTGCTCGACGAGGCCGACGAGATGCTCGACCTGGGCTTCCTGCCCGACATCGAGCGCATCCTGCGCCAGATCCCGACCGACCGGCAATCCATGCTGTTCTCGGCGACCATGCCGGACCCGATCATCACGCTGGCCCGCACCTTCATGAACCAGCCCACCCACATCCGGGCGGAGGCGCCGCACTCGGCGGCCACCCACGACACCACCGTCCAGTACGTCTACCGGGCCCACGCCCTGGACAAGGTGGAGCTGGTCAGCCGCGTCCTGCAGGCCGAGGGCCGGGGCGCGACGATGATCTTCACCCGCACCAAGCGCACCGCGCAGAAGGTGGCCGACGAGCTGGCCGAGCGGGGCTTCAAGGTTGGAGCAGTGCACGGTGACCTGGGTCAGATCGCTCGCGAGAAGGCACTGAAGGCCTTCCGCACCGGCGAGATCGACGTGCTGGTCGCCACCGACGTCGCCGCGCGCGGCATCGACATCGACGACATCACGCACGTCATCAACTACCAGATCCCCGAGGACGAGCAGGCCTACGTGCACCGCATCGGACGCACCGGCCGCGCCGGCAAGACCGGAATCGCGGTCACCCTGGTCGACTGGGACGAGCTGCCCCGCTGGGCGATGATCGATAAGGCGCTGGGCTTGCAGACCCCGGAGCCGGCCGAGACCTACTCCAACTCCCCGCACCTGTACACCGAGATGGGCATTCCCGCTGAGGTAGGCGGCACGGTGGGTACGGCCCGCAAGCCGCGGGGCCAGCGCCGCAGCAGCGATCGGGACGGCAAGAAACCGGAGCAGAAGTCGGAGAAGCCCGCGCGGCGCTCCGGCGCCCGCCGCCGCACCCGTGGTGGTCAGCCCGTCACGTCGCATCCGTCGGGCACCGGGGCCGCAAGCGCCAACGGCGAGGCCGCCGCGGAGACCCCGGCCGCCGCTCCCCCCGGCAACGCGGGCTCCACCCGGCGCCGCCGTCGCCGTCGCAAGCCCGCCGAAGGGCAGGCCGCCACCGCGGCGGCCGCCACGCAGAGCAACTAAATCCCCGCGCCCGCGCATGGTCAGACCCGAGCGCCGGACCAAGGGTGACCTGCTCGCCGCCGCTGCCATCGTGGTCGTCGTCGCCACGGTGGCGGCGTTGATCTGGTGGAGTAGCGACGCCCGGGCCACCACCAGCCGGCCCGCGGCCGTCCCGGCGCCCAACCCGACCCCGGCCCGCGACGTGCCTGCCGCGCTCAAGCAGCTGTGGAGCGCCGCCAGTCCGGCCACTACCGCCCCGGTGGTGGCCGGCGGTGAGGTGATCACCGCCGGCGGCCGCCGGATCGACGGGCGCGATCCCGACACCGGCCAGTCCCGCTGGAGCTACTCCCGCGGCACCGACCTGTGCGGAGTCACCTGGCTGTACCGCTACGCCGTCGGCGTCTACCGCGACGACCGCGGCTGCGGGCAGGTGAGCACCCTGGACGGCTCCACCGGTCGCCGCGGGCCCGCCCGCAGCGGTTACGCCGATCCGCGGGTGCGGCTGTCCTCCGACGGCATGACGGTGCTGTCGGTCGGCGACACTCGGCTGGAGCTGTGGCGTTCGGACATGGTCCGGATGCTGGTCTACGGCGAGACCGACGCGCGGGTGAAACCGTCGACGCGCGGGCTGCACTCCGGGTGCAGGCTGATCTCGGCCGCGGCCAACTCCCAGGCGGTATCGGTGCTGGAGAGCTGCGCGAATCACGCCGACCTGCGGTTGGTGCTGCTGCGCCCGGGAAAGGACGACGACGAACCCCAGCAACACATCGTGGCCGAACCGGGCATCGCGCCGGACTCAGGCGCGCGGGTGCTGACCGTCGCGGAGAACACCACGGCGGTGTACCTGCCGGCGCCGCACCCCCGAGTCGACGTCATCGACGAGACCGGCGCCACCGTGGCGAGCACCCCGCTGCCCAAGCCGCCGTCTCGCTCGGCAGCGGTTTCCCATCCGGGCAGCCTGATCACCTGGTGGACCGGTGATTCGCTGATGGTCTTCGACGCGAACACGCTGGCGTTGCGCTACACCATCGCCGCGGGCGGCACGACGGCGCCGCTGGGGCCCGGGGTGATGATGGCGGGCCGGCTGCTGGTGCCGGTCACTGGCGCCATCGGGATCTACGACCCGTTCAGCGGCGCCAACGAGCGCTACATACCGGTGGACCGCTCGACCAGCGCCCCACCCGCGGGCAAACCGGTGTTCCCGGCCGTGACGGGGTCGCGGGTGCTCGAGCAGCGCGGCGACACCCTGGTGGCGCTGGGCTGACGGCCGCCGCTGGGCCAGATGACGACGACCCGCTGCGCCCGGCTACGCCGCGCTTGCGATCGCCGCTGGGCCAGATGACGACGACCCGCTGCGCCCGGCTACGCCGCGCTTGCGATCGCCGTTAAGCCTCGACGGCGTACGTCGGCAGGGGCTTGCCGCTCTTCCAGTGCTTGAGCAGCGCCGCCGCCAGATCCGCGTATGCCTTCGCGCCCTTGTTCTTGCGACCGGCCATCACCGACGAGCCCGATGCGCTGGCCTCGGCGAATCGCACCGTGCGCGGAATCGGCGGGGCGAGCACCGGCAGGCTGTACCGGTCGGCGACGTCGAGCAGGACGTCGCGGGTGTGGGTGGTGCGCGAGTCATACAGCGTCGGCAGGGCGCCGAGCAGTCGCAGCTGCGGGTTGGTGATCTGCTGGACGTCGGCGACGGTGCGCAGGAACTGACCGACCCCGCGGTGCGCGAGGGTCTCGCACTGCAACGGCACGATCACCTCGTCGGCCGCCGTCAGCCCGTTGAGGGTGAGCACGCCCAGCGACGGCGGGCAGTCGATGATCACCACGTCGAACAGGTCTTCGAGTTTGGCCAGCGCGCGCTTGAGCGCGTATTCGCGACCGGCCCGCATCAGCAGCATCGCCTCGGCGCCGGCCAGGTCAATGTTGGCCGGCAGCAACGTCATTCCCTCCGCCGTGTCGACCAGCGCGGCGTTGGGTTCGACGTCGCCCAGCAGCACCTCGTGCACGGAGACCGGTAGCTTGTCGGGGTCGTGGCCCAGCGAGAAGGTCAGGCAGCCCTGCGGATCGAGGTCGACGAGCAGCACCCGTTTCTTCTCGTCCACCATCGCCGCCCCCAGCGACGCGACCGTGGTCGTCTTGGCGACACCGCCCTTCTGGTTGGCCACCGCCAATACCCGCGTCTTACTCACCGGCGCCGCCACCTCATCGCTGCCTCCCCACTGCATCGTCGCGTGCGGTTAACAGTGCCATCCTGGCATGCGCGCGCGCGGTGCGCTCCTGTCTGACCAACCACCGCGAGTCGTCCGGCAGAATCGATCGATATGGGCTTGCACAACCATCGTCTGGTGCTGTTGCGCCACGGCGAGACCGAGTGGTCGAAGTCAGGCCAGCACACCGGCAGCAGCGAGATCGACCTGACCGACCTGGGACGGGCGCAGGCCATGCTCGCCGGCCGCGTGCTCAGTGAGCTCAACCTCCAGGACGTGCTGGTGGTCAGCAGCCCGCGCACACGGACGTTGGACACGGCCCGGCTGGCTGACATCAGCGTCGACGAGGTCTCGCCGCTGATCGCCGAGTGGAATTACGGCTCATACGAGGGCCTCACGACCCCGCAGATCCATGAAACCGACCCCGACTGGCTGGTGTGGACGCACGGCTGCCCGGGCGGCGAAAGCGTCGCGCAGGTCAGCGATCGCGCCGACGCCGCCATGGCGCTGGCGTTGGAGCACATGGCGACGCGCGACGTGCTGTTCGTCAGCCACGGCCACTTCTCCCGCGCGGTGATCACCCGCTGGCTCGAACTGCCGCTGGATGAAGGGAAGCGCTTCGGGATGCCCACCGCGTCGATCGCGGTCTGCGGGTTCGAGCACGGCATTCGCCAGCTCGGTGCGCTCGGGCTGACCGTCAAGTGAATCCCGAGCCGCTGTTCGCGTTGTGCGGACCCACCGGGACGCTCATCGCCGACGGGGCGCGGGCACGCTACGACGACGTGCGCGCCGCCCAGGCCGCGTTGCGCGCCGGGGATGCTCCGATTGTGTTGGGCGCCTTGCCTTTCGACGTCACCCGGCCGGCAGCGTTGCTGACGCCCGAGACGGTGAACGCCGCGGCCGGCCCGCCTGGCTGGCCGGCCGACGGCCTGCCGCCGGTGCGGGTGGCGCAAGCCGTGCCGCCACCAGTCGACTACCGGGACCGGATACGGCTGGCGTGCGAGCAGCTCGCCGCGGCCGACAACCCGCTGGACAAGGTGGTGCTGGCCCGCGCCCTGCGACTGGTGGCCGACGCCCCGCTGGATGCGCGCGCGATCCTGGCCCGGCTCATTGCCGCGGACCCGGCGGCCTACGGTTACCTGGTCGACCTCACCGCCGCCGGCGACGGATACGCGGGTACCGCGCTGGTGGGCGCCAGCCCCGAACTTCTCGTGGCGCGCAGCGGCGAGGTCGTCGAGTGCCGGCCGTTCGCCGGCTCGGCCCCGCGTGCCGCCGACCCACAGACCGACGCCGCCAATGGTGCCGCGCTGGCCGCCTCGGCAAAGAACCGTCACGAGCACCGCCTGGTGGTCGAGACCATCAGGGCTGCCCTGGAGCCGCTGTGCGACGAGCTGTCCATCGCCGCCGAACCACAGTTGAGCAGCACCGCGACGGTCTGGCATCTGTGCACGCCGATCACCGGCCGCCTGCGTGATACATCAAGCAGCGCAATCGATTTGGCGTTAGCGCTGCACCCGACCCCGGCGGTCGGCGGTGTGCCGACCGAGGCCGCGATGGGGCTGATCGCGGAGCTGGAAGGCGACCGCGGGTTCTACGCCGGGGCGGTGGGCTGGTGTGACGCGCGCGGCGACGGCCGCTGGGTGGTGTCGCTGCGCTGCGCGGAGCTGTCGGCCGACCGGCAGGTCGCGCTGGCGCGGGCGGGCGGCGGTATCGTCGCCGAATCCGACCCCGACGAGGAAGTCGCCGAAACGACAACGAAATTCGGCACGATCCTCAACGCCCTGGGAGTTGAGCAATGAGCCGACGCATCCGTCGCGCCGCGCCGCAAGATGCGGCGGCGATCGCCGAGATGATCCACGCGCTGGCCGCGTTCGAACACGCCGCCGATCAGTGCTCGGTGACTGAAACACAAATCGCTGCAGCGCTTTTCGATGAACCACCGACGGTGCATGGCCACGTGGCTGAGCTGGACGGCGAGGTCGCGGCAATGGCACTGTGGTTTCTCAATTTCTCCACCTGGGACGGCGCGGCCGGCATCTACCTGGAAGACCTGTTCGTGCGGCCGAAGTTTCGCCGGCGCGGGCTGGCCCGTGCGCTGATGGGCGCGCTGGCGGCCGAATGCCTGCAGCGCGGCTACACGCGGTTGTCCTGGGCGGTGCTGAACTGGAACGCCGATGCCATCGCGCTCTATGACGGCATCGGCGGCGAGCCGCTGAACGAATGGACGACCTACCGGCTGTCCGGGGCTCCGTTGGCCGCGCTGGCGGAATCGCCCTGATGGCCGGCGGCCCAGCGCACCGAAGCCGGGCTGAACAGCAACGCCAGCACGATCAGCGCCACCACGCCCGCCGGGATCCCGAATTCCGGCTGATGTGATCCGACCGCGAGGTACCACGCCACCGGCAGCAACAGCAGCTGGGTGATGACGGCCAGGCCGCGGCCCCAGCGCTTGCCCAGGATCAGCGCGCGACCCGCGGCGATCACCGCGGCACCGACCACGACGAACCAGCCCGCCGTCGCCAGGCCGTTGACTACCTGCTGATCGGCCCCCGCGAGCCCCCGCACCACCAACACCACCGCCACGACCAACGCCGCAATCCCCTGCAACACAACGATCAGGCCGGCGCGCCGAACGGGGGCGGGGGCGGCGGGCGGCGTCACAAACGCCAGCGTAGTCAG
This sequence comes from Mycobacterium sp. 94-17, assembly GCF_035617725.1. Classification (NCBI taxonomy): domain Bacteria; kingdom Bacillati; phylum Actinomycetota; class Actinomycetes; order Mycobacteriales; family Mycobacteriaceae; genus Mycobacterium; species Mycobacterium sp. 94-17. The sequence goes on from NZ_JAPIYN010000024.1 coordinate 69,540, forward strand.
GGCGCCGTGCACTGCTCCGCACGCCGCGGCGCGGCGCGCATCGTCGCACCACTCGAACCGATTGCGGCACTCCTCCCCACGCCGCGGCGCGGCGCGCATCGTCGCACCGCCTAAGCTCGTGCCTCATGCGGGCCGTGCTGATCGTCAATCCCACAGCCACTTCCACCACGCCTGCCGCCCGCGACCTGCTGGCCCACGCGCTCACGAGCCGCCTCGAGCTCAGTGTCGAACACACGAACCATCGCGGCCATGGCACTGAGCTCGCGGAAAAGGCCGTCGCGGACGGTATCGATCTGGTGGTCGTGCACGGTGGCGACGGCACGGTGAGCGGGGTGGTCAACGGCCTGCTCGGCCGGCCGGGATCGCTTCCGACCGGACCCGTGCCCGCAGTCGCCGTGGTGCCCGGCGGCTCGGCGAACGTGCTGGCCCGTTCGCTGGGCATCTCGACCGACCCGGTCGCGGCCACCAATCAGCTCATCCAGCTGCTCGACGACCACCGGCGGCGCGGCACCTGGCGACGGATCGGCCTGATCGACTGCGGCGAGCGCTGGGCCGTGTTCAACACCGGCATGGGCGTCGACGCCGAGGTGGTGGCCGCGGTCGAAGCCGAACGCGACAAGGGCGGCAAGGTTTCGGCATGGCGCTACATCCGGGCGGCAGTGCCCGCCGTGTGGGCCTACACCCGTCGCGAACCGATGCTGACGCTCGAACTGCCGGGCCGCGACCCAATTCCCGGGGTCAGCTTCGCGTTCGTGTCGAACTCCAGCCCGTGGACTTTCGCCAACGAACGGCCGGTCTGGACCAATCCCGGCTGCAGCTTCGAATCGGGACTAGGGGTATTCGCCCCCACCACCATGAAGACCATCCCCACCCTGCGAATCGTGCGGCAGATGTTCGCCAAGCGGCCCAACTTCGACTTCAAGCACCTCATCACCGAGGACGACCTGCCCTGCCTGCGAATTACGTCGACGGGGGGCGCCGTCGCCTGCCAGTTCGACGGCGATTACCTCGGGGTGCGCGAAACCATGACGTTCAAGGCGGTCCCGGACGCGCTGGCGGTGGTCGCTCCACCTCAGCAAAAGTGGCGCTGAGCTGGCCTTATGGCGTCCCGAGAACAAATTGTCGGCGTCGCGGCCCGTGCAGTGTAGTACAACGGAGTGATGGCCCGGCTACGAGTTGATCAAAGTGAGATAGCCCACGAGCGAACTCACACTATTGACATCTGTTGAGCCTGTGAAACGATCAAAAGGTTGCGTACAGAGTTTGCGTAGGAGTCCGGACTCCTTTTCTTCTGTACGCGTTAAACAGCCGAAGAAAATGGCCGTGCGCCTTGCTGCGCACTCAGTGAGGAGTAAAGACGTATGGATTGGCGCCACAAGGCGGTCTGTCGCGACGAAGACCCGGAGCTGTTCTTCCCGGTAGGGAACAGCGGCCCGGCGCTCGCCCAGATCGCTGACGCGAAACTGGTCTGTAATCGGTGCCCGGTCACCACAGAGTGCCTCGGTTGGGCGCTGAACACGGGCCAGGACTCGGGCGTCTGGGGCGGCATGAGCGAAGACGAGCGGCGCGCACTGAAGCGTCGCAACGCCCGGACGAAGGCCCGCAGCGGGGTATAACCCACATAGCGCAAAACGGTGCGGCCTCGACGAAAGTCGGGGCCGCATCTTTGCGTGTGGATGCGTGTAGGTGCGAGTGGGTGCTCCGCACGCCTACAGCAGCAACCGGGTCCGCCGCCCGATCGGCACGCGTAGCACCACATCGGTGCCGCGAGCGGGCGCCTCACGCATGCCCAGGGTGCCGTCCAGCTCCGCCGACACCAGGGTCCGCACGATCTGCAGACCGAGGCTGTCGGAGGTCTCCAGGCTGAATCCCTCCGGCAGTCCGCGGCCATCGTCGTGCACCACCACGTCGAGCCAGCGGGCGGAGCGCTCTGCCCGGATCGTCACCGATCCTTCCTCGGCCGCCGGGTCGAAGGCGTGTTCGATCGCGTTCTGCACCAGCTCGGTGATCACCATGATCAGCGCGGTGGCCCGGTCGGAGTCGAGCACACCGAGGTCGCCGACCCGGTTGATGCGGATCGGGCGGTCCACCGACGCCACGTCGTTCATGATCGGCAGGATCCGGTCGATCACCTCGTCGAGGTTGACCTGCTCGTCCACCGACATCGACAGCGCGTCGTGCACCAACGCGATGGACGACACCCGCCGCACCGACTCGATCAGGGCCTCGCGACCCTCCGAGTTGACGGTCCGGCGGGCCTGCAGGCGCAGCAGCGCCGCCACCGTTTGCAGGTTGTTCTTCACCCGGTGGTGAATCTCGCGGATGGTGGCGTCCTTGGATATCAGGGCCCGGTCGCGGCGCTTGACCTCCGTGATGTCGCGGATCAGCACCGCCGCACCGGCGCTGGTGCCGTCGACCATCAACGGCAGCGTGCGCAGCAGCACGGTGGCTCCCCCCGCGTCCACCTCCATGCGCATGCTGCGCCCGCCGGCCACCAGATCCCGAACGTGCTCGGCCACCTCCTGGGCCTCGAACGGGTCGGAGATCAGCGGGCGCGTCACGTCAATGAGGTTGTGCCCCTCCAGTTCGGTGGTCAGGCCCATCCGGTGGTAGGCCGACAGCGCGTTGGGACTGGCGTAGGCGACGATTCCGTGCACGTCGAGGCGGATGAAGCCATCGCCCGCCCGCGGGGTCGAGCGCGACATCACCACGTCCCCCACGTCCGGAAAGGTTCCCTCGGCGAGCATGTGGACCAGATCGGCGGCGCACTCGCGGTAGGCGATCTCCAGCTGACCGGTCGCACGGTCGGCCGCAAGCGCGGTCTGATGGTGGGTGAGGACGGCCACCACCTTGCCGCCGTAACGCACCGGAGAGGCCTCGACGCGGGTGCCGGGTAGCCACGAACCTTCCTGTGCCGCAACGCCGTTGCCGATGGCGGTGCCCGACGCGAACGTCTCGGCCACCAGCCGCAACCGGTCGGATCCGACGGCGGTGCCCACCGCGTCGGTCAGCAGGCCGGTGGGCGCCGTGTTCGGCCGGCACTGCGCCACGCAGACCAGCACGCCGTCGTCGCGGCGCACCCACATCAGGTAGTCGGCGAAGGATAGGTCGGCCAGCAGCTGCCACTCCCCGACCACCGCGTGCAGGTGGTCCACCGCGTTGCCCGGCAGCATGGTGTGTTCGGCGAGCAGGTCACCGAGAGTTGACATCGTTTACTCCCCGGGTCGTTCCCCGGCGTTTGGTCGAGGGGCCCTACGGCTAGCTGATCACCGCGATGAGGTCGCCGGCCTGGATCACGTCGCCTACCGACACGCTGACCTTGCTCACTGTGCCGCCGACTTCAGCCAGGACGGGAATCTCCATCTTCATCGACTCGAGCAGCACGACGATGTCGCCTTTGCCGATCTGGTCACCCTCGTTCACCACGACTTCGAGCACGCTGGCCACGATCTCGGCACGCACATCCTCCGCCATCTTCACCCCACTCGTTTCGGCCCTCGCGCAGGCTGACTGCTGGTCATCACGTTCTCTAGGCCCATCAGGCTCGGATACATCGAACCATAGGACGGGCGCGGGCCGCGGCCCACGGCCCCCGAGTCGGCCGCACCAGGGCGAAGACACTGCACAGCCCGTCTCGTGAGAGGATGGTCGTCACGCCAACGGGCGCCGGGCGCCTGGTTTGACAGCAATCACGGAGGTTTTCACCATGGCCAAACGAGGCCGGAAGAAGCGCGACCGCAAGCACAGCAAGGCCAACCACGGTAAGCGCCCGAACGCCTGACGGGAACCTACTGCGTGCCCCGGATGATCGTGGTGCGCCGAATCTCGAGCCGTAGCCGCTCTCGCAGCCCCTCTGGGGCCCTCTCACCACTGCACTTGGTGGCGATCAGCGCCTTGATCCGCTCTTCGAGCCCGTAGTGCTTGAAGCAGCCGGGACAGGCCTCGAGGTGCATCCGCAGCTGCTCGCGGGTGTCCGGGCCGCATTCACCGTCGAGCAGCAGCCAGACCTGGCGGATGACCTCGGCGCAACCGACGCTGCCGTGGGACTCGTCGTTGGGGCAGGCGTCGGGCGAGGCACCGCCCTGGCCGGGAAACTCGCTCATGACGACACCTCCTCGTGCGTCTGCTGACCGCGGTTGAAGCCGCGCTCCTTGGCGACGTCAGCCAACAGCTCACGCAGCTGCCGACGGCCGCGGTGCAGCCGTGACATTACCGTTCCGATCGGCGTATCCATGATCTCGGCGATTTCCTTGTACGGGAAGCCTTCGACGTCGGCGTAGTAGACCGCCATCCGGAACTCTTCCGGCAGAGCCGCCAGCGCGTCTTTGATCTCCGAGTCCGGCAGCGCCTCCAGGGCCTCCACCTCTGCCGATCGCAGCCCGGTGGATGAATGCTCGGCGTTGGCCGCCAGCTGCCAGTCGGTGATCTCCTCGGTCGGGTACTCCGCAGGCTGGCGCTGCTTCTTGCGGTAGCTGTTGATGTAGGTGTTGGTCAGGATCCGATACAGCCACGCCTTGAGATTGGTGCCCGCCCGGAACGAGCGGAAGCCCGCGTAGGCCTTGACCATCGTTTCCTGCAGCAGGTCTTCGGCGTCGGCCGGATTGCGAGTCATGCGCAGGGCGCCGCCGTAAAGCTGGTCCAGCAGCGGGATCGCGTCGCGTTCGAAGCGCGCCGTCAGTTCCGCGTCCGTCTCTTCGTGCGCTGGGGGTGCGGGAGTCTCAGGCTCCCTGAGGCCATCGAGGCCATCGAGGCCATCGAGCCCATCGTTGGAGTCGGCCATGTCGATCAACCCGGTCCCTTCTGCGGCGGTGTTACCGGAGAGCACCGAAAGCGCCACCGGACTCGCAAGGAAGCCCGCCAACCGCTCCTCGCCCAACAGGCTCGTCGCCGTTGACACCACGCTGCTCCTCCCAATCTAAAGGCTGACCCCGACACCGTCCGTGCGGGTCCGCTCCACCGCAGGTGAAACCGATGTGATCAACGCCGTGGATGACCGCGCTATTTCCGCGCCGATGTCCGCACCACCACCCACACGACACATGTCGGTCCGGCCACCGATACTCACAGGCAGCAGCACTACAGGCGACTCGGGCGAAAACAGGAGCATGGGGATTCGATGCGCACTCACACCGTCGAACAAGAACTCCGCGGGCCGTGGTCGCTGGCCACGAGTCGCAAATTCTGGGAGGGCTTCACCCCGGCCGCCCTTGGCACGCGCAGCGAACCCGCCGCCCTGTCGACTGTATTTCGCGTTGAGGCCGACTGGTCGCGCGCCGAAGCGTCAATCACCCAGTCCGGGAATACCGCGATCATTACCGTCACCGGTGACGGCGACCTCGACGAAGCGGCGGCGCAGACGGCGCGGTTCCTGGCCCTCGATGTCGACGGCCGCGGTTGGCCCGATGTCGCGCAGCGAGATCCTGTGATCGCCGACGCACAGCGTGAGTTACCGGGATTGCGTCCGTGCGGATTTCACTCCCCATACGAGGCTGCGGCGTGGGCGGTGTTGTCTCAGCGGATCCGGATCGTGCAGGCGGCTCGGCTCCGCGCCGAACTCGTCGACCGGCACGGCGACCACGGGGCGTTCCCCACCCCGGCACGGCTTCTCGGTCTTCGGCTGGACCTCCCCGGCCGCAAGGCCGAATACCTGGACGCGGTGGCCGCCGCCGCACTCGATGGGCGCCTCGACGGCATCGCACTGCGGTCGATGGATCCCGAACACGCGATACAGGCGGTTCAGGAGGTCAAGGGGCTCGGTCCGTTCGCCGCCGAACTGGTCGTACTGCGGGGAGCCAATGCCCCCGATGGTCTACCGACGCACGAGGCGCGCCTCGACGACGAGATCACCGAACGCTACGGAACCGCGCACAGCCTGAGCGAGGTGTCCGAGGCGTGGCGCCCGTTTCGCACCTGGGCAGCCGTTCATCTGCGCGCGCAGCGCGAACAACGCACCCACGAAGTCGGCGGTCGGGGCGGGCGTTAGTGTGACGCCATGTCGAACGCCAAGCCCCTCGCGGGCAAGACCATGTTCATCTCCGGCGCCAGCCGCGGTATCGGCCTGGCGATCGCCAAGCGCGCCGCACAGGACGGCGCCAACATCGCGCTGATCGCCAAGACCGCCGAGCCGCACCCGAAGCTGCCGGGAACGGTCTACACCGCGGCCGAGGAACTCGAGGAAGCCGGTGGACAGGCCCTGCCGATCGTCGGGGACGTCCGCGACCCGGATTCGGTGGAGGCGGCCGTGGCCAAGACCGTCGAGCAGTTCGGCGGCATCGACATCTGCGTCAACAACGCGTCGGCGATCAACCTGGGGTCCATCGCCGAGGTGCCGATGAAGCGGTTCGACCTGATGAACGGCATACAGGTGCGCGGCACCTACGCGGTGTCCCAGGCGTGCCTGCCCCACATGAAAGGCCGGGAGAACCCGCACATCCTCACGCTGTCCCCGCCGGTGCTGCTGGGCGCGGAGTGGCTGAAGCCGACGGCGTACATGATGGCCAAGTTCGGTATGACGTTGTGCGCGTTGGGCATCGCGCAGGAGATGCGTGAGGAGGGCATCGCGTCCAACACGTTATGGCCGCGCACCCTGGTGGCCACCGCCGCGGTGCAGAACCTGCTCGGCGGCGACGAGGCGATGGGACGTGCCCGCAAGCCCGAGATCTACTCCGATGCGGCCTACGTCATCCTCACCAAGCCGTCCAAGGAGTTCACCGGCAACATGCTGCTGTGCGAGGACGTGCTGGTGGATTCGGGCGTCACCGACCTGTCGGCCTACGACTGCATTCCCGGCTCGAAACTGGGCGTCGACTTCTGGGTGGACGGCGTCAACCCGCCGGGGTACACCGGCCCGTAATGGCGTCTGCCGCCACACCGGGCATTGCAGCGTTGGTGAAAGCCGGTGTGCCGCACGATGTTTTGCGCTTCGATGTCGTTACCGACCTGTCGGATTCCGGAGATTTCGCGCCAGAGCAGGTATTCAAGACGCTGATCATCGCGCTGCCGCGCGAGCTGGCGGTCGCGGTGGTTCCGGTGCCGTCGAAGCTGCAGTTGAAGGCGGCCGCCGCGGCGCTGGGCGTGCCCAAGGCCGCCTCCCAAACCAGAATGGCCGAACCCGCGGCCGCCGAGCGCGCCACCGGATACGTGGTCGGCGGGATCTCCCCGTTCGGCCAGCGCAAGCGGCTGCGCACCGTGCTGGACGCCTCGGCGATGCGCTGGGACCGGATACTGTGCAGCGCAGGCAAGCGGGGGTGGGATGTGGTGGTGGCGCCTCAGGATCTGATCCGTTTGACCGGCGCGATCACCGCGGATTTGACCGCGCGGGCGTAACGCGGGGGCGGAAACCGGATTTCGCCATGGCGCTACGCCCGCGAACGTTCACTCAGAAATTCCGCGATGACGGGTGCAAGATCGGGTGCGTTGTGCACCAGGTCGATGTGCCCGCCGTCATGCAGGTGCAGCCGCGAATGAGGCAGCAACGCACGCAGGATGCGCGCGTTGATCGTCGGGATGATCGGGTCGTCGGTGCCCTGCACGATCAGGGTCTGCTGCCGCACCGCGGGCAGCGCGAACAAACTGGTCCAGACCGAACCGGCGAGCAGCTGATGCAGGTAGCCGATCTTGGATCCGGCGTGCAACTGCTTCACGAACAGTCGCGCGACGTCTTCGCCGTGGGCACGCACGGTACCACCGTAGAGTTCACCGGCGATCGCGGCCGCGTAGTCGGGGTCCGAGAATCGGCGCGGGGTAACCATTTTCGCCAGAATCCCCGGATGGGCCGGCACCATGACGGCACCGGTACCGGTCGCTACCAGCACCAGGCGCCGGCAGCGGCGTGGATTCTGAAACGCGAACTGCTGGGCCAGGGCACCGCCCCAGGACAGCCCCAGCACATCCACCACGCCGATCCCGACCTTGGACAACAGCCGTCCCAGCACCCAGGCGAGGTAGGGGAATCCGTACGGCAGCGGCGATGTCGGTGATCCCCCGGTGCCCGGGACGTCGAATCTGACTACCGCGCAGCCCAATTGCTCCACCAGCGGATCCAGGACTTCCAGGCTGGCGCCGATGCCGTTGCACAGCACCAGCGGCACGCCGCTGCCGTTGCGCACGTTGACCCGGATCCGCTGCCCTCCGACGTTGACGTAGCGTTCCTCACCGATCGCGCCCGCCTGGGTCTTGCCACGTTGTGCGCCAGGCATGGCTCACTTCTCCATCACGTAGCTGCCGGGAGCCGGTCCAAGCGGCGGGAGATGTTCTCCACCAAGGGCTTTCGGAGCGTCGGTGTCGGGGCCGCTGCGTTCGGCGAGCCACGCCACGTAGTCCGACCACCACGAATCGGGTGACTTGTGAGCCGAGTCCAGCCATTCTTGCGGATCTTCGGCATCGGCGAGGCCCGACCGGAACGAAGCCTTCGGGTTTCCAGGTGGGTTGACCAGCGCCGCGATGTGACCGTTGGAGGACAGCACGTAGCGGTTGTCCTTGCTGCCGAGCAGACGTGCGCTGCGATAGGTGGCCTGCCAGGGTGAAATGTGATCGGCGATCCCACCGATGACGTACGCGTCGGCGGTCACCTTCGACAGGTCCACCGGGGTGCCCAGCATGCTGACCCCGCCGGGCGTGACCAGCGCGTTCCGCAGCCCCATCAGCACCATGTCGCGGTGCAGGGCAGCGGCCATCCGGGTGGTGTCGGCGTTCCAGAACAACACGTCGAACGCGGCGGGCTTGCGGCCCTGCACGTAGTTGTTCACGACATACCGCCAGACCAGGTCGGTGGGCCGCAGCCACGCGAACATCTCCGCCATGTCACGGCCGTCCAGATACCCTTTCCTGGCCGAGACGCGGATCGCCGCCTGCGCCGCGCGGTCGCTCATCGCGGCGGCGGCGAAGCCGGCCCGGGTCTCGTCCAGCACGGTGACCGCGAGGGTCAGACTGGCGACCCGCTCGCCCTCGCCGATCTCGGCGAGGTGAGCCGCGACCATCGCGGCCAGGATGCCTCCGGAGCAGGTCGCCAGCAGATGGGTGCTGTCGGTTCCGGCGATTTTCTGCACCGCGTCCATTGCCTGGATAATCGCACCGCCGTAGGCATCGAAGCCCCAGTCCTGGTGCCGCGCTTGCGGATTGCGCCACGACATCACGAAGACCTGCTGGCCTTGCTGCACAAAGTATTCGATCATGCTGCGCCCGGGTGCGATGTCCATGATGTAGTACTTGTTGATCACCGGCGGCACCATGAGCAACGGAACCGTGCGCACCTTCTCGGTCTGCGGGACGTACTGAATCAATTCGAACATCGAGGTTTGCAGCACCACCGCTCCCTTGGTGACGGCCACCGTCTCCCCCACCACGTAGGCGTCGGGTTCGACCATCGCCGGCACACGGGGCTTCGAAAGCATGTCCTGGGCAAAGGCTTTCATCCCTCGCAGCGCGCTCAGGCCACCGGTGTCGATCAGGGCTTTCCAACCGAGCGGGCTGATCAGTGGGTTGTTGGTGGGCGCCAGGCCTTCCACGATGTTGTCGACGACGAACTGCATCTTCTCTTTGTCTCGCCAGTCCAACGCGGCGTCGCCGAGCAGCCCCTGGGCGGTCTCGGCACCTGCGAGGTAGGCCTGCATGATTCGGTGCAGCAGCGGATTCTGTTGCCACGCGGGGTCGCTGAAGCGTTTGTCGGCGCGCGCCGGAGCGCGATGAGACGTGCCGGCGGCGATGTTGCGGAGTTCGCGTGTCAGCGTGCCGGCCCGGTCGGCCACCGCGCCGGGGTGCTGCGCGAGGTTGCGGGCGAAGCGCGCCCAGGTGGAGTCCGGCATCATCCGGCCGGCGAATGGCTTCGTGGCACTGGTGAGCAGCAGGTCCAGCGGCGCGGCCAGCTCTTCGACTTCGGGGTTTTGGTCAGCCATGGTTATCGTGCGCTTTCGGTTGTCGGTTCGGTTGCGGGGATGGTGATGTCACGCTTTTGGACCTTGCCGGTCGGTCCCTTGGGCAGCTCCTCGACGAGCCAGACCCGGCGCGGGTACTTGTAGGCGGCCACCCGGGCCTTGACGTAGTCGCGCAGTTCGTCGCCGGTGACCGCGCCCTGCGTCTTGAGGGCGACCGCGGCGCCGACTTCCTCGCCGAGCGAGTCGTGCGGGATGCCGATCACGGCGGCTTCGGCCACCGCCGGGTGCTCGTAGAGCACCTCCTCGATTTCGCGCGGGTAGACGTTGAGTCCGCCGCGGATGATCATGTCCTTGGTGCGGTCGACGATGTAGAAGTAGCCGTCCTCGTCGATGCGTCCGACGTCGCCGGTGTTGAACCAGCCGTCCGGCGTGATCGCGGCGTTGGTGGCGTCGGGCAGGTTCCAGTAGCCCTTCATCACGTTGTGGCCGCGAATCTGGATCTCGCCACGCTCACCCTGCGGAAGCTCGTCCCCGTTCGGGTCGACGACCCGCATCTCGACGCCCTCGATCGGGGTGCCGATCGAGCCCGCCCTGCGGGGCCGGTCCGGGTGATTGAAAGAGGCCACCGGAGAGGTCTCGGACAGCCCGTAGCCCTCCAGGATCATGCAGCCGAACGCATTCTCGAAGTCGGTGAGAACCTGCACCGGCAGCGACGCGCCACCGGAAAGGCAGGCCCGCAGGCTCTGCATCGCCTGTGCCACAGCATCATCCGCGATGCTCAGCAACGCCGAATACATCGTCGGGACGCCCTCGAACACCGTCACGCGGTCGCGCTCGATGATCTCGACCGCCTTACGCGGATCGAACCGAGCGAGCAGGGTCAACGTTGCCCCGGCGAGCACCGACGCGTTGAGGCCTCCGGTCAGACCGAAGACATGGAACAGCGGCAGGCAACCCATCACCACGTCGTCCCGGGTGATCTGCACCAGCCTTCGGACACACACGTCGGCGTTGCGGCCCAGGCTGCCGTGAGTGAGCATGGCGCCCTTGGGTTTTCCCGTCGTGCCGGAGGTGTGCAGGATGACCGCGACGTCCTCGCCGCCGCGTTGCACCGGGGAGTCCTGCGCGGGCAGGCCGGCGATCAGCTCAGCCAGGCCGGCGTCGTCGACCAGCCAGCACCGCGCCCCCGCCTCCCGCGCGCCGGCGGTGGCCTCGTCGGCGAATGCGGGTGTCCCGAACAACACCTTGGCACCGCTGTTGGACAGGTAGTAGGCAACCTCGCGGGATTTGAGCAGCGGATTCATCGGGACGGCGACGGCGCCGCGATACATCACGCCGTAGAACGCGACGGCGAATGCGGGCGTGTTGGGCAGCATCAGGCCCACGCGGTCGCCCGGCTCGACGCCGGCCCGCTCGAGCAGGGTCGCCACCCGCGCGGCGGCCGCGTCGAACTCGGCGTAGGTGAACTGCAGATCGTCGCAGCGCAGCGCGACGCGGTCGGGGTGACGATTCTTCGCGGCAACAAGATTGGCGCTGAGTGTGGTCATGAGATAGCTCCGGGGGAAGTGCTTGCTTTGCTTACATCCAGGATCGGCCAGGCGGCCGCGGGCAACAATGTTCGCGCCGACAACACCCGGCCCGGTTCGGTGTCACCACGCACACCCGCCGATGAGCGGGCCTATGGTTTGCGGGTATGGGCGTTGATCCCCACGTGATCGAGCTCGGCAAGCTCATGCTGGCCCGGGCGCCGAGTTTGGGCGATGCGATGGCGGATCTGCTGTGCCGTGAAATCGAGGCCTACCGCGACGGTTCCGTCGTCACCAAGGACGACGTTCGCGAAAGTTGCGTGGCGAACGTGACATTCATCTTCGACTCGCTCGCCTCCCATACCGACGCCCCCGATATCGATGTAGCGCCGGCCGAGCGCACCGGCGTCGCCCGCGCGCTCACCGGCGTGCCGCTGCCCGCGGTGATGACCGCCTACCGGATCGGATTCCGGTTCATGTGGGAGCAGACCCTGGACACCGCTCGGGCCGCGTCCATACCCACCGACTCGATCCTGAGCGCCACCGCGCGGGTCTTCCTCGCGCAGGACACCTTCACCCAGGCGATGAGCAGCGCCTACCGCCAGCAATTGACCGCGCAGCTCCTCGAGCGGGAGGAAGAGCGATCGGCGCTGGTCGAAGCGCTGCTGTCGCATCGAATCACCGGCACCCAGAGCCTGTGGGAGGCCGCAGACCTGCTCAGGCTGCCGACGTCGGGACCCTACGTCGTGGTGGCGGCGGAACTGCCCGCGATCGGCAAGCTGGGACTGCCCGCCATCGAGAACAAGCTGTCCGCGCGCGACATCCGGTCGGCATGGCGGCTGCTGCCCGACATGCAGGTCGGCATCGTCCACCTGCGCGGTCCCGCGCCGGACGATGCGCTCAGGATGGCCCTCGACGTGCTACGACAGGCGGCGAGGGCGCGCGTGGGCATCAGCCCGCCGTTCAACGACCTCGCCGAAACCGGTGACGCACTGCGCTTCGCCCGGATCGCGGTCAGCGGAAAACCATCGGCCGATTCGCTGGTTGCCGTCTTCGACGCCAGCCCGCTCGCCATCGCCGCGGTCAGCGACCCGGAGACGATGGCGAAGGTCAAGTCGTCGCTGCTGTCCCGGCTCGACGAACTGCCGATCGAGGAACGCGCGGTGCTGCTCGACACCTTCGAAGCGTGGCTGCAAGCCGGCGGGTCGGCCAACGACACCGCGGCCAGGATCTATTGCCATCCCAATACCGTGCGGCACCGGCTGCGCCGCATCGAGGAGTTGACCGGCCGAACATTGTCGCGCCCGAGGGACATCGCCGAGTTGTGTCTGGTGTTCGAAATCGAGCGGCTGCTGCCGTAGTGCGGCGGGCAGGGCGCTGACGAGAACCGTGACGCCGAGGCCGATCAGCCGGCAGCGCAGCGAGGTGCGGGACGCCCCGGCTTCGACGGGCTTTGTCGCCAGAAGATAAAAGCTGGGCACAACTTGATTGCCAGGCGACATCGCCATGCTGATCCGGCGCGGCTAGGTTTCGTCACGAACACAGCGTCGAATTCAACCTCGGCTCGAAGTATCAACTCCCACAACCTATCCCAGCGACCCGCGCCGCAGAGAAATGTGAGTCAACCATGTCCAGCCTCATCACGTCCTACCTGACCATCGCCGCAATGCTCGTCCTGATCACCTTCCCGGTTCTGGTTCCGGCGCTCATCACCGCCGTCCACGCCGTCGTGCGCCGTGGCTCCGGACGGGCCGGCGCTGCGCGCTACTTGCCCACAGCATCTCGCCGGGTCGTCTCCGCCGCATAGCCCAACTCACCGAAGCCCGGTGGCCCGGCTGGGCTACCGGGCTTTTTGCTGCAGCACGGCGGCGCCGTACCAGCGACAGGCGAGCAACGCCAGCTCCACGTCCAGCCGGTCGCCGCCGATCTCGCGGCCGCGCCGGGCCACGGCGCGGCCGACCCGGTACTTCACCGAGTTGAAGTGCATGTTGAGTTCCTCGGCGGCCACCTTGTAGCTGGCGCCGCAACCCAGATAGACCCGCAACGTCTCGCGGAGCCGCCCGTCGTTCTCGGTATCGCCCGCGAGCTCGCCCAGCACGTCGGCCACCCACTCGCGAATACCGGCGACGTCGCCACCGAGCCGCGCCACCACGGACAAACCGGGGTCGTTGGCGGCGGTCACCGACGGCGCGCTCCCCTCGCTGACGATCGCGACGCCACGAGCCTGCGCCGCCTCCCGGTGTGAGCGCCGAAAGCCGTCGACGCCGCCGGACGTCGTCCCGATCGCCACGCTGGGCGAATCGGGTCTGGTCTGGGCGAACCGGCGAAGCGCCTCGACGGCATCGCCGCCCGCCGTTCGATACGGCAGCCAACCCCAACCACAGCTGCGGTCCGCCGCGACGAACAGCGGAGCCGCGTCCACGCCGGTGACTTCGCCGAGTTCGCGGACAAACCGTTGCAGCCGGGGAAGTTCGTCGACATCGGCACTGTGATCGCGGACCCACATGACCAGCCCCAGGTGGTGCCAGCGCAGCGGATAGCGGATCGCCGTGCTTGCCGCATCGACATCGATGGTCTTGGTTGCGGCCAGGATCTCGCGCACCCGCACTCCGCGCAGGCTGTTCTGGCTTTCCAGCCACCGTTCCCGTTCGTCTTCGTAGACGGCGACCACTTGTTGCGACATCCAGTCGATGTAGTCGAATATCGCGGCGCTGATGGCCTCGATCACCGCGACGCGCCCGGGCTCGGGGATATCGGTCGCGCGCAATTCGGCGAAAATCAGCTCGTTCATCCGGCGCTGGCCCAGCCGGTAGGCGCGCACCAGCGCGTTCACCGGCACCCCGTGCTGGGCCAGCCGGCGCGCGTACTCCAGCGCCGCGGTAGGCGCCTCGACCCGTTCGACGGCGATGTTGTAGCGCAACGCATGCAACATGGTGTCCACGTTGCCTTCGACGCTGGCCCCGAGCAGTTCCATGATTCGCGCGTCGCGGCGCAGATCGGGTATCTGGCCTTCGAGGGCACCGTGAACATCCGACGTCACGTCGGCCAGCCGATCATGCAACCGGGTCGCGATCTCGGCGACGTAGCGGTCCACGGCCACGTCGTCGTCGAGGCGTTCTTTCCGCACCCCACTGACGTTAGCCCCCGCGGTTGTTGCGCGACGATAATGCCGCCGCCGGGTTTTGTCGATTCGCGACTTTGTCGCACCGCACCCGATTCCTAACGTTGTCCGCAGTCGTGCTCGCCAGCCATCACAACCCCAGGAGCAATGAAATGGGATTCACAAAACCGGCTCTGCCTTCATTCGACCCGGACGCGTTCCTTCGCAAGCCGCTCCTGGAGCGAGTGCGGATCCTCGTCGGCGAATGGGCCGAAAACGGTTTCGGCGCACCGCGAATGGTCCACACCATCTACATCCTGAAGCTGGTCGTCTTCTTCGCGATCGGCGGAATCACGCTCGCGACGGCGACATCGGGGCTGCCCGCCTTCTGGCACGTGACCCAATGGTGGAACCAGCCGATCGTCTACCAGAAGGTCATCCTGTGGACGGTGCTGCTCGAGGCCGTCGGCGTCGCAGGCTCCTGGGGTCCGCTGGCCGGCAAGGTCAAACCGATGACCGGCGGCATCCTATTCTGGGCCCGACCGGGAACCATCCGGCTACGGCCGTGGAAGTGGGTGCCCTTCACCGACGGCGACCGGCGCACCTGGTTCGACATCGCGGTCTACCTGGGGCTGTTGGTGTCCCTGGCGGTCGCGCTGCTGGCACCGGGCGTGCACACCGACGGGCTGTCGAAAGCGTTGCCGCACAACATATCCGGGTTAGTGAATCCGGCACTGCTGATCGCGCCGATGGCGCTGCTGGTGCTGATCGGCGTGCGGGACAAGACCATATTCCTGGCCGCCCGCGGTGAGCAGTACTTCCCGGCGCTGTTCTACTTCGCCGCGCTGCCGTACGTGAACATGATCATCGCGCTCAAGATGCTGATCGTGGTCGTGTGGGTCGGTGCCGGCTTCTCGAAGTTCGGCAAGCATTTCTCCAACGTCATTCCGCCGATGGTCAGCAACACGATATTCGCGCCCAAGTTCGTGCGGCGGGCCCATTACCGTGACTTCGGGCGCGACATGCGGCCCTCGAAGCTGGCGGAGTTCATGGCGCACGTCAATGGCACCACGGTGGAAATCGCCGCCCCGCTGGTCCTGTTCTTCTCGACGAACAAGTGGCTGACGTTGGCCGCGGCACTGCTGATGGTGGGGTTCCACCTGTTCATCATCTCGACGTTCCCGCTCGCGGTGCCGCTGGAATGGAACGTCGTCTTCGCCTATACCACGATCTTCTTGTTCCTCGGGTTCCCGAACTGGAATGGATACGCGCCGTGGAACATGACTCCCGCGTGGCTGGCCCTGGTGATCGCCGCCGGGCTGCTGTTCTTCCCGATCCTGGGCAACCTGCGGCCGGACAAGGTGTCGTTTCTGCCCTCGCTGCGGCAGTACGCCGGCAACTGGGCGTCGGCGGTATGGGCGTTCGCCCCGGGCGCGGAGGCGAAGCTGAACCGGGTCACTCGCTCCGCCGGGAACCAGGTCGACCAGTTCGTCGCGTTCGGCTACGAACCGGCGTTGGCAGAGATCACCGCGCAGAAGACCATCGCGTGGCGGAGCATGCACAGCCAGGGCCGCGGCCTGTTCTCCCTGCTGTTGACGCACCTGCCGGACATCGACACGCGCACCGTGCGGGAGGGCGAGTTCCTGTGCAACTCCGTCGTCGGGTTCAACTTCGGCGACGGCCACCTGCACAACGAGGACTTCATCCGCGCAGTGCAGAGCGAAGCCGGCTTCGAGCCGGGCGAGTGCGTCATCGCCTGGGTGGAGTCCGAGGCCTTCGGCAGCGGTGTGCAGCACTACCAGCTGATCGACGCCGCGCTCGGGGTGATCGAGCGGGGCACCTGGAACGTCGCCGACGCGGTCGCCGAGCAGCCGTGGCTGCCCAACGGGCCCATCCCGCTTAAGGTGGAATGGTCGCTGCGCGGCACCGGCCCCGCCTCGGCGCGGACGGATCAGGATCACGGTCACGGTCACGGTCACGGTCACGGAGTATTGGCATGAGCACCGCGGTGGTGGTGGGCGGCGGGCCCAACGGCCTGGCCGCCGCCATATCCCTGGCGGCCGCAGGCGTGCAGGTCACCGTCCTCGAGGCCGCCGATGAGGTCGGCGGTGGCGCCCGCAGCGGCGAGGCGATCATCCCCGGCCTGCTGCACGACCACTGCTCGGCGATCCACCCGATGGCCGTCGGCTCCCACTTCCACAGCGAGGCCGGACTCCAGCGTTATGGCCTGTCATGGCGCTTGCCGGAGATCGACTGCGTGCACCCGCTCGACGACGGCGGCGCAGGCGTGCTGTACCGGTCGGTGGAACAGACCGCGGCCGGTCTGGGGCGCGACGGGTCGCGGTGGCGGCTCGCGTTCGGCGGGCCGGTGGCGCGCTTCGACCTGCTGAACGAGGACATCATGGGGCCGCTGCTGCGGTTGCCGGATCACCCTTTGGCGCTGGCCCGTTTCGGAGCTCCCACCGTGTTACCCGCGTCCACGCTCGCCCGGCTGTTCCGTACCGACGAGGCGCGCGCGTTGTTCGGAGGTGTTGCGGCCCATGCCTTCCGACCGCTGCACTATCCGATGACGTCCGCGATCGGGCTGGGCATCATCACCGCGGGCCACCGGCACGGCTGGGCGGTGGCCGCGGGCGGATCGCAGTCGATCACCAACGCGATGGTGTCGCTGCTGGGTGAGCTGGGTGCCAAGATCGAGACCGGCGTGCGGGTTTGGGAGGCATCGCAGCTGCCGCCGGCCGACGTCACCATGTTTGATTTGGCGCCCGGCGCGGTCGCCAGCATCCTGGGCGAGCGGCTGCCGCACCGGGTTCGCAAGGCCTTCAACAGGTTTCGTCGGGGCCCCGGGGCGTTCAAGGTCGACTTCGCCGTCGAGGGCGGCGTGCCCTGGACGAATCCCGACGCCCACCGCGCCGGCACGGTGCACCTGGCCGGGACCTACGCCGAGCTTGCCGCGACCGAGCGCGATATCCACGCCGGGCGGATGCCGGACCGGCCGTTCGTGTTAATCGGGCAGCAGTATCTGGCGGACCCGCAGCGCTCGGTGGGCAACGTCCACCCGGTGTGGACCTATGCGCATGTGCCCAACGGCTATACCGGCGACGCGACCGAGGCGATCATCGGCCAGATCGAGCGGTTCGCGCCCGGCTTCCGGGACCGCATCGTCGGCCAGGCGGTCCGCACCACCACACAGATGGGTTCCTACAACCTCAACTATGTCGGCGGCGATATCATGACCGGCGCCAAGGACATTCGGCAGCTGACGTTCGGCCCGCGAATCACACTGTCGCCGTACACCATTGGCGTGCCCGGGATGTACATCTGCTCGGCGGCCACCCCGCCGGGGCCCGGCGCGCACGGCATGTGCGGCGCCAACGCCGCACGGCTTGCCCTCGGCTACCTCGCCAGGTAGGACACTAGAACGTAACCACGACCTTGTCGGCGGCGCCGGGCGTTGTCGCCAGTTTCAGTGCCGCCCCGACGTCGTCGAACGCGACGGTGTGGCTGACGATCAGCGCGTATTTCTCCCAGTTCGCGACGAGGTCCTTGGTCACCTGGAAAATCTCGTCGGGATAGCCCATGGACCCCACGATGGTGATCTCGTTGCTCATCACGTTGACGAATTCGACCGGGACCGGTTCCTTATGCACGCCAACGATTCCCAGAGTGGCGCCCTTCTGAGCGGCGGCCAGCGCGGTGTTCACGACGGCCGGCACGCCCGCGGCGTCGAGATAGATGTCGGTGCCTGCCTTGCCGGGGAACATCGACTCGCCCGCACCGTGCAGCTCGATCAGCCGCTTGACGACGTCCTCGTCGGTGGAGTTGATGACGGCGTCAGCGCCGATCCGCAGCGCCTTATCGAGGCGACTCGAGATCAGGTCGATGACCACGACATGTTGCACACCAAGGGATTTGAACGCCAGCGTCGCACCCAGCCCGATCGGGCCGGCCCCGAAGATGGCGACCTTGTCCGACGGGTGGGGTTTGCACTGGTTTGCGCCGTGGCGCGCGACGGCCATCGGTTCGTTGAGGGCGGCGACCTCCCATGGGATATGGTTCGGGATGACTTCGAGACTCGTTCCGCGGACGGCCTTTTCGACCAACAGATAGTTCGCGAGGGCCCCGGCGGGTCCGCCGTTGCCGATGATGCCACCCGGCGCCGCCATCGGATTGATGACGACGTGGTCGCCGACGGCAATCCCGGCCACCCTGTCGCCGACCTCGACGACTTCGCCCGCGGGCTCGTGGCCGAGCGGCGTATGCTCCTGGCGCGGCGGCACACCGCCGATCGTGATGTAGAACGCGTCCGAGCCGCAGATGCCGCAGGCCCGCATTCGGACCAACACGTCGTCCGGTCCGGCGTGTGGTCGTTGCGCGTCGACGACCTCTGCCGTGCCCGGCCCGGTGATCACGCACGCTTTCATGGTGTGCCTTCCAGTTCGATATCGAAGGTATCCAGGTATTCGGCGAAGACC
Organism: Mycobacterium sp. 94-17; assembly: GCF_035617725.1. NCBI lineage: Bacteria > Bacillati > Actinomycetota > Actinomycetes > Mycobacteriales > Mycobacteriaceae > Mycobacterium > Mycobacterium sp. 94-17. Next base: position 88,513 of record NZ_JAPIYN010000024.1, read on the forward strand.
GGTTCGAGTTGTTCGACGCTCAGTCCGTACTGGTCGAGGCTGTAGGCGTTGAGCGCGAACAAATCCTGCGGGTGCGCGGCGAGCCAATTGCGCATGCGCGCCTCGGTTTCGGCGGTCAGCGGTTCGTCTGCCCACTCGTAGATGCGCCGCATGACGTCCATCGGGTCGCGCATCATCTCCTGGTAGTACATGTGGAAGAAGCGTTCGTCGCCGATGCGGTCGCGCGCCCGCAGCGGGCGATCGACGTGGTAACCCATCTGCCACATCGCGGCGCGACCCATCTCCGTCTGATCCACCAGCTCGGTGTTCATCACCAGGCGCTGTGGCAGCCGCCACAGGTTGCACAACGAGCCCGTCGCCTTGTACGGGTCGCGGTGCGCCCAAATCAATCGCGCATCCGGGAACACCTTCAGCAACGCTTCGATGTGCACCGAGTGCGACGGCATCTTCAGGCTCCAGCTACCGGGCGCTTTCGATTGCAGCACTTGCAGATAACGCTTCTGGTATTCGTAGGTGCTGGTCATGTCGGCCTCGTCGAAAAGCCACCGCGCGTAGCGATCCGTCGGCAGGAACGAGTCCCAGGACAGGCCCTTGAAGTCCTGGTTGTGGATGAACATGTCCTCGGTGGGTCCGTCGGCGTCTTCCCAGTGCGGCAGCGGCATTTTCGCCTTTTTGACGAACTCGAGGATGTTGCGCTGTTCCTCGAGGAGGGCCAGACACCGCGGATCGGTGCGCAGCATCTCGGTGCCGGCCGGCGGTATCGGGTGCACGCACTGCCAGTGCAGCAGCGAGCGGCGTGCCGGGTCCTGGTCGAGCAGGTAGCTGATCACCGTGGTGCCGGTGCGCGGCATGCCGAGCACGATCAGCGGCCGCTCCACCGGCGTGTCCAGCACTTCGGGGTGGGACTGAATATAGTCGTGCACCAGCATGCGCCGGCCCAGGGCGTCGGTGGCGTCGCCCAACACTCGATCCCGGCCGAAAGGGGTGAGGGCCGGAGAGTTGTTGACCTCGTCGACGATGAGTCCCAATCCGTCTCGCCAAGAGACGGAGTCGATTTCGGTCACCCCGGCGCGTTGGGAGGCCAGCCGGAAGACGTCGTCGGCCGTATTGATCTCGGCCAATTCGTTTGGATCACCCATGATCTCAGACCGTCAGGTACCCGCCGTCGACGGCGATGGTGCTGCCGGTGATGTAGGACGCCGCGTCGGTACACAGGAACAACACCGCGCCCGCGCAGTCTTGCGGTGTTCCCGGTCTGCCCAGTGGCGTGTGGAAGCCGATCTCCACGTCCATGACGGCAGCAATTCCCATGGCGGGGCGCGTCATCCGGGTGTCGATGAGCCCGGGTGCGATCGCGTTGACCCGGATTCCGTCATTGGCCCAGCGGCGGGACAGGTTCATCGTCAGGGCGATCAGGCCCATCTTCGACGAGGCATACCCGGGGACGAAGACCGCGGAGCGGAACGCGGACATCGAGACGACGCTGACCACACTGGCGCCCCCGGGCGCCCGGCTCGCCTTGAGCAGTTCGTAACAACGCATGGTCAGCCGCATGGGGCCGAACATGTTCTGCGCCACCGATGCGACGTAGCCGTCGGGGTCGTATTCGTCGCCCGCCGGATAGGGCCCGCCCGCGTTGTTGACCAGGATGTCGAGTTCGCCGAGTGAATCCGCCAGCGCGTCAACGGAATCGGGCTCTTGAATCTGGCATTGACGGTAGGTGAACGCGCGCAGTTCCGTCTCGGGATAGTCGTCGGCCGACGTGCGGGTCCCGGTCACCGTGACCGACGCGCCGGCCCCGGCGAATTCGGCCGCGATCGCGTTGCCGATCCCGCTGGTGCCACCGGTCACCAGCACCTTGGCGCCGGTGAAATCGAAGGTCAGGGAATTCATTCGGGCGTCCTCAATTCGTTGATGTGTTTGGTGAGCCAGGCTCTCTTCCAGAAGTTGTCGGTGTCGGCCAGCAGCGCCTCGTGCGCGTCGGCGGCTACCGCGCGCCCCGCCGGGTGAGCGGGCTCGACGGCCAGCACGAGGTCGGTGAGGTGCAGCGCCTGCACCGGGCGCCCGCCCGCGACGTGGGTGTGGGCCGCCTCGACCAGCGCGTCGGCACCCGCGGCGCGTACCAGGTCCGCGGCCACCGATCCCGGCGCCACCCCGTAGAGCTCGGTGGTGGAGCGGTGCTGAAACCACCCGGCATACATCTCCCAAATGCCACGCACATTCCACGACGTCTGGCCGTACCCTTCGCCCACGTCGAGATGCTCGGGCACCCGGACCTCACGCATGGCCGTGTAGAGGTCGGTGCCGGCGTTCATCAACTCGACGGTGCGGTCGTGCACGGCCTGCATCGCGTCGCGCATCGCGGTGACTTCTCCGGCGATCAGATCGGCACCTTCGATCGGGGCGAAATGGCCGGTGATTAGCCGCTCCGGACCGTATTCCAGCACAGCGTTCAGGGCCTCGATGTACAGAATGGGGTCGCGGTAGCGGTCGCCGCGAATGGTCATCAGGTTGGGAACGTGCCCAAACAGCGGCCCGAACAGGTTGCCGGTGAACAGGGTTCGGTCCTCGGGCAGCCAGACCACCAGCGCGTCAGTGGTCTCACCGCCCGGTGTCCACGTCAGCTCGAAGGTGCGCCCGCCGAGGTTCAACGAGTGGTGGCGGTCGAATGTCGTGGTCGGCTCGGGAAAGGAGAAGTCGATCGTGGCCGGATCGATCGTCTTGAAGTGCCCCATCACGGCGTCGGAGAACTTCTGGAACGCAAACGACGTCTTGGGTACGCGGTATCCCATCAGCCGATGGTTGTCGTCGCGCCAGTAACGGTAGTTGCGGTGCATCACGATCTCGGTGCCCTCGTCGCGCAGCGAGTTCACTCCGCCCCAGTGGTCGGCGTGTCCCTGGGTGACGATGATTGCCCGCGTCGGCCCGGCCACGTCGGCAAACGCGTTGCGGTGCAATGGTCCTTCGAAGACCAGCCCGGCGTTGACGATGACGCGTCCCTCGTCGGTGGTTATCGCGTAGGAGTTGGAGACGCCCGGCGACATCCAGACGCCGGCGCCCAGGGGCTGCGCGGGGCTGTCCGTCGCCGCCGAGAGGTCGTCGGCGCCGGGGCGCTCGCGATGAATCCCTGCCATGACTGGCGATCCTCTACAGTTCTAGAGGTAAAGTCAATATCCATGGGACTCCAAGGTCTGACCGACAAGGTCGCGATTGTGGTCGGCGGCGCCACCGGCATCGGCGCGGCGACGGCCGCAAGGTTGGGCAGGGAAGGCTGCCGCGTGGTCATCGGCGACATCGCCGACGACGCCGCGCGCCGGACCGCCGAACGCATCTGCGCCGCGGGCGGCACGGCGTCCAATGTCGCCGCCGACCTCGCCGATCCCGAGTCGATGGCCGGCTTAATCAATTCCGCCGCAACCGCTTTCGGTGGTGTTGACCTGCTGTTCAACGTGGGCGCGGATATGAGTACCATCCGCGCCGACACCGACGTCGTCGACATCGACTTCGACGTCTGGGACCGCGTCATGACGGTGAACCTGCGCGGGTATGTGGCCGCGATGAAATACGCCATCCCGCAGATGTTGCGCCGAGGCGGCGGGGCCATCGTCAACATGTCCTCGGCGGCGGCGTTCCAGGGCGAACCCGCGCGACCCGCCTACGCCACGGCCAAGGCCGGCATCGGGGCGCTGACACGGCACGTCGCGTCGCGGTGGGGGAAGGAAGGCATCCGGTGTAACGCGGTGGCGCCCGGCTTCACCGCTACCGAGATGATCCGCTCCGTGCCGCAGTGGCCGGACCTCGAGGCCGGCGCACTCAAACGCATCCGCGGCACCCGCGTCGGCGATCCCAACGACATCGCGGCACTGGTCGCGTTCCTGCTGTCCGCCGAAGGCGAGTGGATCAACGGTCAGGTCGTCAACATCGACGGCGGCACGGTCCTGCGTTGACCATGACCACACGCAAGAGGGACGGCGACGAGCGTCGCCGCAAACTGTGCGACGCGGCGATCCGGGTGCTGGCCGAGCACGGATCCCGCGGCCTGACGCACGGGCAGGTCGACCGCGTTGCCGGCGTCCCGGAGGGCACCACGTCGTACTACTACCGCACCCGCGCGGCCCTGCTGCGCGGAGTCGGCCAGCGGGTTGCGCAGATCGATGTGGCCAACCTGCAGTCGGTGATCGACGAACCGCTCGATCCGCTGTCACCCTTCGCACACCTGGCCCGGCTCACCATGATTCAGGCCCACGGGCCGGGCCTCATGCTCAACAGGGCGCGCCACGAACTGCTGCTCGGCGCCGCACGCGATCCCGGTCTCGCCGATACGTCGCAGGTGTTCGTTGCCCGGATCAATGGCATGGCCCGTGACGCCATCGCCCACCTGCAGCCGGACACCCGCGACCCGGCGCTCCTGGACGCGCAGACCACCGCGGTCACCACGTTCATCGCCGGTGTCTTCACCCGACTGGCCGCCGGTGACCGCGACGTCGGGGACGCGGGGAATCTGAGCCGTCTGCTCGAGGCGGTGGCCACCGCGGTGGCGCTCACGGCGCAGGGCAATCCGATCAACGGTACGAGTAGAAGCCCTCGCCGGTCTTGATGCCGAGCTTGCCTTCGTCGACATAGGCCTGCAACAGCTTCCGCACATTCTGCGGTAGGTGCGGAAGCTCTGCGGCGTAATGGTTCTCGATGTCGAGCACGACGTCGAGACCGACCAGATCCATCATCTGAAACGGCCCGGCCGGTACGCCCCAGTTGACCTTGAACATGCCGTCGACGTCCTCCGGGCGCGCGACGCCCTCGGCGACGACGGCCAGCGACTCGCGCTTGATGGCCGCCCAGATGCGATTGAAGATGAAGCCGGTGCATTCCTTGCGTGCTTCGAAAGGGTGAACACCGAACTCGGGCAGGACCGTCAGCAAGGTGTCGAGCAGGCCACGGTCCGTTTCGCCATCCGACATCAGGTCGACCCCGTTGACTTCCGGCGGCATGTAGAAGTGCGCATTGCACAACCGCGTTCTGTCCCGCACCTTTTCGGCCATCAGGCGCGACGGGAACGACGACGAGTTGGTCGCGAAGATGGTTCCCGGCGGCGCGGCCCGGTCGATCTCGCCCCACAGCGGAATCTTGACGTCGAGGCGCTCCGGGACGGACTCCACCGCCAGCCATGTGCCGTCCAGCGCCTCCTCTAGCGTTGCCGCGCCGGTTGCGCTACCCGCTTCACCAAAGCCTCTGTTCCGCAACAGCGTCGGAAGGTTCTCCGCGACGTATCGCGTCGCCTCGGCGCGCTGTTCGGGGCGACGGGCGTAGATGCGCACCGCTCCCCCGCGGCTGGCCAGCATCAGCGCGATGCGCCGGCCCAGCGTTCCCGCGCCGATCACCGCCACCGGGAGGTCCCGGATTTCGTCGAATGTGTAGGTATACGAGCCGTTCACATCCGCATGCTAGCCCGCAGCCACGACAGCGGGATCGTCGCCGAACCACAAAGATATGCGCGTGGTTGTCTTCGGCCGACAAGTCGCTTAAAAATCTTGTGTCACTTATGTTTCAGGAGTCACTGTCCACGGATTCTTGTCGGTGGGCTCCGATAGCTTCGGGTTGTGAGTGTTGATCGCGAAGCGTTGTCGGCGGCGTGGGATGCGCTGGACGCGGCGTTCGACGAGGTGGCCGCGTTCGACTGCACGGCGTTGACCACCCCCGAACAGTTGGCGATGCTGGCGCGTTGCGAGAAGCTACGCCGCCAGCTACCGGCCCTGGAACACCCGCTGATCAATTCCCTTGCCCACCAAGCCACGCCCACGGAATTGGGCGCCACACTGCCGCACGCGATCGCCGACGCGACACTGATCAGCCACGCCGACGCCACCCGCCGCGTCACCGACGCCGCCGAACTCGGTCCCCGCCACGGACTCACCGGCCAACCGCTGGCACCCGCGCTGGCCGCCACCGCGACCGCGCAACGCCACGGCACCCT
>NZ_JAPIYN010000025.1:0-84696 GCF_035617725.1 Mycobacterium sp. 94-17
ACAGCAGCAGCTCGACCACATTGCGGTGCGAAATCGCCACCCCCTTCGGCACACCCGTAGTGCCCGAGGTGTAAATCACGTAAGCAACGTCGTCCGGCGAGGGCGCCGCCAGCGCGGTGGACGGACAGGTCTGGATCCGGGAATCGGCAACATCGATGACGGCTACGTCACGGCCGTCGAGGCGCTCGACCAAGTCGGCGGTGGTGATCGCCGCGACCGGCGCGGCATCGCCGAACGTGAAGGCGATCCGCGCGTCCGGCACCATCGGGTCGATCGGCAGATACGCCGCGCCCGCCTTCAAAACCGCCAAAATCGCCACGATCGCCTCGGCCGACCGCGAAAACAGCAGCGCCACACACTGTCCGGGCCCCGCACCCACACCAATCAGATAGTGCGCCATCCGATTCGACGCCTCATCGAGTTCTCGGTAGGTAATCGAGCGGCCCTCACAGCTGACCGCCACCTCCTCAGCAGCCCGATTTGCCTGCGCGGCGAACAACTCCGGAATCGACACCCCGGCCGACACCGGCTCACCCAACAACGCCCGATTACTCCACCCATCCAGCCGAGCGCACTCGGCCGCGTCGAGCACCTCCACCAACGACACCCGACGGGTGGGATCAGCCACCATCGCTGCCAGCACCCGCCCCAACCGCTCAACCAGCGACTCGACGCTGGCCGCGTCGAACACGTCGGTGCGGAACTCCACCGTCCCGCCGATGCCGGCCGGTTCACCGGCGTCGGTCCAGCGTTCGGACATGGTGAATGTGAGGTCCATCCGGGCGGTGCGGGTGTCCACCGGCAGTGGCGTGACCCCCAGATCGCCCAGTGTCAGCCCGGGCGCGGGACCGGTGTCCTGCCCGGCGAAGTTCTGCCAGGCCAACATCACCTGCACCAGCGGATGGTGGCTCAGGCTGCGGGTCGGGTTGAGCCGCTCCACCAACACCTCGAACGGCACATCCTGGTGTTCGTAGGCGGCCAGGCTGCGCTGCTGCACCTGCGCCAGCAGGTCAGCCACACTGGGATCGCCGGCCAGATCCACCCGCAACACCAACGTGTTCACGAAGATCCCGACCAACCCATCGAGGGCGGGATCGCGCCGTCCGGCGACCGGGAACCCGATCGCCACGTCCCGGCTCGCGCCGAGCTTGGACAACACCACCGCCAACGCGGCCTGGATCACCATGAAACTGCTCGCCTTGTACTCGCGAGCCAGCTCGGCCACCTGCTGCTGCAACCCCGCCGCCCAGTTCACTTCCACGCTGGCACCGCGATAGTCGGCCACTGGCGGATAGGGCCTATCCGTCGGCAACTGCAGGCGCTCGGGCAACCCGGCCAGGGTCCGCTCCCAATACCCCACCTGGGTGGCGATCAGACTGTCCGGATCGCTCAGGTCCCCGAGCTGCTCGCGCTGCCACAACGTGTAATCGACGTACTGCACCGGCAATTCGGCCCACCCCGGCGCCTGCCCGCCAGACCGCGCCCCATACGCCGCACCGATATCTGCGGCCAACACACCCAGCGACCACCCGTCGGCGGCGATATGGTGCACCACCGCCACCAACACATGCTCATCGACACCGAGGCGGAAAAGCCTGGCCCGCAACGGGATTTCGGCCGCCAGGTCAAACCGGTGACCCGCCACCTCCGCGATCGCCTGATCCAACTGCGCCGCCGACCAGCCCGTCGCATCAACGACCCGCCAGCCGAAGTCGACACCCTCGACCCGCAACACCACCTGCTGCGGCACCCCATCGACCGCGTCAAACACCGTCCGCAAGCTTTCATGGCGGCTCACCACATCACCCAGCGCCGCCCCCAACGCCGCGACATCAAGGCCCCCCTCGAGCCGCAGCGCCACCGCCATGTTGTAGACCGGCGATGGGCCCTCGAGTTGATCGATGAACCACAGCCGGTTCTGGGCGAACGACAACGGCACCACCGACGGCCGGGGTTGCGCCGTCAACGCCGCCGCCGCATGTTCGCCGGCATGCGCGGTGATCCATTCGGCCAGACCCGCCACGGTGGGCGCGTCGAACAGCGCCCGGATCGGGACGTCGACACCGCGTTCGGCGCGCACCCGCGCAACCAGCCGCGCCGCCGACAGCGAATGCCCACCCAGGTCGAAAAACGACTCGTCGATCCCGACCCGCGCTACCCCGAGAATCTCGCCGAACAGGCCGGCGAGCACCAGCTCGCGCCCGTCGCGCGGCGCCCGATAGGCCACTGCGCTGACGAACTCGGGGGCCGGCAACGCCCGCTTGTCGAGTTTTCCGTTCACCGTCAACGGCAGCGCATCCACCACCGTGATCGCCGCCGGGACCATGAACTCCGGCAGCCGGCCGGCCAGGTAGCCACGCAGCTCGCCGGCCCGTTCGATGGCCGCGGGATCGTTGACATACCCGGCCAGCGATCCCACCGGTGCGGCGGGCAGATAGACATCCGAGAGAACCGCGCCGGTGGCACGCGTGAAGATCACATCCACCAGCCCGGAGGTCGACGACCACGTCACCGCGGTCGAATAACCCAGTTCCCCGCCCAGCAGGTGACACTGGTGCGGCGACGCCACGTCCGGGGCGGCCGGCCGGGCGCGCAGCTCCCCGATCGTCGCGCGCTCGTCGACGCGGGCCACCGCCGCGGCCAGCGCCACATCCGGCCAGATCCCGCCGTGCGGCACCCCGGTCACCCGCAATTCCGGCAACCGCTCGGATTGCAGGTGGTCCCGTAGCGTGGCCAGGCCGCCGAACCGCCGCCAGGGCAGCGACGGCAGATCCGCCGCCGAGCGCACCGCGACCGGCCCCTTGTGCAGCACCACTTCGTAGCGGTAGCCGCTCAGCTCGTTGACCGTCCGCATCTGCTTGAGCTGCACGTCCACCGCGGCGATCTCCGGCTGATGCTGCGGCAATCCCACGAAGAACTCGGGCGCCAGCAACAGTTCCTGGTCGGCCAGCATCTCCCGGCGCACGCGCTCGGCGACCGCCGCCGCGGTGTCCTCGTCACCGGCATCGGAGCACACCACCCCGGTGGTGAACGCGCGCAACAACGAGAAGTTGCGGACGTCGCCGACGAACACCGCCCCGCCCGGCGCCAGCAAGCCCATCGCCACCGCGAGCACATCCAGCAGATAGCCGGCGCTCGGGAAGTACTGCACCACCGAGTTGAGCACCACCACGTCGAAATGCCCGTGCGGCAACCCCTCGGCCCCGTCGGCCGGCTGCACCCGCAACCGCACCCGGTCGGCCCACGGCTGCGCGGCCACCGCCTCCTGCAGGCGCTCGATGGTCGGGGCGGAGAAATCCGTGCCCCAGTACTCGTCGCAGTCCGGGGCGAGCTTGGCCAGCAACAGCCCGGAGCCCACGCCAATCTCCAGCACCCGCTTGGGATTCAGCCCGCGGATCCGCTCCACCGCGGTCGCCCGCCATTCGTGCATCTGTTCCAGCGGTATCGGTGCCCCGGTGTAGCTGCTGTTCCAGCCGCCGAAATCCTCTCCGAGTGCGCTCGGCGCGCCCGAGGTGTACAGGCCCTCGTAGACCCCCTGCCACTGGGCGACGAGCTGCGTTTCCCGCTCGGGTTCGCGGACCAGCATCATCTCTTGATCCGGCACCACATAGCCCACCAGCTGCTTGCCGCCGGGACGGTCCGCATAGGCGATCACCGCCGCCTGCGCGACCCGCGGATGAGACGCCAGCGCCGCCTCGATCTCGCCGAGCTCGATGCGATACCCGCGGATCTTGACCTGTTCGTCGGCGCGCCCGACATACCGCAGCTGCCCGTCTTCGCCCCAGCACACCAGGTCCCCGGTGCGGTACATCCGCATCCCCGGCCCGCCGAACGGGCACGCCACGAACCGCGCCGACGTGAGCCCGCCCTGTCCGACGTACCCGCACGCCAGCCCGGCCCCGGCCACATACAGCTCGCCGACCACCCCGACCGGCGCCCGGCGCAGCCACCCGTCCAGCACCAGCAGCGCCGCACCGGGCACCGGCGCGCCGATCGGCGCGCCCGACCCCGCGGTCAGCGGCGCGCTGACCGCCGCATACACCGTGGCCTCCGTCGGACCGTAGGCGTTGACCATCAGCCGCCCGGGCGCCCACCGATCCACCACCTCGGGCGGACATGCCTCGCCCGCCACGATCAGCGCCGTCGACTCCAACCCTTCGGGCGACAACGCGGCCACCGCGGACGGGGTTTGGCACAGGACGCTGACCCGTTCGGCGACCAGCAGCGCGCGGAAGTCGTCCGGTGAACGGACCACATCTTCGGGCACCACCACGAGACGCCCGCCGTGCAACAAGGCCCCCCAGACTTCCCACACGGAAACGTCGAAGGACAGCGAATGCCACTGCGACCAAACGCCCGGGCGGGGCAGGCCGGCGTCCAGCGTCGCCACCAGCTGGGCCACGCTGCGGTGCGTGACCGCGACGCCTTTGGGCACGCCGGTCGTTCCCGAGGTGTAGATCAGGTGGGCGACGTCATCGGGATCCGGCCCGGGCAGCGCCGTGCCGGAGCGGCCCGCGACGTCCGGGTCGTCGATGTCGATGACCGACATCCCGTTGCGATCGAGCCGCGCGCGCAGCCCGGCGGTGGTGACCGCGGCGATCGGCGCGGCATCGGCGAGCATGAACTCGATGCGACTCGCCGGCAACGCCGGGTCGATCGGCAGGTACGCAGCCCCGGACTTGAGCACCGCCGTGATCCCGACGATCGCCTCGGCACACCGCGAAAACAGCAGTGCCACATACTCACCCGGACGCGCGCCCCGATCGCGCAGCGCGTGGGCCAACCGGTTCGCGGCCTCGTCGAGCTCGCGGTAGGTCCACGAACGTTCGCCGCCGGTCAGCGCCACCGCCTCGGGGGTGCGCGCCACCTGCGCGGCGAACAACTCCGGGATCGACGCCGGCACGTTCGTCGGCCCGGTCAGCGCGTCCCGGTGTCCCCACCCGTCCAGCTGGGTACGCTCGGCGGCGTCCAGGACCTCGAGCGACGACAACGACCTGCCCGGGTCGGCGATCATTCCCGCCAGCACTCGCTCGAGCCGCCGCGCCAGCTCGGCGACGTCGCAGTCCGCGAACAGTTGCCCGGCACCGGCGGTGCTAAGGAAAAGCTGGTCGCCGTCCCTGGTGAAAAGCAGGCCGAACTGGTCCACCAGACCGGAATTGGTCAGCGTCGCCGACGCCGGAGACCCGGCGAATTCCGACATGTAAGTCGGCGGAATGAAATTGACGATCACCCGATCGGGCGCCCGCCCGGCGTCGCGGGATCCGGCCGCGCTCTCGAGAACGTGCACGGGAAACCGCTGATGATGCACCGCTTCTCGCATTCGGGCGTCGACGTGCGCGCAAAACTCGGCGAGTGTGGCTTGCGGCGATGCGCTGAACACCAACGGGACGACTCCGGAAACCATCCCGGGCACCAGCCGCGCCTCGGGAGTCACCCGCCTGCTCACCGGGAAGTCGAGCACGATGTCGGAGGTCTCGCCGTCGTGGCCGCGCACCAGCAGCGCGCACGCCGCGGTGATCACCGACGAGCGACGCAGCCCCAAGTCACGCGCCAACTCCCGAATTCCCGATACCACGACGGGGTCCACTTCGACCGGCGCGGAACACCCATCCGAGTCGTGTCGTCCGGCCGCGTCGTCGGTCAACCGATAGCGCGGTTCGCGCTCCGGGGGCAGGTTCGCGGCCCAGTACGCCTCATCGTCGAGATAGTCGGCGGACGTTTCGTAGGCCAGCTCGGAGTGGATCAGGTCGTGCAGCGACCCAAAAAAAGCGGCCGGGATGGGCTCGCCGGCCGCAATGGCGTTGTAGACAGCCGCAATTCGGTGACAGAAGAGGCCGAGGCCCAGCCCGTCCGCCACGATGTGGTGGCAGCAGATGAAGAAATAGAACTCGTCGGTCCGCGTCTGCATCACCGCGAATTTGACGAGCGGGCCGCTGAATGGCATCAGCGTGCCCTGGATCGACGACGCCAGGCGATACGCGTCCCGCCCGGAATCCTGCGAGCCGACGAGGTCGTACCGGGCGACCTCGACGTCCGGATGATCGATCACCCGTTGGAAAACCTGGTGATCCGCCTGGACAAACGACGCCCGGAACGGTTCGGCCTCGTCGACCACTTGATGGATCGACGATTCCAGCAAATCGATGTCTAGCGGTCCCGCGACGTGTACCAGCACGCCCAGCTGCCACTTGGCGCCGAACCTGCCCGTTTCCTCCGCCAGCCATATATCGAGCTGTCCCCGCGTGAGCGGAAGTGCCCGGTTATCAAATCCCCCCGAAGTCCCCGACTCCGGTTGTTTCACTTCTCAGCAAACCAACCCACTGCCAGTCGGTTGCGCTAAGGCCTCGCGAAGATATCGGCCCGCTCCGCCATGAGTCGCTCGTCTGCCGGTCTCAGCACCAGCGAGGCTCGGCCAAAGGCCCTGTCGCTCCTCGCAGTTCGTCACGGCCAGAAACCTGCGATTCGTGTCATTGAACGGATTGATAGTCATCAATTCCCCGATCTCCCAGCCTTCTAGTAGACACAAGTAGAACAAGTTCTAATACCATACATGAGTTGAATTACCACTGACGCCGGGGGTGCGCAAGGGTCTCTGAACGCCGGTGACCGGCTGCGCGCGGACGCGATCAGTCCGGCAGCGCCGGCGAGCAAAACCCTGGATGGGCCATGTTTTCCAGTAGATCGGCTGCGGCACAGGCGCTTTCGGCGGAGGTGGTCATGCGTCCGGCGAACTCGCTGGCCCGTTTGACGAATTCGGGGGCGAGAATCTCGCGCAGGTCCGTTACCAGTGACTTTTCAGTGGTGCGCGAAAAGCGCCGGGCGGTGCCGACTTTCAGCCGCTTGACCCGCGCCCCCCAGATCGTCTGGTCGATGTCCGTCGAAAGGATCAACGAGGGGACGCCGGCGCGCAGGCCCGCGGCGGTGGTGCCGGTGCCGCCGTGGTGGACGACCGCGCGGCAGGCCGGAAACAGTGCCGCGTAATTCATCGACTCCACGACCTTGACGTGCTCCGGCTCGCCCTCTGGAAGAGCGCATCCGCGGAAGTCGGTCCCGGCGGCGCACACCAGGGCCCGCTCGCCCAGCTGCGCGCACGCCGCGCTGATCATGGCGATGGCCTCGGGCGGAGACTTCACCGGCGTGCTGCCGAAGCCGAAGAAAATCGGCGGCGTTCCCGCGGCGATCCACGACGCGACGTCCTCATCGGCGTCCGCCGGCAGGTCCAGCGTCAGCGCACCGACGAAGGCCCGCCGACCGTTCCACTTCGCCCATTCGGCGGCCAGGTCGGGAAAGCACACCTCGTCGTAGGCCTGGATGTCCAGCCATCCGCGTTCGGCGATCCGCCGGGGCAGCGGCCGGGTGGCTTTCGGCTGGCCCAGCGCGCTGCGCTGGGCGTCCTCGAGATTTCTCGCCGCGCGCCAGGCCACCGACTCGTACACCGTCATCACCGACCTGCCCACCGGCGCAGGCAGGAAGGACAGGAACTGACCGCTGGCGCGCACCGGGAACAGGTGCACCGTGGCCAGCGGGATGCCGTGGTATTCCGCGACATTGGCCGCGGGCTGCTCGAAGTTCAGGCCGCTGACCAGCACGTCGACCCCCTCCGCCAGCGACTTCAGGGTGTCGCAGATCTGGTCCCAGCGCTTGATCACGGGATCGGCGATCTCGTGCCGCAGCCGGATCAGGTGCCGGATCTTCCAGAACTTGCGGAAGAAGTCCGTCCAGAAGGTGCGGTGCGCGTCCAGGATCGGCTGCACCTGCGGTCCCAGCGGGACCGCCGCGAGCCCGACTGACTCGGCGAAGCCGACCAGGTCGGGTGGGACGGCCATGCGCACGTCGTGCCCGCGGCGCAGCAGCTCACGACCGATCGCGACGGAGGGCTCGACATCCCCGCGGCTGCCATAGGTCGCCAGCGCGAACTTCATGCCCAGGTGCCTTTGCGCCGGTGGGCCAGTGCGGCCAGTTCGAGGATGAGCTTGCGCGGGACGAAACGTTGAGCCTTGGTGACGCGCCGATAGTTGTCGAGCGCGGCACCCAAGTTCTGCGCGCCGGCCCGGTAGTCGCAGAAGACGCGGTCCAACTCGTCCTGGCTCCAGGTGTCGTCGCGCGCGGCCCGCTGCAGGTTGTCGTAGGTCGTGGTCAGCCAGTCGGTGCCGAACGGTTCCGGGCAGGCCGATCCGTCGGCCTGCTGGTGGCATTCGTCGACGGCGAGGAACTCGTTGATCGCCTCCTCGTCGGGCTCGAGGTGTACGCCGAGGGCGGCGGACATCCTCGCGACCTCGCCGCGCCAATCCTGCAGGAGGCGGGAATATTCCACGAACACCCGCGGCAGCCCGCGCGTGTAGCGCTCGGCGAGCAGGCTGTTCTTCAGCCACACCGCGGCGGCGAGGTCGGGTTTGACGATCGGCATCATCGCGGTGACGGACTTGATGACCTCGTCGGGGTGGCGCACCGCGATGACGGCGCCGGTGTCGTAACCGGCGGCGCGGGCGGCGTCGAACCACATGCCCGCGATGCAGGTCATCTGCAGGTCCTTGATCACGTAGAGATCCGAACGCGGCAGTTCGCTGAGGTAGGCCTTGATCTCGGCGATGTCGCGGCCGTCGGCGGGTTCGTCGTGCAGGCGCAGCGTGGGGTCGACGGCGGCGCTGTCGTGGCGGCGCAGGATTTTCTCGTTGAGAAAGCTCGCCTGCCGTGGCTCCCAGAAGCCGCGGGGGTTGGCTTTCGCGGCCCCGATCATGCCGGGCGGCAGGGCGGCCCCCGCCAGCGACAGGACTCGCGTCATCGCGGAGGTGCCGGATCGAGCCATCCCCAACACGAACACCACGGTCGTCATCGGCACCTACCCTCGGCGAATCACTCGGCGTCGAATCGGGGCCGCGCACCGCATCCCCGTTCGACGGGTTGATAGTACGGCCGGGCACCGGGCTTCCCGATAGTGGTCATCGGCAGTGCGCCAAATGCCCTGCGAGACAACGGAAACAATGTGTGGACCGCGTACGGGTTCGGTCATTGATGCGCGACTGGGGGCGGCCCGATATACGTGCCGGTGAGCGAGAAGTCATGCAGCGCGTTCGAAAGGTCTTGCCGCAGGGTTTCGTTCGTGTTCGCGTAGCCCGGTTGATACACGGTGACCGAGACGAAGACCTGTCCCTGCGCCGTTCCCGACAACACGTACAGGGCCCCGCCCAGGCGGTGCATCAACGGTTTGGTCACGCCGCGGTACGAAAGCCGCGCGGCGAACAGGTCGGCCTGCGTGCCGTCCGGCCGGGTGACGGCCGGGTCGACCTGTCCGATGTTCGAGGAGACGACGGTGTTGTCGACGAGCCTGACGAGCCGCTTGGGCAACAGACCCAGCAGGGGAACGAAGGCCATCACCGCCCGCTCGTCGTCGCGCAGTTCGTGGTGGTCGGTCAGCGCCTGTTTGACCGCGGCCCGGATGCCGCGCAGGTCCCTCGTCACGGGTGCCGGGTCGATCGTGATGGTGGGATGGCTGACCGCGTTGGCGCGGGTGTCATCCGCGGCGCGCTCGTTGGCCGGCATCTTCATCAGCACCGACCCGTCCGCGGTGACTCGCCCCATCCCCCGGGCCAGGTGGGCGGCCAGCCCCGCGAGCAGCGCGTTGCCGGTCCCGCCCAGTGTGCGCGCACGGGCCTCCCACTCCGCGGCGGCCACGAAGGCCGTCACCGTCGGGGGCGTCAGGGGTTCGTCGGCGCCGGCGGGCAGCCGCAACGGCGTGGTGGACGGCGCGGCGGCGGCGCCCTGGCGCAGGGTGTGCCGGGCCAGCCGTACTGCGGCGGCGGCGCCGCGGCCGAGCGCGGGAATGTCGCGCACGGTTTGACGGGCGTCCTCGCGCAGGGCCTGCCACCGCCGGCGGGATCGTGCGGGCGGCCAGCTGATGGTGGCGTCGCGACCGTCCGCCGCGTCCGCCATCACCTCGAGCAACCCGACTCCGTCAGCCAGGCAATGTGAGACGGCCAGGCTCACCGCCGCCCCGCCGTCGGTGAAGGGCAGGACCGCGAGGTGCCAGCCGGGGCCGTGCTCGGCATCGATGAAGGTGGCCGCCCGCTCCGTCAGCCACGCGTCGAGGTCGGCGCGCGGGCGGGCCGCCGCGATCTCCATCTCGGAGGGGTCGCCGGCCGATACCCAGCGGTGCCTGCCGAAGCGCAGCGGTGACGGCTCGATGCGGCGGGGCAGCCATCCCTGCTGCAGATGGTGATGGAACTTCCGCAGGCCGTCGACGTCGACCGGGCGGTTGTACACCCAGAAGGGGTGCGGGATCGACGCGACTCCGGTCGCTCGCTCGGCGTCGAACGTGAGCTGGTCGAGCGGGTCGAGCACGTTGTCCATCGTCGTACCGTACTTGCGGCCGCAAGCCTTCGAAGCGGTTCGCCCCCAACATCTGACAGCGACGGCGAAGCGGGGGACCCGGTCAACGGGAAGGTACTGTTTCCCGCCATGTGGGGCTCGGTGCTGGCGCTGGCGCTTGTGACAGCGCTGAACCCCGCCCGTCTCGCCGTCACGCTGCTCGTGATCTCCAGGCCGCGGCCCGTGCAGAATCTCCTCGTCTACGGTCTCGGCTGCCTGCTGGGATGCGTTCCGGCCGTGGTGATTCCGCTGACGTTGCTGCACATCACGCCGACGTTCAAGTCCTTCGCGGACGGCTTGGCGGCGAGCGGAACCGTGCGACACCTTCGGATCGGCATGGGTGTGCTCGCGCTTCTGGTCGCGGTGGCGCTCACGGTGCGCGCGCTGACTCACCGGCGTCAACGTGCACAGCTGTCGGCGCGCGACACCTCGACCCTGGTGTTGGACTCCAGAACGCCGCCGGTGATCGCCCGCGTGGTGGAACGCGCCAGGCGGGCGGCGGCGGAGGGCGGGACCGGATTCCGGCGGCTGCTCGGCCACGTCCACGATGCGTGGGAGAACGGGTCCGTGTGGCTGGCGTTCGTGATCGGCCTGGCGCTCGGCGGGGTGGAGCCCGACGTGGGCCTGTTGCTGCTCTCCATCATCGTGGCCTCGGGCGCCCCGATCGGCGCACAGGTCGCCGCCGCGATCGCGTTCGTCGTAGGTGTGCTCGCGATCGCCGAGATCACCCTGATCGGCTATCTGGCCATGCCGGCGGACACCGAGAAGGTTCTGCAGCGGCTGCACGACTGGGCACTGACTCACCGCCGCAGGATCCTGGTGGCCATGTTGGCACTCGGCGGGATCTCGTTGGTGGCCAGCGGGATCGGCGTCGTATGAGCGGCGGGCCACGACCGATGTCCAGACCGCCGTCGCGGCGGGCTCTGGGCTATAGTCACGTGTCGCACTACACCGCACTGTTGTGCGTTAGCGGTCAACTACGCCGCGCCATCGGTATAGCGCAGTTCACGGCAGGTCAAAGGGAGATCCCATGCCATTAGACGCGCAATGAAATGTGTGCTGGCGAGCTATGGAACGCGGGGCGATGTGGAGCCCTGCGTCGCGGTCGGCCGTGAGTTGGTGCGCCGCGGCCACGACGTGCGCATGGCGGTCCCGCCCGACCTCATCGCCTTCGCCGAGTCGGTCGGCCTGACGGCGGTCGCCTACGGACCGGATACGCGGGAGTGGTGGAGCGCGCACCGCGACTTCTGGACGCGCTTGTTCCGCGACTTCTGGAAGGTCAGGGACCTGATCAGGCTGTGGCGCGAGATCGGGCAGTCCGTCGTGCGGTACTGGGCGGACATCACCACGACGCTGCATTCGCTCGCCGACGGGGCCGACCTGGTGGTCACCTTCCTGAATTTCGAGCAGCCCGCCGCCAATGTCGCGGAGTACTACGACATTCCGCTGGCCACCTTGCATGTCTCGCCGGTGCGGGCCAACGGCCACTTCCTGCCGTTGCTGCCGCCGTGGTTGGGCCGTCGGGCGCTGCGGGCGTACGAGTGGACGAACTGGCGGGGCGTCAAGAGGTTCGACGACGTGCAGCGCCGCGAACTGGGCCTGCCGAAGGCGACGCGCTCGGTGTCCCGGCGGATCACCGAGAGCGGAGCGCTGGAAATCCAGGCCTACGAGGAGGTTTGCTTCCCCGGACTGGCGACGGAATGGGCGGAGTTCGACGGCCAGCGTCCCTTTGTCGGAGCGCTGACGATGGAGTTGCCGACGGAGACCGACGAGGAGGTCGCGTCGTGGATCGCCGCGGGAACGCCGCCGATTTTCTTCGGCTTCGGCAGCACGCCGGTCGACTCTCCGACCGACACCCTCGCCATGATCGGGGCGGTCTGCGCGCAGCTGGGTGAGCGCGCGCTGGTGTGCGCGGGGTGGAGCGACTTCAGCGGGGTCACCGAAGACGCCCACATCAAGGTGGTGGACACGATGAACTACACGGCCGTCTTCCCCACCTGCCGCGCGCTGGTGCACCACGGCGGCATGGGCACCACCGCCGCGGGCCTGCGGGCCGGAGTCCCCATGCTGATCCTGTGGACGGCGCCCGATCAGGCGATCTGGGCATCCCTGGTCAAGCGACTGAAAGTTGGTTTGGGTCACCATTTTTCGCGTGCGCGCCCGCAATCACTGGTGGCCGACCTGCGCCAGATCCTGCAGCCCGAATACGTCGCCCGGGCCCGCGAGGTGGCCACCAGGACCACCAAACCCGCCGACAGCGTGGCCAACGCCGCCGATCTCCTGGAGAATTTCGCCCGCGCAAAAAGTGCTGGCTGACCTTGTCGCCGACAGGGTAGTGTCTCCGGGCTGTGTGGGGTTCCGTCCTGGGCATGGCCCTGCTGTGGGCGCTCAACCCCGCGCTTCTCGGCATCGTCCTGCTCTTGATCTCGCGGCCGCGACCGGTGCAGAACCTGGTCTTCTGCTGGGTCGGTTGCCTGATCACGAACGTCCCCGCCCTGCTGGTGCCGCTGGTGATGCTGCACGTCATGCCGGCATTCCGGGCGACCGCGGATGAGCTGGCCACCGCGGGACCGAATTCCACCGCGCGGCACATTCAACTCGGCATCGGTGTGGCCGCGCTGTCGATCTCCGCGCTGATCGCCGCGCGCTCCCTGGCGCGCCAGCGCGTGCCCGCACCCGCCGGCACCCCGACCGCAATCTCGCTGCCGCGCGGCGGTGAAAACGATGCGGCGGACGGCAAATCCGCGATCCGGCGCCTGATCGGCCGCGTCAACAACGCGTGGGAGAACGGGTCGTTGTGGGTCGCGCTGGTGATCGGCCTGAACCTGTTGCCGGGTCCGCTGCTGATCCTGCTCGTGGACACCACCATCGTGGCCTCCGGAGCACCGATCGGCACGCAGGTCGTCGTCGCCGTCGCATTCGTCATCGCGATGCTCGCGGTTTTCGAGATCACCCTCGTCAGCTATCTGGTCACGCCGGACCGAACCGAGGCGATGCTGCGCCCGTTGCACGAATGGGCGCTGGCCCACCGCGCCCAGGTGCTGGCGGCCATCTTCGCCGTGGTGGGGCTGTCGCTGGTGGCCAGGGGCGCGGGCGTGATCTGAGAGCCCTCAGCAGGCCCGCAAGACGAAGCCCTTCTGGTCGCCGCCGCCGCGCCGATTGAGCCGGTCCGCGCGTTTGGCCCAGCCCCAGATTTGCCGGGGACCGAACAGCCGGAGGATTTTGGGGTCGTACACCGCGACGTCGCGCCGATACGCCTCGCTGCCCAAGAACTGGCTCAACGTCGAGTCGTCGAATGCCTCCTCCACCCGCAGCCCGGCCCGCTCGGCCGCCAGCGCCATGGCCTGCCGTGACGGTATGACGAAGTGGCGGGGCGCATCGATCTGCACCCAGTCGGCGCCGTACGTCGCCCACGCATCGGACGAGGTGGTCGGCACGCGAGCCAGGCAGATCCCTCCCGCGGCGAGCCGCTGGCGCGCGGCCTTGAGCATCTCGACCGGATCGGGCACGTGCTCGAGCGAATGGTTGAACATGATCAGGTCGAATTCGCCGGGCACTTCGCTCAAATGCTGCTTGCGCAGCGGCACTCCGCGGGGTGTGCGGCCGTCGGCAGCGATGAACGGATCCGCGCCGGACAGGTTGTCGAATCCCAACGCGGCCAACCGGTCCAGCAGCGCGCCGACGCCGCAGCCGACGTCCAGAATGCGCGCGTCGCGTGCGAGCGGAAGCCTGGCGAGCATCCCGACGACGTCTCCGCCGAGGAGGAAACGCAGCACGCGGTCGGGCAGGTTTCTCGTCATGAGTGCGCCGACCGGCCACCCGCCGGCGTGCAACTTATAGCGGTCTTGCTGTGTGATCAGCCATTCGAGAATCCCGGGCGCGTTGTAGGAGTAGTAATCCGGGGGGTAATGGCGCATGAGTTCGTCGCCGTCGAGCGTGTCCACGATCTGCAGCGTCTCGCACGACGCGCACAGATAGTATTCGAAACACTCCCGGGTCCCGAACATCATCTCGCGCACCGCAAGGGTGCGATGCGGGCCCGTCGAGCCGCACATCCGGCACTCTCTGATGATCTCGTTCACTCGGTCCTCGATCAGTCGGCACACCGTTCACTACACAGACGTGCAATAGCCTGCCATGCCCGCCGGGGGTGGCCGATGTCGACCCCGCGCGCGTGGTCGGGCGGCCCGCCCGCCCAACCTCGCCACTCGGTGACCGCATCGCGGGCGGCGCCCGATCAGGCTGCGGCGCTTGACGATAACGCCGGCCCGGCGATCACACCGCCGGCCGCGACCGGGCGAACTTTTCCAGGAGATCGGCGGCCAGCGCGACGCTGTCACCGGGTCTGGTCATCCGGCTGGAGATTTCACGGGCCCGCGCTGCGCACTGCGGGTCGAGGACCCGGCGCAGGTCCGCGACCAGCGACTCCTGTGTGGTGCGCGAAAAGCGGCGCGCTGAGCCAACTTTGAGTCTCTTGACCTGATTTCCCCAGAGCGTCTGATCACCGAACGTCGGAAGGATCAACGTCGGGACCCCGGCGCGCAGGCCCGCCGCCGTGGTGCCGGTGCCGCCGTGGTGCACGACCGCGCGGCAGGCCGGGAACGCGGCCGCGTAGTTCATCACGCCAACCGTCTTGACGTGCTCGAAATGCGGGATGTCGCGCAAGTCGGTCTCCGCGGCGCAAATCAGCGCCCGCTCGCCCAGCTGCGCGCACGCCGCGCCGATCATGGCCACCGTCTCGGCGGGAGACGCGACCGGGGTGCTGCCGAAGCCGAAGAAGATCGGCGGTGTTCCCGCGGCAATCCACGACGCGACTTCCCCGTCGGCGTCCGTCGGCAACTCGATCGTCAGCGCGCCGACGAAGGGACGCTGACCGTCGAACTTCGCCCACTCGGCCGCCAGGCCGGGGAAGCACACGCCGTCGTAGGCCTGGATTTCCAGTGCTCCGCTCTCGGCGATGCGTCGCGACCACGGGCCCGGCCCCGTCGCCTTCGGTAGCCCGACGTCACGGCGCTGCGCGTCGTCGCGCTTTTTCGCCATGGGCCAGCTCAGCCACTCGGACAGCGTCATCGCCGAACGGCCCACCGGCGCAGGCAGGCCCGGCAGCAGCTGGCCGCTGGCCCGGATCGGGAAGGTGTGCAGCATGGCCAGCGGGATGCCGTAGTGCTCCGCGACGTTGGCCGCGAACTGCTCCCCGATCGCGCCGCTGAGCAATAGGTCGGCCCCGTCCCCCAGCGACATCAGCGTCGCGCCGAGCTCCTCCCAAAGCTGGTTGAACAGCTGAAAATCCTCGCGCACCAACCGGATCAGATCCGGCACCTTCCAGAAGTTGCGGAACAGGCGCCGCAACAGCTCGCGGTGGACGTCCTGCCACTCCCGCGCATCCGGTCCGTAGGCGACCGCCGTGAGCCCGGCCGACTCGACGAAGCCGACCAGGTCGGGCGCGACGGCCAGGCGGACGTCGTGCCCGCGGCGCGACAATTCGCGGCCGACGGCGACGCCCGGCTCGGTGTCGCCGCGGGTTCCATAGATCGCCAGCACAAATTTCATCGCCGGGCTGTCCGCCTTTCGACGTCGGGTAGCGGCGGCCGCGCCGATGCGCCGGGCCCCCGTGGTTCAGCATCACCAAGGACGGTCCGACCGGCCGGCCCAGATCGGCCGCCCCAATTTTGAAGGCGGCCAACCGGATCAGCGCCCGCGGACCCGGCCGGGAGTGCGCCGCCGCACCGCGACGGAATCGGATGGACGCAACGACTTCGCGCGACGCTGCGTCGGCTCCGGCCCATCGCCACAGATTAGGCGACGGCCCAGGGCACTTCGCCGGCAACCGCGCACTGGCGCGGCGGCTCCCGAAATACGCACGCCGCCGGCCCGTGTGCGGCATAGCGCATCGGTTAGTCTCTTGCGATGACCTGGTACGACCTCGCCGGGAACCCCCGGCCGCGCGGCCGGCAAGGCTGATCGGTGTCCGTCCGGAATCGCGCCCGCGCATCCAAGATCGATGCGCTGCCGGACAATCGGCTCGCGTCGGTGGACGAGGCTCTGTTCTCGGGGCACCGCGCCGCCGGTCTGAACCTGGTCATCCAAACCGTGTGGGTCTATCGGCACGCCGTCGATTTCGCCGAGCTGAGGCGCCTGCACCGCAAGCTGGGGCGCGGGCTGTTGGGACGGCGCATCGAGCGTTCGCCGCTGCCGTTCGCCCGGCTCGGCTGGGTCATGGATCGCGGATTGCCGGACATCGACATCGACATCGCCGAGTCCGCCCGCCCGCCCGCCGAGCTCAGCGACTGGGCCGACGACCGCTCGCAGCTGCACGTCGACGCGGAGTTGGGCCCCGGCTGGCATTGCGGTGTCCTGCCCCTGACCGATGGCTCGACCGCGGTCAGCCTGGTGCTGTCGCACTATCTGGTCGACGGCGTGGGGCTCGCCGGCGTGCTCGCCGACGCCATCGGGGGCTCTACTCGCGAGCCCGACTACCCGCCTCCGCGGTCACGCACCCGGCGGCGCGCGGTGCTCGAGGATGCCCGCCGCACCGCGGGCGACCTGCCCGAGGTCGCCCGGGCCGTTGCCGCGGCGGGCAGGCTGGCCCGTCGTGCGCGCGGCGAGCTGGCCTCCTCTCCGGCATCGCGGCCGGTCACTCTGCGCGCCGACGGCGGCGATGACCCCGTCGTCGTGCCGGCCGCCTGGATCGAGGTCGACGCGCACGAGTGGGACGCCCGCGCGAAAGACCTCGGCGGGACGGGCACCACGCTGGTCGCGGGCTTTGCCGCGAAATTCGCCGAGCTCGGCGGGCGCCGGCGGGCCGACGACGGCGTCGTCACTCTGCACCTGCCGATGAACGACCGCGCCGAGGGCGACACGCGCGCGAACGCGATGTCGATCGCGATCGTCCGCGTCGATCCGACGCGGGTGACGGCGGACCTGGGCGAGCTCCGCGCCGCCATCAAGCAGGCGCTCACCACCCTGCGCGAGACCCCGGACGAGGCGTTGCAGGTGCGCTCGCTGATCCCGTTCACGCCGAAGCGGGCGTTGAAACGGATGGTCGACGCGGGGTTCACCGACCCCGACGTCCCCATGCTGTGTTCGAATCTCGGCGACTTCGACCCGATCGTGTGCCGGCTGGACGGCACGGACAGCGAGCTCGTCATGACACGGGCGACCGGACAAGGCGTGACGCGGGAGTGGCTCGAGCAAACGGGCGGCCAGATGACGCTGCAGTCGTGGCGCACCGGCGGTTCCACGATCTATATCACCGTCAACGCCTTCCGGCCGGGCGCCGAGAACACCAAGCCCGCTGTGCGCGACTTGGCCGCGCGCACCCTCGCCGAATTCGAGCTGACCGGCAGGATCGACTGACGAACCGTCCCGTGGGTTGCCCGCCGCGGACTCTGCCGGATTGACCCCCGACAAACACCGAGGTCAGCGGTTACGCTTACACGATGGCCGCGAAGAAGAAGTGCGGTGCTTCCCCCGGCGGGCGTGATGGCGTAACGCACCGCCCGGACTGCGTCGCGGCCGTGCAGACACGGTCCGGCGACCGCAATCAGCACTACGCCGACAGCGCCGCGCGCCGGGCCCGGATTCTCACCATCACCGCTTGGCTTGCCGTGATGGTCAGCGTGAGTTTCGTGCTGGTCCAGATCGTCGGCGGAACATGGTTGTGGCAGGTCAGCACCATCAACCTGGTCGGCGCCATGGTCTTCGCGATGGTTCCGTGGTTGCAGCGGTTCGGGGAATTGCTTGCGCCGCTTACTTTTCTGGTCGCGGCGTATGTCTCGGTCTTCGCCGCCTGCCTGGACGTGGGCACCGGCGCGGGGGCTCAGTTCTTTTTCCTGACCGGCGCGTGCATCGTCGTGGTGTTGCTGGGTATCGAACACATCGTGGTGGCGTCCGTGCTGGCGGCGCTCGCCGCCGGCCTGATCATCGCGGTCGAGTTCCTGGTGCCCCGCAACACGGGGCTGCAGCCGGAATGGGCCCAGTCAACCGGATTTGTCGTCACCGCGATTTCCAGCGTCGTGATGGTGGTCGTGACGCTGTGGTTCGCGCTGCGGGACACCGCCCGCGCCGAGGCGGTAATGGAGTCCGAGTACCAGCGCTCAGAGGCGTTGCTGGCAAACATGTTGCCGGGCAGCATCGCCGAGCGTCTCAAGAGCGCCGACCGAAACGTCATCGCCGACAAGTACGACGAGGCCTCTGTCCTGTTCGCCGACATCGCCGGCTTCACCGAACGCGCCAGCAGCACAGCGCCGGCGGAGCTGGTGCGATTCCTGGACCGACTGTACAGCGCCTTCGACGAGTTGGTGGACAAACACGAACTGGAGAAGATCAAGGTCAGCGGCGACTCGTACATGGTGGTCAGCGGGGTCCCGCGGGCACGGCCGGATCATGCGTTCGCTC
The DNA here is from genome assembly GCF_035617725.1 of Mycobacterium sp. 94-17. Lineage (NCBI taxonomy): Bacteria > Bacillati > Actinomycetota > Actinomycetes > Mycobacteriales > Mycobacteriaceae > Mycobacterium > Mycobacterium sp. 94-17. The sequence continues at coordinate 18,763 of NZ_JAPIYN010000025.1, forward strand.
TGGCCGACTTGGCGCTCGACATGGCGAATATCGCTGCGGCACTGCATGATCCGCACGGCCAGCCGGTCCTGCTGCGGATGGGCATGGCCTGCGGACCCGTTGTCGCGGGCGTGGTGGGGTCGCGCCGGTTCTTCTACGACGTGTGGGGCGACGCCGTCAACGTCGCGTCGCGCATGGAGTCCACCGATTCGGTGGGACGGATTCAGGTGCCGGACGCGATGTACGAACGCCTCAAGCACGCATTCGTTCTGCAGGAGCGCGGCCGCATCGAAGTCAAGGGCAAGGGCGTTATGCGCACGTGGTATCTCATCGGCCGCAGGGCGTCCGGCGAGCCCGCCGACCTGCATGCCGTGCGTCCGGGTACGGTGCACGTCTGACCAAAGTCCCTGTACCACGGTCCACGTTTGTGCCAGACTGCGGCCATGACTATTTCCCATGGCCCCCCTGGAACCCATCCCGTTCCGAGCCTGCTGCCGCATCTGTGGAAATCCGCTCTGCTGTCGGGAATTCTGTCCCTGGTTCTCGGCGTCGTGGTATTGGCGTGGCCGGGAATTTCGATTCTGGTCGCTGCGGTCGCGTTCGGCGTTTATCTGTTGATCACCGGCATCGCGCAGGTCGTCTTCGCGTTCTCCCTTCACGTCTCGGCGGGAAGCCGCATCCTGCTGTTCATCAGCGGCGCGGCGTCGTTGATCCTGGCGTTGCTGGCCTTCCGGCATTTCGGTCAGGGATACGCAATCCTGCTGCTGGCCATCTGGATTGGCATCGGGTTCATCTTCCGCGGTGTCGCGACAACGATTTCGGCGGTCAGCGATCCGCAACTGCCGGGACGGGGCTGGAACATCTTCGTCGGCGTGATCAGCCTGCTCGCCGGCATCGTCGTGCTGGCGTCACCGTTCGAGTCCATCGTGACCCTGGCCATCGTGGTCGGCGCATGGTTCGTGGTCATCGGGGTGTTCGAGATCATCTCGTCGTTCGGAATCCATAAGGCGTCCAAGACCCTCGCCGGCGAAACAGGTCACCACTAGCGGCGGCACCGACCCGTCTACTACACTCTGTCGTAGCTGTTGGTCCGGCCCCCGCAGTCTCGGGAGATGACAGATGAATGTCGTCGATATTTCGCGGTGGCAGTTCGGTATCACCACCGTCTACCACTTCATCTTCGTGCCGCTCACCATCGGTTTGGCGCCGCTGCTCGCCATCATGCAGACGGTGTGGGTCGCCACCGGTAACACCGCCTGGTACCGGCTGACCAAGTTCTTCGGCAAGCTGTTCCTGATCAACTTCGCCATCGGCGTGGCGACCGGGATCGTCCAAGAATTTCAGTTCGGCATGAACTGGTCGGAGTACTCGAAGTTCGTCGGTGACATCTTCGGTGCGCCGCTGGCCATGGAGGGATTGTTCGCCTTCTTCTTCGAGTCCACGTTCATCGGGTTGTGGATCTTCGGCTGGAGCCGACTGCCGAAACTGATACACCTGGCCTGCATCTGGATTGTCGCGTTCGGCGTCAACGCATCGGCGTTCTTCATCATCGCGGCGAACTCGTTCATGCAGCACCCGGTCGGCGCGCACTACAGTCCGGCGACGCGGCGCGCCGAACTCGACGACATCTTCGCTTTGCTGTCCAACAACACTGCGCAAGCGGCATTTTCACACACCGTGACCGGCGCGCTACTGGTTGCGGGCACCTTCGTCGCCGCGGTCAGCGTCTGGTGGATGGTGCGCTCGCGCACGCCGGGGCCGGCCGCACCCGGGGCGCAAGGCACGGAACAAACCGGGGCGCGAACGGATGCGCAAACCGACGCCCGCACCATGTTTCGCCCGGCGGCCCTCCTGGGCTGCGCGGTGGTGCTGCTCGCCACCGTCGGCCTGTTCTTCACCGGCGACCGCCAGGGCAAGCTCATGTTCGTGCAGCAGCCGATGAAGATGGCCTCGGCGGAAGGGTTGTGCCAGACCCAGACCGATCCGGACTTCTCGGTGTTGACCATCGGCACCCACAACAACTGCGGCAGCGTCACCGAAGTGATCAAGGTGCATTACGTGCTGCCGTTCCTGGCCGAGGGCAAGCTCAGCGGCGTGACGCTGCACGGGGTGGACGACTTGCAGCAGCAGTACCAGCAGCGCTTCGGCCCCGACGACTATCGGCCGAATCTCTTCGTCACCTATTGGTCGTTCCGCGCCATGATCGGTTTCCTGGTGGTCCCCGTGTTATTCGCCCTGACCGTGCTGTGGGTGACCCGCGGCGGGCGAACACCCAACAGCCGCTGGGTGTCCTGGTTCGCCCTGCTCACCATTCCCACGCCGTTTCTCGCCAACATCTCGGGGTGGGTATTCACCGAGATGGGCCGTCAGCCCTGGGTGGTGGCGCCCAATCCCACTGGGGACCAATTGATTCGGATGACGGTCCGCGAAGGGGTGTCCCATCAGGTGCCCGGCATGGTCATCACCTCGCTGGTGACCTTCACCCTGGTCTACGCGGTGCTCGCGGTCCTCTGGTTCTTCCTGCTCAAGCGCTACGTGGTCGAAGGGCCGCTGGAACACGACGCCGAGCCCGCTCCCCCACAGCAACCCAGCGATGACGAGGTGGCACCTTTGTCGTTCGCCTACTGACGAGGGCTTACCCGGCGCCGAGAGGAGTTGAGACGTGGGACTGCAGGAGTTGTGGTTCGGCATCATCGGAATGCTGTTCCTCGGATTCTTCATCCTCGAGGGCTTCGACTTCGGCGTGGGCATGCTGATGGAACCGTTCGCGCAGGTCGGCGTCGGCGAGCCCGAACCGCTGCGCCGCACGGCGCTCAACACCATCGGACCGGTGTGGGATGGCAACGAGGTCTGGCTGATCGTCGGCGGCGCGGCCATGTTCGCCGCCTTTCCCGGCTGGTACGCCACCGTGTTCTCCACGCTGTACCTGCCGCTGCTGGTGATCCTGTTCGGCATGATCGTGCGCGCGGTGGCGATCGAGTGGCGCGGCAAGATCGACGACACCAAGTGGCGCGGCTGGGCCGATGCCGGCATCGCGGCCGGCTCGTGGCTGCCGGCCATCTTGTGGGGCGTGGCGTTCGCGATTCTGGTGCGGGGGCTGCCGGTGGAGTCCGACGGCCGCATTCACCTATCCATCGGCGATGTGCTCAACCCCTACACGCTGCTGGGCGGCCTGGCCACCGCCGGGTTGTTCTTGTTCTACGGGGCGACGTTCGTCGCGTTGAAGACCTCCGGCGCGATCCGCGACGACGCGTACCGATTCGGCGTGTGGTTGTCGCTTCCCGTCACCGGACTGGTTGCCGCCTTTGGGCTTTGGACGCAGCTGGCCCATGGCAAGGACTGGACCTGGCTGGTGCTGGGCGCCGCGGTGCTGGCGCAGCTGGCGGCGGTGCTGCTGGTGTGGCGGCGCGCCTCCGACGGCTGGGCGTTCACCTGTGTCGCGGTGGTGGTCGCGGCCGTGGTGATCCTGCTCTTCGGCTCGCTGTATCCGAACCTCGTGCCCTCGACGCTGAACAAGCAGTGGAGCCTGACCATCTACAACGCCTCCTCCACCCACTACACCCTCAAAGTCATGACGTGGGTGACCGCCTTCATGGCCCCGCTGACGGTGGTCTATCAGGCCTGGACGTATTGGGTTTTCCGGCAACGGATCTCGGCTGACCGGATACCCGCGCCAATCGGCTTGGCAAGGCGCGTGTCCTGAGCGATACCGGCCGTAGCAGCCGGGCGCCGCTGGACCCGAGGCTGTGGCGAGTGTCGGCGGCGGTGCGCCGCTACCTGGTCGCCGCGGTGGGCTGCGGCGTGCTGATCTCCGGCTGCGCGATCGGCTCGGCGATCGTTTTGGCGCGTATCGTCGCCCGCGCGGTCGCCGATCCCGCCGCACGGAACTTGCACGTGTTCTGGGGTCCGCTGTCAATCCTGTTGGCGCTCTGGCTGGTTCGCGCGTTGACGCACTGGCTTCAGGCCAGGCTGGGGCAACGCGGAGCCGGCGCGGTCATTTCCGAGCTGTCCGGCCGGGTGCTTGCCGCGGTGACCGCCAGGGCGCCCGGTGAACTCGCGGCGCAGCGCGACTCCGCGGCCGTCGTGGTCACCCGTGGGCTCGACGGCCTGCGCCCCTACTTCGCCGGATATCTGCCGGCGCTGCTGCTCGCCGCGATCCTGACCCCGGCCACCGTCGCCGTGATCGCGGCCTGCGATGTGAAATCGGCGGTGGTCGTGGCCATCACCCTGCCCCTGATACCGATTTTCATGGTGCTGATCGGGCTCGCGACCGCTGACCGGTCGGCCGCGGCGCTGGCCGCGATGACGACGCTGCAGGCCCGGCTGCTGGACCTGATTGCCGGCATCCCGACGCTGCGGGCGCTGGGGCGCAGCTCGGGGCCCGAGCACCGCATCGCCGCACTCGCCGCCGCGCACCGGCGTTCGGCCATGGCAACGCTGCGTATCGCATTCCTGTCGGCCTTGGTGCTGGAGCTGTTGGCCACGCTCGGGGTGGCGCTGATCGCCGTCGGGATAGGACTTCGGCTGGTATTCGGGGAGGTGACCCTGACCACCGGACTGACGGTCCTGCTGCTGGCGCCCGACGTGTACTGGCCGCTGCGCCGCATCGGTGTGGAATTTCATGCCGCGCAGGACGGCCGGACCGCCGCCAATGCGGCGTTCGACCTCATCGGCGAGGCGGCCCCGCCGCAGGCCGGGACCCGGAGCGTCACCGCGCGCGGCGCCCGGATTCGCCTCGAGCGGCTGACGGTGGACGGCCGCGACGGCCGGGCGCCGCGCGATCTCAGCGCGGTCATCGAACCCGGCTCGGTGACGGTGTTGACGGGGCGCAACGGCGCCGGCAAGAGCACCACGCTGCAGGCGATCACCGGCGTCAGCGTGCCCACGTCGGGCCGGGTCGTGGTGGACGGCATCGACGTCGCCGACCTGGAGCCGACCGGGTGGTGGACGCAGTTGTCCTGGCTTCCGCAGCGCCCGGTGCTGCTGCCGGGGACCGTCGAGCAGAACCTGGCGCTGTTCGGTGAGCTCGAGGACGCCGAAAAGGCCTGCGCCGAATCGGGATTCGACGAGGTGCTGGCCGAGCTGCCCGGCGCGGGCCACACCGTGCTCGGCCGCGGGGGTGTCGGGTTGTCGCTGGGCCAGCGGCAACGACTGGGCCTGGCCAGGGCGCTGGGCTCCACGGCCGCGGTGCTGCTGCTCGACGAGCCGACGGCACATTTGGACGCACGCACCGAGCGGCAAGTCTTGCGGGCCGTCGTCGAGCGGGCCCGGGCCGGTGCGACCGTGATCGTCGTCGGCCACCGCGCGCCGGTCCTGGCCATCGGCGACCGGGTCATCGACGTCGTCGCCGACCGGCGGGTGCACCATGCTCACGCCTGACTCCGCGTCTCCTCACGGCCCCGGATCCCTGTTGGCCGCCGCCGATCTGCTGCGCCCGCGGCTGCCCCGCATCCTGGCGGCGATTGCGCTCGGGGTGCTCTCGCTCGGTAGCGCGCTGGCCCTGGCCGGTGTCTCGGCATGGTTGATCACGCGGGCCTGGCAGATGCCGCCGGTGCTGGACTTGACGGTGGCTGCGGTGGCGGTTCGCCTGTTCGCCATCTCGCGCGGCGTGTTGCACTACTGCGAGCGGCTGGCCACCCACGACACGGCGTTGCGCGCGGCCGGCAGCTCGCGGGTGCAGATCTACCGTCGGCTGGCGCGCGGGCCTGCGGCGGCCGCCGTCCGGTTGCACAGTGGTGAACTAGTGGCCCGGGTCGGCGCCGACGTCGACGAGGTGGCCAACGTGCTGGTGCGCGCCGTGGTGCCGATCGGCGTCGCGGCGGTGCTGGCGGTGGCGGCAACCGCGGTCGTCGGCGCCATCTCGCCGTCGGCGGCCGTCGTGCTGGCCGGCTGCCTGCTGATCGCCGGGTATGTCGCCCCCCGGCTCGCCGGCCGGGCCGCCTCGACGCAGGAAGACGTTGCGCGCCAACATCATTCCGAGCGCGACACGTCGGCCATGATCGCCCTCGAGCACGCGCCGGAACTTCGGGTTGCCGGCCTGCTTCCCGAGCTCATCGCCGAATCCCAGCGCCGCCAACGCGCGTGGGGCGACGCGCTGGACTCCGCCGCCAAACCGGCCGCCGTTGCCGAGGCGGTGCCCACCGCGGCGATCGGAGTGAGCGTACTGGGCGCCGTGGTGGCCGGGATCGGGTTGGCCCACTCCGTCGCGCCGACCACGCTGGCCGTGCTGATGTTGCTGCCGCTGTCGGCCTTCGAGGCGATGACGCCGCTGCCGGCCGCCGCCGTGCAACTGACGCGGTCGCGGATCGCCGCGCGGCGGCTGCTCGACCTCACTCCCGGGCCAGCCGAACGCCCGGCGGCGAGTGTGCGGGCTGCCGCACGTTCGGCCGCGAGAGTGCGGGCTGCCGCACGTTCGGCCGCGGGTGTGCGGCCTGCCGCACACCCGGAGCTGTCCGCCGACGTGCGTTCGGGTCACAACGCGGCGGCCCCGACCCACGTCGAGGTGGACCTGGCGCCGGGCGCGCGGCTGGCCGTCACCGGCGCCAGCGGCTCGGGCAAGACCACCTTGCTGATGACACTGGCCGGGCTACTGCCGCCGTTGGACGGGCAGGTGCTGCTCGACGGTACCGACGTGAACGACCTCGACGAAGCCGATTTGCGCCGCGCAATCGGGTTTTTCGCCGAGGACGCCCACGTCTTCGCGACCACCGTCCGCGACAATCTGCTGGTCGCGCGCGGAGACTGCCCCGACCACGCATTGACGGCGGCGCTGGAGGCGGTCGGGCTGGGCGCATGGATCGCCGGCCTGCCCGACGGACTGTCCACGGTGCTCGCCGGTGGGGCACAAACCCTTTCGGCCGGCCAGCGCAGAAGGCTGTTGCTGGCGCGGGCGGTGATCTCGCCTGCCGGGATCGTGCTGCTCGACGAGCCCACCGAACACCTCGATGTCACCGACGCCGAACTCATCCTGCGCGATCTGCTGGCCCCGGATTCACATTTGATCTCCGCACAGCGCACGGTGGTGGTCGCGAGTCACCACCTGCCCGACGGGCTGCGCTGCCGGAGACTGAGCGTCGACAACGAGAAATCAGAGGTGCCGCCGGCGCGGCATGAACTCCAGCGACAGCAGCACGAACAGTAGCGGGACGATCTGCCACATCGAAATCAGCGCGTAGCGGCGGGCGTCGAGGGCGTGCCACTTGCGCACGTACCGGTACAACGACTCGAGGGCAATCAACGGGTCGAGAATGTGGATCAACCGGTAGAAGACGCGCTGGGTCCAGCCGCGATTCTTATCAGCGAAAATCTCGGGGAATGCGGCGAAGGAAAGCGATGCCCGTTGCGCCCCGGTCTCTTTGCCGGCCATGATCATGTCGACGCTGAGCCGTTCGTCGAGCCCGTTGGGGGCGGTGCGGCGGCGCCACGGCACGTCGAGGCTGATGTCGCTGCCCGCACCGGCCGTGGCGTACCGGTGGAACGCCTGCACCGTGCCGGCGTTGTCCCTGGCGATGATCAGCTTGATTCCGGGGAATCGGCCTTCCAGTACGCCGTCGAGGTTCATGTGGAACCCGCGATCGGCGTGCGCCCCCTTGGACGACTCGCGCACCACCTCGCTCAGCTCGGCCCGTAGCTTGTCGTCGAGTTCCTGCTCCGGCACGATTTCGGTTGTCACACCGCAGTTGTGGGTCCGCTGCACCGCTTGACGCAGGTTCCGGAATTTACGGCCCACCATGTCGAAGCCGGACACGTCGACCACGACATCGCGGCCGATCGGTATGGGCCGCAACGATTGTCCCAACACCGACGAATCGCTCCACAGGCTCAGCCACCGCTCGCCGCACCCCACCACGGCGATGCGCCAGCCGTGGGCGTGGCAGGTGGCGGCGAAATCGGCGACCAGTTCCGGGAACCGCGCATCGTCGCCGATCGGGTCGCCGCTGACCACGGCGATTCCCAGCCGCGTCCGGTAGGCCAGCGCCGCGGTGCCGTCGGCGCTGAAGTGATGGCTCTTGCCGGTCTGCATGGCGAACGGCGCGAGCGCGTCGCCGCTGGTCGCGTTGATCAACTCCCACACCCGCGGCAGATCACCGGGACGCGGATGTGAGGTCGTCGGCCACATCAACACGATGCCCGAGGCGGCGATCACCACGTCGCCGAGCAGATCGAAGGACAACACGTGCAGGCCCAGCCCGGCCAGCACGAAAAAGGCCGCCGCGGCGGCGTGCAACGTCGTCACGGGCCGGCCCAGGAAGATGCCGCGCGCCATCCAGGCCAGCACCACCAGCACCGTCAGCGACCAGGCCAGCCGGTCGGTGTAGTCCCAACCCGGGTGGCGGTGGTATCGGGTGAGTATCCCGATCAACCAGCAAGCGGCGCCGATCAACGCGGCGGCGCCGAGCAAGCGGGCCGCGAGTGAATCCACCGACACCACAACGCGTTCGCTTACGCGGGGTTTCGTCTCGGTGACATCCGCCACTGGCCCGTTCACAATCACCTCCCGATGCGCTGACGCTGCTTGCCCGACGCGTACCCTTCTCTGTCAAATTTACGCGTGGACACGCCCGTGCCGGCCCCGAAATCGACCGAAATTGTGTCGCTATTTGGTCGCGATTTATCGCCCGGAAGGCGGGAAGTATTTGAGCACACCCTCTTGCACCACCGTGGCCAGCGGTCGCCCGGCCCGATCAAAAAAGTGCCCGGTCCCCAGTCCGCGTGAATCGGCTGCTACCGGCGACGATGTGGAATACAACACCCAGTCGTTGAAATTGACCTGCCGGTGAAACCAAATGGAATGATTGGCCGATGCGGCGAATATGCGGTCGAATCCCCAGGAAAGGCCGTGGGTGGTGATCACCGAGTCCAATACCGTGGTGTCCGAGGAATACACCATTGTTGCCGTGTGCAATACGGGGTCGCCGGGAACGTCTCCCAGGGCCTTCACCCAGACCCGATTGTGAGGCAGCCGGCCACCTTTCGTGCGCATCACCCAGGCCGGGTCGTTGGTGTAACGCCACTCGATGGGCTGCAACGCGTTGACGAAGTGCGGGACCGTTTTCTCGTAGCCACGCAACAGTTCGCCGATCGTGGGCTGCGTGTGCGGCTCGGCGACCTCCGGCGGCGTGACGCCGTGTTCCAAACCCGGGCCGCCGGCCATGTACGAGACCAGCGCCGTGGATAGCAGCGTGCCCCCTTGCATCGCGTCGACGCGCCGGTTGGCGAAGCGGCGCTCGTCGCGCAGCCGGGTCACGCGGTATTCGATATCCTTGGCGGTGTCTCCCCCGTTGATGAAGTGCACCGACAGCGCGCTGGGCGGCAGGTCTGGGCGGACCAGACTGCGGCTGCTCGCCACGAACGACTGCGACATCAGCTGGCCGCCGAATGTTCGCATCGGGTTCTTGCTCGGATGCGAGCCGATGAACAGGTCGTCGTCGACCCGATCGAGCTCGAGTGTCGCCAGCAGCTCCGCGAAATCCGGATCGGCCTGTGTCGCGGCCTGTTGTTCCGGCACGGGCTCTCCTCTTGTCAGACGTCGTCCTCGCCGATCCGATGCACATGGATGAGGTTGGTGGACCCCACTGTGCCAGGTGGCGCGCCGGCGACGATGACCACCAGGTCGCCGCGCTTGTAGCGGCCCAGCTCCAGCAGCGACTTGTCGACTTGGCGGATCATGCCGTCGGTGGAGGTCATCATCGGGACGATGAACGTCTCGGTGCCCCAGGTCATGGCCAGCTGGCTGCGCACCTCGGGCCAGGCGGTGAAGGCAAGCAGTGGCAGCGGGGTGTGCAGGCGCGCGAGGCGCTTGACGGTGTCGCCTGACTGCGTGAACGCGACCAGCGCCTTGGCGTCGAGCCGCTCGCCGATGTCACGGGCCGCGTAGGAGATCACGCCGCGCTTGGTGCGCGGAACGTGGGTCAGCGGCGGCGCGGCCGTGGAATTGTCTTCGACCGCGCAGATGATGCGGGCCATCGTTCGAACGGCCGCCAGCGGATACTTGCCCACCGAGGTCTCCCCGGACAACATCACCGCGTCGGCTCCGTCCAGGACGGCGTTGGCGACGTCGGAGGCCTCGGCACGGGTCGGCCGCGAGCTCTCGATCATCGAATCGAGCATCTGGGTCGCCACGATCACTGGTTTCGCATTCTCCCGGGCCATCTGGATGGCCCGCTTCTGCACCAGCGGGACTTCTTCCAAGGGCAGTTCGACGCCCAGGTCGCCACGGGCCACCATGATCGCGTCGAAGGCCAGCACGATGGCTTCGAGATTGTCGACGGCCTCCGGCTTCTCCAGCTTCGCGATCACCGGCACCCGCCGGCCGACGCGATCCATCACTTCGTGCACCAACTCGACGTCGGAGGGCGAACGCACGAAGGACAGCGCGACCAGGTCGACTCCGAGTTCCAGCGCGAACACGAGATCCTCGACGTCCTTATCCGACAAGGCCGGTGCGGACACGTTCATGCCGGGCAGCGAGATGCCCTTGTTGTTGCTGACCGGCCCGCCCTCGACGACCGTGCAGACGACGTCGTCGCCCTCGATGCCATCGATGATCAGACCGACCTTGCCGTCGTCGACCAGGATCCGGTCACCGACGGAGGCGTCCTCGGCCAATTTCTTGTAGGTGGTCGACACCCGGTCGTGGTCGCCGTCACAGTCGGCGACGGTGATCCGCACCGTTTCACCGTCGGCCCAGTACGTGGGCCCGGTGGCGAAACGTCCCAGCCTGATCTTGGGACCCTGCAGGTCGGCGAGCACACCGACGGCGCGGCCCGTGGCGTCGGACGCAGACCGGACGCGCTCGTAGGCGGCTTTGTGATCGGAGTAGTCACCGTGGCTGAAGTTCAACCGGGCGACGTCCATTCCGGCCCCGACCAGGGCCAGGATCGACTCATCCGTATTGGTCGCAGGGCCAAGGGTGCAGACGATCTTTCCGCGTCTACTCACGCCGACCAAGCTTAGTCGTGTATCACCTCTGCGGGCCGCACATAGCCGCCGTCGCGCAGTGTGCTCTTACCCACCAAGAACAGTGGGAAACAACGGGAAGCCCGGGAGGTTACGCAGTACCCCCCAGGCGATCGTCGCGACCGCGACCGTCACCATCGCTGCTCTGGGCGGCAATCCCCTGCCCCGCGCGTGGCGCATCAGCATCCATGCGGCCAGCAGCGGGAGGCCTACCAGCAGGAAGACATTGTCGTGCAGACCCGCCGCCAGGTGGCCGTGCAGCACGTCATTCGTCATCCGCAGGCCGCCGCAGAACGGGCAGTTCCAGCCGGTGATCAGCTTGAACGGACACTGCGGGTACAGCGACGTCGGATTGTGCGGGTCGGCCAGCGCGACGTAGCCCAGCGCGCCACCCAACGCCACGCCGGTGCCGGCCGCGACAAAGAGGCGACGGCGACCGCGGGGTAGTCCGGCATTGCGCGCGGGTTGATAAGGATGCATCGTCTAGCCCGCTGAACGTCCGTCGGTCACGCGTTTCAGGATGCCAGATGCGTTGCGACGACGCGGTGCGAAATCAGGGCACGGCGGCGGTCAGCGGCCCGACAGCCGGTTGCGCAGTCGCGAGCCCCAGCGCCGGCGCGGCTCCGGCCGGGCGGGGGTCGCTGCGGCTGGTTGTTCGGGTTCGGTGTCTTCCGTTTCGGGTTCTTCCGTTTCGGTGTCTTCCGTTTCGGTGTCTTCCGTTTCGGTGGCCGCCGTCGAGTCGGCGTCGACCGTGTCGGCTTCCGGTGTTGCGGCTTCGCCGACCGGCTCGGCTTGCGCTTCCTCGTCTTTGGCTTCCGCGTCGGCTTCTGCGTCCGCTTCCGCTTCTGCGGATTTCTCGTCCTCCGCCGCGTCGGCTCCGACTTCCGGTTCTTCGGCCGCGGCTTCCGCCTCCTCGGATTCGGAATCCTCTACTGCCGCTTCGGCTTCCGGTTCATCAGCTTCCGGTTCATCGGCTTCCGGTTCATCGGCTTCCGCCTCGTCGGCTTCCGCCTCGTCGGCTGCGGAATCCCCTACTGCCGCTTCAGCTTCTTGTTCTTCGGCTGGCGCCGTCTCGGCTTCCGACTCCTCGGTCGCTGCCGCCTCGTCTTCGGCTTCTGTGTCGGTTTCGACTTCCGGTTCCTCGGCTTCAGCCGCCTCGGCGTGAGGTTCCTCGGCTTCGGAATCCTCCACTGCCGCTTCGGCTTCCGGTTCGTCGGATTCGGAATCCTCTGCTGTCGTTTCGGCTTCGGGTTCCTCGTCTACTGTCGCTTGGCTTTCAGGCTCCGCGGCTTCCGCCGCATCCGCTTGAGGCTCTTCAGCTTCCGGCCCTTCAGCTTCGGCTTCCGACTCCTCGGCTTCCGGTTCCTCCGCTTCGGCCTGCGACCCTTCCGCCTCGGGCTGCTCGGCCTCTGCCGCCTCGACTTCAGGCTCTTCCGCTTCCGCAGCTTCGGCTTCGGCCGCTTCAGCCTCCGGCCCTTCGGCCGCTTCAGCCTCAGGCTCTTCCGGCTCGCTCGCTTCGGCTTCAAGCGCTTCGGGCTCGGCTACCGGCTCGTCGGATTCGGTACCCGCGGCCAAGGCCTCGGTTTCGCTCTCGCCCGTCGGTTCTTCGGCTTCCGTGCCGGGGCCGGTGGTTCCGTCGGCCTCCTTCGACTCGGCCGAACCTGTGGGGCCCGCGGGCGCATCGGCCGCGGTTACCGCCGCCGCCGCGGTCGCCGCGGTGGCCACCGTTGCGAGCTCGTCTTCCGACTCGGCGTCGACCGCTTCCTCTTCCTCGTCGAGGTATTGGTTGCCGCGCAGGCTCTCGGGATCTTCGCGGCCCTTGGGCGCCGCCATCAGATACACCACGGCCCCGATGAACACGAAAGTCGATGTGAACGAGTTGATCCGGATGCCGGCGATGTGGGTGGCCGTGTCGTCGCGCAGCAGCTCGACCCCGAAGCGACCCACGCAGTAGCCCGCCACGTACAGCGCGAACAGCCGCCCATGTCCCAGATTGAAGCGCCGGTCGGCGTAGATCAACGCGACGAAAATCAGGACATTCCAGATCAATTCGTAGAGAAACGTCGGCTGCACCACGAAAGCGATCTGGCCCGTCGAGACGCCATCCAGCGAATGCGGGTCGATGTATCCCGAGGGGTCTCGGCGGTAGAAGACCTCCATGCCCCACGGCAGCGTGGTTTCGCGCCCATAGAGCTCCTGGTTGAAGTAATTGCCGAGTCGGCCGATGGCCTGCGCCAAGATGATTCCCGGGGCCAGCGCGTCGCCGAAGGCCGGAAGCGGAATCCCGTGCCTGCGGCAGCCGATCCAGGCGCCGACGCCGCCGAGCGCCACCGCGCCCCAAATGCCCAAGCCGCCGTCCCAGATCCGCACGGCCGCACCGAGTCCCGCGCCACCGGGACCCCAATACGTGCGCCAGTCGGTGGCCAAATGGTAGAGCCTGCCCCCGATCAGCCCGAACGGCACCGTCCACAGCGCGATGTCGTAGATCACGCCGCGCTCACCGCCGCGCGCCTCCCAGCGGCGGTCACCGATCAGCAAGGCCGCCACGATGCCGGCAATGATGAACAGCGCGTAGGCGCGGATGGGCAGCGGCCCGAGATGCCACACGCCCCGCGGCGGGCTCGGGAAATAAGCCAGTAGCTTCGTCACGAGGCGCCGACCCCCTGACGAACACCGGCGGCGAGTTCCTCAGTCAGTGCGCGCAACGCAGTCAACCCTCCGTCCCCCAGTGCCGATACCAGTGCGGACCCGACGATGACGCCGTCGGCGTAGCTGCCGATCTGGGCGGCCTGCTCGCGTGAGCGCACCCCCAGACCGACGCCGACGGGAGTGTCGGAGACCTCCCTGATCCTGCTCACCAATTCCGGCGCGGCGTTGGACACGACGTCGCGCGCCCCCGTCACGCCCATCGTCGAAGCCGCGTAGACGAAGCCGCGCGACGCCTCCACCGTCATCGCCAACCGCTGCGGCGTCGAGGACGGCGCGACGAGAAAGATCCGGTTCAGCCCATGCTCGTCCGAGGCCGCCAGCCACTGTCCGGCCTCCTCGGGGATGAGGTCGGGCGTGATCAGGCCGTACCCGCCCGCCGATGCCAGGTCCCGCGCGAACGCGTCGACCCCGTAGCGCAACACCGGGTTCCAGTAGGTCATCACCACGGCCCGGCCGCCTGCCGCGCTGATCGCCTCGACCGCGGCCAGGGTGTCGCGCACGCGCACTCCCCCGTGCAGCGCGATCTCGGTGGCCTTGGCGATGGTCGGGCCGTCCATCCCGGGATCGGAATAGGGAACCCCGACTTCGATGATGTCGCAACCCGATTCGACCAGTGCGGTCATCGCTTGCACCGATGTCGGCACGTCGGGGTAACCGGTGGGAAGGTAGCCGATCAATGCGGCGCGGCTGTCGTTGCGGCAGCCTTCGAAGATCGTCTCGAGCGTGCCCGCTTCGCGGTGTTCGACGGTCATCGGTCGCTGGATCCCAACAGCCCGAACCACTTCGCGGCGGTTTCGACATCCTTGTCCCCGCGCCCGGACAGGTTCACCACGATGATCGCGCCCCGCCCCAGTTCGGGGCCCAGCTTCAGAGCACCCGCCACCGCGTGCGCCGACTCGATCGCCGGGATGATCCCCTCCGTGCGGCACAGGATGCTGAAGGCGTCCATGGCCTCCGAGTCGGTGATCGGGCGGTATTCGGCGCGGCCCGTCTCGCGCAGGTACGCATGTTCCGGGCCCACCCCCGGATAATCGAGACCCGCTGAGATGGAATGGGATTCGATGGTCTGCCCGTCTTCGTCCTGCAGCAGATACGAGAACGACCCCTGAAACGCACCGGGCGAGCCGCCGCTGAATGTCGCTGCATGCCTTCCGGTTTCAACGCCGTCGCCGGCGGCCTCGAATCCGACCAACCGCACCTGCGGATCGTCGATGAACGGGTGGAAGATGCCGATGGCATTGGAACCGCCGCCGATACAGGCCACCACCGCGTCGGGCAGCCGGCCCGCCTGGGCCTGGATCTGGGCGCGCGCCTCGAGGCCGATGATGCGTTGGAAATCGCGCACCATGGCGGGGAAGGGATGCGGTCCCGCCGCGGTACCGAAACAGTAGAAGGTGTTGTCGGCATTGGTAACCCAATCCCGGAACGCCTCGTTGATGGCATCCTTGAGCGTCTTCGAACCGCTTTCGACCGAGACGACGGTGGCTCCCAGCAAGCGCATCCGCGCCACGTTGAGCGCCTGACGCTCGGTGTCGACGGCACCCATGTAGATCACGCACTCCAGGCCGAGCAGTGCGCAGGCGGTGGCGGTAGCCACGCCGTGCTGGCCGGCCCCGGTCTCGGCGATCACCCGCCTCTTGCCCATCCGCT
This sequence comes from Mycobacterium sp. 94-17, assembly GCF_035617725.1. NCBI lineage: Bacteria > Bacillati > Actinomycetota > Actinomycetes > Mycobacteriales > Mycobacteriaceae > Mycobacterium > Mycobacterium sp. 94-17. The sequence goes on from NZ_JAPIYN010000025.1 coordinate 34,060, forward strand.
GGGCCAGCAACGCCTGACCGAGCACGTTGTTGATCTTGTGAGAACCGGTGTGGTTCAGGTCTTCTCGCTTGAGGAAGATGCGTGCGCCGGCCTGCTCGGACAGCCGGGGCGCCTCGTACAGGGGCGACGGCCGCCCAGCGTAGTTCGCCTGCAGGTAGTCCAGGGTGTCCAGGAAGTCCTGGTTCACCCGCTCCTTCTCGTAGGCGGCGGTAACCTCTTCGATCACGGCCATCAACGCCTCCGCGACGTAGCGGCCGCCGTACACGCCGAAATGGCCACGCCCATCGGGTTCGTGGCGGGTGGGTTCGGCGATGGCTGCGCTCGGAAGCGGAAGGTCCGGGCGGGACAGGTCCACCATCACCAAGGCTCTACGCGGGGATGGCTCATGGGTTCAACGTATCAGCGCGGGGGCTTTGCGGTGCCTCGGTGACTAGCGAGACGGTTTCGGACAGGACGGATGGGTCCCCGCGGTCACCAGGTCGGCGACCGCGGCGCGCGGATCACCGCTTTTGACCAGACCTTCGCCGACCAGGACGGCGTCGGCACCGGCACCGGCATACGCCAGGAGGTCTCCGGTACCGCGCACACCGGATTCGGCGATCCTGATCACGTTGCTGGGCAGCCCCGGAGCGATGCGGGCGAAGCAGTCCCGGTCGACGTTCAGTGTCGCCAGATCGCGGGCGTTGACGCCGATTACGCGGGCCCCGGCCTTGAGCGCCCGGTCGGCCTCCTCCTCGGTGTGCACCTCGACGAGCGCGGTCATGCCCAGCGATTCGGTGCGATCCAGCATCGACACCAACGCCGACTGCTCCAGCGCGGCGACGATGAGCAGCAGCATGTCGGCGCCGTGCGCACGCGCTTCGTGGATCTGATAGGGCTGCACGACAAAGTCTTTGCGCAGAATCGGTATCGAGACCGCCGCGCGGACCGCGTCGAGGTCGTCGAGCGAACCGTGGAAACGTCGCTCCTCGGTCAAGACGCTGATGATGCGGGCGCCGCCGTCTTCGTAGGCGCGCGCCAGCTTGGCCGGATCGGCAATGGTAGCCAGGGAACCCGCCGACGGGCTCGCGCGCTTGACTTCGGCGATGACACCGATTCCGGGCTCGCGCAAGGCGGCCATCACATCGCGTGGCGGTGGCGCGGCCGCTGCGGCGGCCTTGATCTCCGACAAGCTGATAAGCGCTTCACGCGCGGCAACGTCGGCCCGGACACCCTCGAGGATGGAGTCAAGCACGGTTGCCGGACTCATGCCTGTCGTTTCCCTTCGCCCTGTCGTCCGCTGCATCCGACGGCCACATTGTTTCCCGAGCCGATCGCGACGACGTCAATGAAGGGTAGCGGCCCGCGGCTTGCGGTCCGTCACCGACCCTCGGTGTCAGACTCACCTGCCCGATCGGTTGGGTCACGCCCCTCGTCAAGGGCATCCCAGATCATCCGCTCCGACATATCCGGCGTCTCCGGCTCCTCCAGCATCGCCCCGTCGACCCGTTTGCGTCGCGCAATCGACCGGCGCGTCGCCGGCGCGGCGTACTTCATCGTGCTCGAGCGTGCCGCCCCCGAATCCGACGCGGACCGCATCAGCAGGACGGCGGCCGTCAGCGTGCAGGCCGCGGCCACCACCGTGACGCCCGCGCCCCAGTACCGCCGCTCGCTTCCGACCAGCGACATCATCGAGACGTGCGCCAGCTCGGCACCGCGGACCGCCACGTCCGGCAGCGCCCACAGGCTGACGCCGAGGTAGCCGATCGCCAGGCTGACCAGAGCCAGCAGACCCGCCAGCGCGCGCAGCAACCAGCCCCGCACCGCGATGGCCGCGACGGCCGCGACCAGCAGGAGCAGCGCCGACGGCAGCAGGGCCGTCGACCACGCCCCGCCGGCCAACGTCACCTGCTTGGGCGGCCCCAGCCCGTCGAACGACCGGATAACGACCCACGGCAGTCGGGAGGCCACCCAGAGCGTCCCCGCCGCGACCACCAGCAGCGCCTGGGCAATTCGGATCAGCCGGCGAGCCGGCCGGGCGGCCTCACTCATCGACCGCGGGTGCGCTCAGCGTCTCGGCGGCGGCGATCGCGCTGAGCACCGCGCGGGCCTTGTTGGTCGCCTCGGTGTATTCGTAGGGGCCGTTGGAGTCCGCCACTACCCCGCCGCCGGACTGCACGTAGGCGACACCGTCGCGCATCAGGGCGGTGCGGATGGCGATCGCGAAGTCGGCATTGCCGGCGAAGTCCAGGTAGCCGACCACACCGCCGTATAGGCCGCGGCGCGTCTTCTCCACCTCTTCGATGAGCTCCATGGCCCGTACCTTGGGTGCGCCCGACAGCGTGCCGGCCGGGAAGCAGGCGGTCACCGCGTCCAGCGCGGTGCGGCCCTCGCCGAGCGTGCCGGTCACCGTCGACACGAGGTGCATCACGTGGCTGTAGCGCTCGATATGGCTGTAATCCTCGACGCGCACGGTGCCGGGCGCGCAGACCCGGCCCAGGTCGTTGCGGCCCAGGTCGACCAGCATCAGGTGCTCGGCACGTTCCTTCTCGTCGGCCAACAGCTCCTTTTCCAGCAGCAGGTCCTCTTCGTCGGTGTCCCCCCGCCACCGGGTTCCGGCGATCGGATGGGTGGTCGCGATGCCGTCGGCGACCGTGACCAACGCCTCCGGGCTGGAGCCGACGATCGAAAAGTCATTTCCCCCAGCATTATTCGGCACCTGCAGTAGATACATGTAGGGGCTGGGGTTGGTGACCCGCAGCATCCGGTAGACGTCGATCGCGGCGACGTCGGTGTCCATTTCGAAGCGCTGCGAAGGCACCACCTGGAAGGCCTCGCCGGCGGCGATCTGGTCGACGAGATAGTCGACGATCTTTCCGTACTCCTCGACGCTGCGCTGGGCGCGGTAGCGCGGCTCGGGCCGCTCGAACGTGCCGACGGTGGACGGCAACGGCTGGCCCAGCGCCGCGGTCATCACGTCCAGGCGGGCGATCGCGTCGTCGTAGGCCTCGTCGACGCGCTCGTCGGTGCCGTTCCAGTTCACCGCGTTGGCGATCAGCGTGATGGTGCCCTCGTGGTGGTCAACGGCCGCCACATCGGTGGCCAGCAGCAGCAACATGTCGGGCAGCCGCAGGTCGTCGACGGCCAGTTCGGGCAGCCGTTCCAGGCGCCGGACCAGGTCGTAGGCGAAGAACCCGACCATGCCGCCCGACAGCGGCGGTAGCCCCGGGAGCGGGCCGGTGGCCAGCAGCTCGCACGTGTCGCGCAGGGCCTGCAACGGGTCGCCCCCGGTCGGGGCGTCCTGCGGCACCACGCCCAGCCACACCGCCTGACCGTCGCGCACGGTCAGCGCCGACGGCGCACCCGCGCCGATGAACGACCACCGCGACCAGGACCGGCCGTGCTCGGCGGATTCCAGCAGGAAGGTGCCCGGCCGGTTGGCGGCGAGTTTGCGGTAGGCCGACAGCGGCGTCTCGCTGTCGGCCAGCACCTTGCGGGTCACCGGGACCACGCGGTGCTCGGCTGCCAGCTGGCGGAAATCCTCTCGCGAGGTCGTCGCGGCGGGGTGAGCGTGCACCGAACCATCCTCCCAGAAAGGGTCGGGCGGCTCGCGAGTGTAAGGCCACTGTGATTTCGAGGAGGTTTTTCGCAGTGGCCTTTAAGCTCGGGCTGTCAGGGCGGTTGGGCGTAGCGTGTCCGCCATGAAACCTGGTGACACCGTTGCGGACTTCGAACTGCCCGACCAGACCGGAACGCCGCGCAAGCTCAGCGACCTGCTGTCCAACGGGCCCGTCGTGCTGTTCTTCTACCCGGCCGCGATGACACCCGGCTGCACCAAGGAAGCCTGTCACTTCCGGGACCTGGCGTCCGAATTCGCCGCGGTGGGGGCCAACCGGGTGGGAATCAGCGCCGACGCCGTGCACAAGCAGGCCAAGTTCGCCGACATGCAGAAGTTCGACTACCCGCTGCTGTCGGACGCCGACGGCACCGTCGCCGCCCAGTTCGGGGTCAAGCGGGGCCTGCTCGGCAAGTTGATGCCGGTCAAGCGCACGACATTCGTCATCGACACCGACCGCACGGTGCTCGAGGTGATCTCCAGCGAGTTCAACATGGACAGCCACGCCGACAAGGCGCTGACGACGCTGCGCGGCCGGGCCTGACCGTCAGGGGCTGATCGCCAGGAACACGTAGGCGGCCAGCAGCACCAGATGCACCTCGCCCTGCAGGCGCGTCGCTCGCCCGGGCACCACCGTCAGCATGCTGATCACCACGGTCAGCGCGAGCAGGACCAACTGGACGGAGCCGAGACCCAGCGCCAGCGGCCCCTTCAGCCAGTTCGACGCCAGCGCGATCGCCGGAATGGTGAGCCCGATGCTGGCCAACGCCGAACCGTAGGCGAGGTTCAGACTGATCTGAATGCCGCCTTTCCGCGCCGCACGCACCGCCGCGAGGGTTTCCGGCAGCAACACCAGCGCCGCGATCACCACGCCGACGAACGATTGCGGGAAGCCCACCGCAGTCACCGCCTGCTCGAGGGCCGGCGCTTCCTCCTCGGCCAGTCCGACTACCGCGACGAGGGCGGCAATGAGCAGCCCGAGGCTCGTCAGCGCCTCCCCGATGCTCGGCGGATCAGCGTGGGCTTCGTCCTCGAACAGGCGCTTTTGGCCCTTCTGCGCGATCGGTAGAAAGAAGTCGCGATGCCGCACCGTTTGCGTGAACACGAAAAGCAGGTAGAGCAGCAACGAGGCGACCGCCGCGAAGACGAGCTGACCGCGTGAGAATTCTCCGCCCGACGAACTGGCGGTGAAGGAGGGCAGCACCAGGCTCAGCGTCGCCAGGGTGGTCAACGTGGCCAGCGCGGCGCCGCTGCCTTCGGCGTTGAACAACGTCACGCCGTAGCGCCGGGAACCGAGCAGCAGCGACAGGCCGGCGATGCCGTTGGTGGTGATCATCAGCGCGGCGAACGCGGTGTCCCGGGCCAGGGTCGCCGTCTCGTTACCGCCGGATGCCATCAGCTCGACGATCAGGGCCACCTCGATGACGGTTACCGCCGCCGCGAGCACCAGCGACCCGAACGGTTCGCCGACCCGGTGCGCGACCACCTCCGCGTGATGCACCGCGGCCACCACCGCACCGACCAGAAACAGCGCCGTCACACCGACGAGCACCGGCCCGAGCGTCTTGCCCCAGATCAGTGCGAGCACGACAACGGACAGCACCGGCACGACGACGTTCCAGGACAACCATTTCGACATTGCCCACCATTCTTGTCGAAGTCGCGCACCCGCGCCCGCGCAAGGTGGCCCTCGACACTCGCTCGGCGATAACCGGTTGCCGCCGCCACGGCGTCAGTAGCATGCACACATGCCCGACAGCGGTGGCGTTGACCAAGGCCTGGCCGAAGGACAGCTGTTTGCCGGCTACACCATCGTTCGGCGCCTGGGCGCCGGCGGCATGGGACACGTCTACCTTGCGCAGCACCCGCGGCTGCCCCGCCGCGACGCGCTCAAGGTGTTGTCGGGCGAACTGACCGCGAACGACGAGTTCCGCCAACGGTTCAACCGCGAGGCCGATCTGGCGGCGAGCCTGTACAACGCGCACATCGTCGGCATCCACGACCGCGGCGAGTTCGAGGGCAGGTTGTGGCTGTCGATGGATTACGTGGAGGGCGTCGACGCCGCGGAGCTGTTACGCACCCGGCACCCGTCCGGCATGCCCAAAGCTCAAGTGGTCGAGATCATCTCGGCGGTGGCCGACGCGCTCGACTACGCACACTCGCGCGGACTGCTGCACCGCGACGTCAAACCCGCGAACATCCTGCTCGGCTCGAGTTCTCCCGCCCACCCGCGACAACGAATCCTGCTCGCCGACTTCGGCATTGCACGTGAGCTCGGTGAGATCAGCGGGCTGACCGCGACCAACATGTTGGTGGGGACCACCGCCTACTGCGCACCCGAGCAACTCCAGGGCGCGGAGCTGGACGCACGGGCCGACCAATATGCGCTGGGGTGCACGGCCTACAACCTGTTGACCGGGACGGCGCCGTTTCATCATTCCAACCCGGCGGTGGTCATCGGGCAGCATCTGTCCGCACCACCACCGTTGATCAGCCGGCGACGGCCCGACCTGGCGGAACTCGATCCGGTCATCGCCAGGGCGCTCGCCAAGCAACCCCACGAGCGCTACGCGACGTGCACCGACTTCGCGGCGGCACTGGCCGGCCGCGCGACCGCCGCTTCGCCGGATGCGCAGGCACGCACCGAGATCATTGCTGCCCCCACGGAAGTGATCGCCAGGCCGCCGGGCCCGGGCAGCACGGCCCCGCAGCCGCGCGGCGGCCGGGTGCGGCCGGTGACGCTGGTGGCGGCACTGGTCGCCGTCGCGCTGCTCGCGGTCGGCGCGGTCGTCGGGGTCCGCCTGCTGCGCGGCCACGCCGACCGGCCCGCCGCCTCGTCAGCACCGCGGCCCACCGCGAGTTCCGTTGCTTCTCAGCCTAAATCGGGCCTCATGCTGTCCAGCCAGATCACCGACCAGTCGGCTGCGCTGGGCCCGGTCGAGCACAACACGGTCGAGCGGGCGCTGAACAACCTGCGCACCGCGCGCGGCGTTCGGCTCTGGGTGGTGTACGTCAAGAACTTCGGCGGCCTCAAGCCGTTCCGGTGGGCCGAGGACACCATGCGCGCCAACGGATTCGCCGACACCGACGCGATGCTGGCCATCGCCACCGAGGAGCGCGCCTTTTCCTTCCGAGTGCCCGGCGCGACGATCAGGGGCACGGCCATCGACGTCGAGGCCATTCGCCGCGACCGCATCGAACCGGCGGTCGCCCGGCGGGAGTGGACACGCGCCGCGGTGGTCGCGGCCAACGGGCTCAACGCGTTGCCGGGCTAGCGGTACGGTTCAGCTCTCCGGCGCCAGCAGCACGTCCGCGTCGAAGCAGCTGTGGTCACCGGTGTGACACGCCCCGCCGACCTGGTCGACGGTCAACAGCACGGCGTCGCCGTCGCAGTCCAGGCGCACCGAGTGGACGTGCTGGGTGTGCCCGGACGTCGCCCCCTTGATCCACTGCTGGCCGCGGGACCGTGAATAATAGGTTGCCTCACGGGTTTCCAGCGTTCGGGCCAGGGCCGCGTCGTCCATCCAGGCGACCATCAGTACGTCACCACTACCGCGCTCCTGCACGACGGCGGTGAACAGGCCGTCGGCGTTGCGCTTCAGTCGCGCGGCGATCTGCGGGTCGAGGGTCATCGCGCCATCCTTATCGCGATTCCCGCCTTGGCCATGGCGGCCTTCACCTGACCGATGGTCAACTCCCGGAAGTGAAAAACGCTGGCCGCCAACACCGCATCGGCGCCGGCCGCGACCGCGGGCGCGAAATGCTCGGCGGCGCCGGCGCCGCCACTGGCGATGACCGGCACGGTGACCGCCGAGCGCACCGCCCGCAGCATCTCCAGATCGAACCCGGCTTTGGTGCCATCGGCGTCCATCGAGTTCAGCAGGATCTCCCCCACGCCCAAATCGGCGCCGCGCGAGGCCCATTCGATGGCGTCAAGCCCGGTGCCGCGGCGACCGCCGTGGGTGGTGACCTCCCAGCCCGACGCCGTCGGCACCGCGCCCGTGGGCACCGTGCGCGCATCGACGGACAGCACGATGCACTGGGAGCCGAATTGCCGTGCCATCTCGGCCAGCAGCTCCGGGCGGGCGATCGCGGCGGTGTTGATGGAAACCTTGTCGGCTCCCGCACGCAGCAACACGTCGACGTCGGCCACGGTGCGCACCCCGCCGCCCACCGTCAGCGGGATGAAGACCTGCTCGGCGGTGCGGCGCACCACCTCGAGCATGGTGGCCCGGCCCGACGACGACGCGGTCACGTCCAGAAAAGTCAGCTCGTCCGCGCCTTCGGCGTCATAGGCGGCCGCGAGCTCCACGGGATCGCCCGCTTCCCGGAGGTTTTCGAAGTTGACACCTTTGACCACCCGGCCGGCGTCGACGTCCAGACACGGGATCACCCGCACCGCGAGGCCGTTGGGATTCGGGGGCATCTCAGTAGTCCTCCGGCCGTCCGATGGCGTGCAGGATGTCGAGGATCTCGGCGTGTGCGCCGCGCCCGGCCGCCAGCGCGGAATCCGATGCGGGAGTCCACGGTTCACCGGCCAGGTCGGTGACCACGCCACCGGCGGCGCGCACCAGCGCGGCCCCGGCGGCGTGGTCCCACACGTGCCCTCCGAAACTTATTGCCGCACCGAGGATTCCGTCGGCGACGAACGCGAGGTCGAGGCCGGTGGAGCCGTGCATGCGCAGGCGCGACGAGACCCGGCTGAGGTTTTCCAGCACCGCCATTCGGTAGCGGCCCGGGAACCGGCCCCGCGCGTCCGCGCTGAACGACCCGGCCCCCACCAGGGCGTCGGCCAGGTCGACGGCGGTCAGCGGCGGCCGCGGCACCCCGTTCTTGTGCAACGGGCCGCCCGCCACCGCGGTGTAGCGCTGGCCGATGAACGGCAGCCAGGTCAAACCGGCCACCGGCTCCCCGTGGCGCAGCAGGCCGAGCAGGATGCCGGCCATCGGCGATCCGGCCGCGTAGTTGAAGGTGCCGTCGACAGGATCGAGCACCCACACCCATGGCGAGTCGACGGACGAACCGCCGAATTCCTCGCCGTGCACCCCGATCCCGGTCGACTCGACCAGCGCGGCCACCACCTGCCGCTCGATCGCGAGGTCGACGTCGGTGGCGAAGTCGTTGCCCTTCTTGCGGACCGCGGAATCGGCGCGGTGGCCGGCGAGGAACGGATCGACCGCGTCGTCGAGGATCGCCGACGCCTGCGCCACCAGCGTGTGCACGTCCATGCGGCGCTACTCCGCCACCGCGGCCAGCGCCTGTGGCAAGGTGAACCGCCCCGCGTAGAGGGCCTTGCCCACGATGGCACCCTCGACGCCGCGGCCCGTCAGGGTGGCGATCGCGCGCAGGTCGTCGAGGCTGGACACGCCGCCGGAGGCAATCACCGGGGCGTCGGTGCGTTCGGCGACGGACCCCAGCAGGTCCAGATTGGGACCACCCAGCGTGCCGTCCTTGCTCACGTCGGTGACCACGAACCGCGAACACCCCTGCCCGTCAAGGCGTTCCAGCACCTCCCACAGGTCGCCGCCGTCGGTCTCCCAACCGCGCCCGCGCAGCCGGTGCGCACCGTCGACGATCTGCACGTCCAGACCCACGGCGACCTTGTCGCCCTGTTCGGCGATCGCCCGGGCACACCACTGCGGATTCTCCAGCGCCGCAGTGCCCAGGTTCACCCGGGCGCAGCCGGTGGCCAAAGCGGCGGCCAGGGAATCGTCGTCGCGGATCCCGCCGGACAGTTCCACCTGCACGTCGAGTTCGCCGACCACCTCGGCCAGCAGTTCGCGGTTGGAGCCGCGCCCGAACGCCGCGTCCAGGTCGACCAGATGGATCCATTCGGCGCCGTCGCGCTGCCAGGTCAACGCCGCCTCCAGCGCCGAACCGTATTCGGTTTCACTGCCCGCCTTGCCCTGCACCAGACGCACGGCGCGGCCGTCGACGACGTCGACCGCGGGCAACAAAATCAACACATCTCCTCCTGTGTGCCGAGGCCGCAACGAGTTGCGTGCACCCCCGGCCGTTGCTTGGCAGAAAGCGCTTCGGCGTGGCCCGTCACAATCCCTGGACCCAGTTGCTCAAGACGGCCGCGCCGGCGTCCCCGCTCTTCTCCGGGTGGAATTGGGTGGCCGAGAGCGGCCCGTCCTCGACCGCGGCCAGAAACGGGCCCTCGTGGGCGCCCCAGGTCAGCACTGCGTCCGGCGAACCCTCCCACTGCTGGGCGGCGTAGGAGTGCACGAAGTAGAAGCGGGTGTCGGCGTCGAGTCCCTTGAACAGCACTGTGCCCGGCCCGGATTCGACGACGTTCCAGCCCATGTGCGGGATGACCGGCGCCTGCAGCCGTGTGACGTATCCCGGCCACTGGCCGCATCCCTCGGTCTCCACACTGAATTCGACACCGCGGGCGAACAGGATCTGCATGCCGACGCAGACGCCGAGCACCGGGCGGCCGGCCACAACCCGCTCGGCGATGATGCGCTCGCCACCGATGTTGCGGAGTCCCGTCATGCAGGCCTCGTAGGCGCCGACGCCCGGAACCACCAGACCGTCGGCGGCGGCCGCGGCGGCGGCGTCCGCGGTCACTTCGACCGATGCACCCGCGCGCTCGAGCGCGCGCTGGGCCGACCGCAGGTTGCCCGACCCGTAATCGAGAACTACCACCGATTTCGCCGTCACAGAACGCCTTTGGTGGACGGCACATCCGAGACGCGGGGATCGGACTCGACCGCCTGACGCAGCGCGCGCGCAACCGCCTTGTACTGCGCCTCGGTGATGTGATGCGGGTCGCGCCCGTACAGCACACGCACGTGCAGCGCGATTCGCGCGTTCATGGCCAGCGACTCGAACACGTGCCGGTTGATCACGGTGTGATAGGGCACCGAGCTGCCGGCGATGGTGGTGTGCTGCAAATGATCCGGCTCGCCGGTGTGCACGCAGTAGGGCCGGCCGGACACGTCGACCGCCGCGTGGGCCAGCGTCTCGTCCATCGGGATGAAGGCGTCGCCGAACCGGCGGATGCCCTTCTTGTCGCCGAGCGCCTGCCCGAGTGCCTGGCCCAGGACGATCGCGGTGTCCTCGATGGTGTGGTGCCCTTCGATTTCGACGTCGCCCTTGGTGCGCACGGTCAGGTCGAAGCTGGCGTGACTGCCCAGGGCGGTGAGCATGTGGTCGTAGAACGGCACACCCGTGTCGACGTCGACCTGGCCGGTGCCGTCGAGATCGAGTTCGACGACGATGTCGGATTCCTTGGTACGGCGCTCGATGCGCGCGCGGCGGGTGGCGGTCGCTGTCACGGTGCTCCTACTACATGGTCGCGACCCGCTGCACGCGGCTTCGCCGCGCTTGCGCTCGCTCCTACGGGGTTGGGGGTAACTGGCGCCAGTTCAGTGGCGGCGATTCGGGCGCTGGCGCGCAGGAAGGCGTCGTTCTCCTCGGCCAGTCCGGTCGTGACGCGCAGGTAGCCGGGAATTCCGACGTCACGGATCAGCACGCCGACATCCAGGTAGCGCCGCCAGGTGGCCGGCGCATCGGCGAACTCACCGAACAGCACGAAATTCGCGTCGCTGGGAACCACGCGAAAACCCATGCCCGTCAAGGCCGTTGACACGCGCTCGCGCTCGGCGATCAGTGTCGCCACACTGCCCAGGGTGTCATCGGCGTGCCGCAGCGCGGCGCGCGCGGCGGCCTGGGTGAGCACCGACAGGTGGTACGGCAACCGCACAAGCAGCATCGCGTCGATAACCGCCGGGGTGGCGATCAGATAGCCCAGCCGGCCACCGGCGAACGCGAACGCCTTGCTCATGGTGCGTGAGACGACGAGCTTGGTCGGGTATTCGGCGACCAGCGTCACCGCGCTGGGCTGCGCGGAGAACTCGCCGTACGCCTCGTCGACGATCAGGATGCCGGGCGCCGCGTCGAGCAGCCTGCGCAGAGCCGGCAGCGAAACGCTCTGCCCGGACGGGTTGTTCGGGCTGGCGACGAACACCACGTCGGGCCGCCGGTCGGCGACGGCGACGACGGCGGCGTCAACGTCCAGGCTGAAGTCGTCCGCGCGGTCGGCCTGCAGCCATTCGGTGCGGGTGCCGTCGGAGATGATCGGGTGCATCGAGTAGGAGGGGACAAACCCGATGGCGGTGCGTCCGGGACCGCCGAACGCCTGCAGCAGCTGCTGCAGGATCTCATTGGAACCATTCGCCGCCCAAAGGTTTTCGACTCCCAGCGGGACGCCGGTCTGGGCGCTCAGGTAGGCGGCCAGGTCGGTGCGCAGCGCCACCGCGTCGCGGTCCGGGTAGCGGTGCAACGCGGTCGCGACCTCGGCCGCCGACCGCACCACGTCGTCCACCAGCGCCCTGCTGGGCGGGTGCGGGTTCTCGTTGGTGTTCAGCCGTACCGGGACCTCCAATTGCGGTGCGCCGTAGGGCGATTTTCCGCGCAGGTCGTCGCGTAGCGGCAGGTCGTCGAGCGTGGGCTCGAGTTGTTCGCTCATCGCTCGAACCTCCGCCGTACCGCTTCGCCGTGCGACGGCAGGTCTTCGGCCTCGGCGATCGCGATCACGTGTCCGGCCACGTCTTTGAGGGCCGCCTCGGTGTAGTCGACGACGTGGACTCCGCGCAGGAACGTCTGCACCGACAGGCCGCTGGAATGCCGCGCACTGCCGGCGGTCGGCAACACGTGATTGGATCCGGCGCAGTAGTCCCCCAGACTCACCGGCGCGTAGGGGCCGACGAAAATGGCTCCGGCCGAACGGATTCGGCCAGCGACCGCGGCCGCGTCGGCGGTTTGGATCTCGAGGTGCTCGGCGGCGTAGGCGTTGACGACGTCGACGCCCGCGTCCAGGTCATCGACGAGGATGACGGCCGATTGGCGTCCTCGCAATGCTGCCGTCACCCGGTCGCGATGCACGGTCGTCTGCAGCTGGGCGGCCATCTCGGCCTCGGTGGCCGCGGCGAGCTGCGCGTCGGGGGTGACCAGCACGCTGCCCGCCATCTCGTCGTGCTCGGCCTGACTGATCAGGTCGGCGGCCACGTGCGCCGGGTCGGCGGTGTGGTCGGCCAGGATCGCGATCTCGGTGGGGCCGGCTTCGGCGTCGATGCCGACGTGCGACCGGCACAGCCGCTTGGCGGCGGTGACATAGATGTTGCCGGGCCCGGTGATCATGTCGACCGGCGCCAGCTCGGCGCCGTCGAGGTCGGTGCCGCCGTACGCCAGCAGCGCGACCGCCTGCGCGCCGCCCACGGCCCACACCTCCTCGACACCCAGCAGCCGCGCCGCGGCCAGGATCGTGGGGTGCGGCAAGGCGTCAAATGCCGCCTGGGGCGGGCTGGCCACCACCAGCGAAGCGACGCCGGCGGCCTGGGCCGGGACCACGTTCATCACCACGCTGGACGGGTAGACGGCGTTGCCGCCGGGCACATACAGGCCGACCCGGTCCACCGGCACCCACCGCTCGGTGACGGTCGCGCCCGGGCCCAGGATGGTGGTGACGTCGGTGCGGCGCTGGTCGGCGTGCACGGCGCGGGTGCGTTCGATCATCACCCGCAGCGCGTCGGCCACACCCGCGTCCAGTTCTATCAGGGCCTTCTCCAGCGCGGCGCCCGGAACCCGCACCGCCGGGGGCCGCACCCCGTCGAACGTGGCCCCGAACTCGAGGGCGGCCTCGGCCCCGCGCTCTGCGACGGCCTGCACGATCGGGCGTACCCGCGGCAACACGGTCTCCACGTCGGCGCCGCCGCGCGGCAGGGCGGCCCGCAGCCGGGCGGCCGTCAACGGCGCGCCCCGCAGGTCGATGCGGGCCATCAGTGGAGTTGCGTTCACGTCGACCATTGTCCCAGAGCAGACCAAGTGATTATCCGAGCAGGTCGCGCAGGCCCGATCAGAGCTGGCGGCGGATATCGAGCAAATGGTGCTGCGCCTCGTGCATCGTATGCAGCGCGACCCACCGCAACGACCTCTCGCGGGTTTCCGGGTAGTGGTAGACCACGCTGCGATCCCAGTCATCGGGGCCCAGGCGGGCCAGGACGTTGGCGAACAGCTGCGCCGCGTCCGCGAGCTGGCGGGCCACATCCTCGGGTTCTTGCTCGGCATACCCGTCGTGCACGACCCGCTCGTCGCGTCCGGACGGCAGGCAGTCCGGCCCGTCGATCCGGCGAGCCGCCAGGACGCGCTCGCGCTGGACCAACAACATGTCCCGCAGGTGGCAGGCGTATTCGAGGGGCGACCACACCGCGGGCCGCCGCCGAGACCTCAGGTCGGCCTCGCGGCCGCGCAGGATTGCCGCGACCTCGGCCACCCGCTCCGGGATCGCCCGCGCAACACCCGCCGACTGACTGAGGTCGTACACGAAACCGCAGTCCGCGCACCGGTCCGCCATCCCGCCATTCTGCTGGCGCCGGGCCCGGCCGGTACAGTGCGGTCATGTCACGAAGGGATCACCCGAACAACGCTCCCGGCGTGCCGATGGTCTTTCCGGTCTGGTTCGAGAATCTTCAGGTCAAATATCTCAACAAGGCCGTCAAGCCGATCGCGCGTTATCTGCCCGGAACGGCAACCATCGAGCATCGCGGCCGCAAGTCCGGCAAGCCGTACCACACCATCGTCACGGCGTACCGCAAGGGCAATGTGCTGGCGATCGCGCTGGCTCACGGCAAGACCGACTGGGTGAAGAACGTGCTGGCCGCGGGCCAGGCCGACCTGCGCTCCACCCGCGGCGCGGTGCATCTCACCAATCCCCGGATCCTGCCGGCCGGCTCCGACGGTGACGGGTTGCCGTGGCCGGCGCGGGTGCAGTTGCGCCGCATGGCGGTGTTCGCCAGCGACATCGCTTAGGCGCTACGCCCTGGTGAACACCGTCTTGCCGGTCATCGTCGGCCACACCGCCGGGGCATCCTCCCAGTCCACGACGCGGTCGACCGCCGGCGACAGGTCGCACCCTGCGGCCAGCGCCTCCAGCACCTGCGGAAGGACTGCGCGCGCGTTGACCCGGCCGGTGACGAACCTCACGCCCCGGGTGTACATCGGCAACAGCGGCATCTCGACCGTCGGCTGGTAGTAGATCCCGGTGTCGGTGCACACTCCGTCCGCCCAGGTCGCGCGTAGCGTGGCCGCCAGCAGCGACGGGTCCGCCGTCGTGTGCACGGTGACGGGGTAGGGATCCCACGACTTGTCCGGCTTGAGCCGATCGTGGGCGACGGCCCCCAGCTTTTCGGCGGCGCCCAGCCGCTGGGGATCGATGTCCAGGTAGTCGACGTGCGCACCGAGCGCGACCGCCAGTGCGGCCGCGTACAGCCCGATCGACAGCCGCCCGACCACCAGGACGCGGCGATCGACCGGGTCCAACCCGGCCAGATCCGCCGCGTAGGGTCCGACGGCCCGCCAGCCGTCGGGGATGTTGTCGGACAGCGACGCGATGGCGACGGGGTCGACGGTGTCGGGAACCCGGACGAGCATCGCGTCGGCGTACGGCACCCGCACCAGATCCGACATGAATCCGCCGCCGTCGAGGCCGGCCAGCGGGCCCAGGCCGTACATCGCCATCAGCGGCACCGCCCCGCACGAGCCCGAGGCACCGCGCCGGCATTCCCGACACTCGCCGCAGCTGATCTGGAACGGCACCACCACGCGGTCGCCGGCGCTGACGGCGCTGACGCCGTCACCGACCGCGACGACCTCGGCCAGCCCCTCATGCCCGACCGCATACCCGGGCGGCAGCGGCGCCCCGCCGTGTGCCACCGCGACGTCGAGGTCGCAGCAGGCCACCACCAGGGGCCGGACCAGGGCCTGTTGCGGCTCGGTGAGCTCCGGATCGGGCACCTCGTGCCACGCGTACCGCCCGACTTCTTCGTACGTCAGTTGCCTCATCTCAGCATTCTTGAGTGATCATTCAAGTATTGTCAAGGATTGTGCCTCGCCCCGACCGCAGCCGCGCAGCGCTGATCGACAACGCAGCCACCCTGTTCCGCCGCCAGGGCTACGCGGCGACCGGACTCAGCCAGATCCTCGACGCGGCAAGCATCAAACCGGGGTCGCTCTACCACCACTTCCCGCAGGGCAAGCAGCAGCTGGCCGCCGCGGTGGTGGAGAGGGCTGGGGGCGATATCGAGCGGCTGTTGCGCCGGTTCCTGGCCGGCGGCGCGCCGGTCGCCGACATCGTCGACCGGTGGATCGACCTGCTGGTCGCGGGGCTGGCGGGCGACCAGCGCGACGGCTGCCCCATCGAGCCGATCGCCACCGAGTCGGTGAACGCCAGCCCGCTGGTCCGCGCCGCCGCGGCGCGCGCCTTCATGGGATGGTGCGGCGCCATCGAAGACCGGCTGCGCTCCGATGGGTGGCCGGCCCCCGACGCGAAACAGGTTGCGACTGCGGTGATCTCACTGATCGAAGGGGCGCTGATCCTGTCGCGCATCGCCGGTGATCCGGAAGCGCTGGACGCCGCGCGACCCGCGGCGCGGTTGCTGCTGCGTGGCTGACCCTACATATCGAGGCCGATGTCGAGCACCCGCACCGAATGGGTGAGCGCGCCGACGGCCAAATAGTCCACCCCGGTCGCGGCGTAGGCGGCCGCATTCTCCAGGCTGAGCCCGCCCGACGACTCGAGCAGCACGGCGGGCGCGCGGTTGTCACGGCGCTGGACGGCCATCTGCGTCTGCCACACCGGAAAATTGTCCAGCAGGATCAGCTCGGGCTTTTCGGGCAGGACCTCGTCGAGCTGCTCGAGCGAATCCACCTCCACCTCGCATGGCAGCTCCGGTGCCGCGTCGCGCACCGCCCGCAGGGCGTCGACCACCGAACCCGCGGCCACCACGTGGTTGTCCTTGATCAGGGCCGCGTCGCCGAGCCCCAGCCGGTGGTTCACGCCCCCGCCGACCCGGACCGCGTACTTCTGCAGGATCCGCAGGCCGGGCAGGGTCTTGCGGGTGTCGCGCACCTTGGCCTTGGTGCCGTGCGCGGCGGCCACCCAGAGCGCGGTCGTGGTGGCGATCCCGGACAGGTGGCAGATGAGGTTCAGCATGGTCCGCTCGGCGGTGAGCAGGCCGCGGGTGTCGGCCCGCAGCGTCAGCACCGGCTGCCCCGGCTCCACATGGGTCCCGTCCTCGAGGCGGTCGAGCACCTGGTAGCCGCGGGCACCGAGCACCTCGTCGAGCACCAGCAACGCGATGTCGACGCCGGCGATCACGCCGGGCTCGCGAGGCACCATGGCCGCGGTCGCCACCGCCTCGGCGGGCACCGTCGCCAACGTGGTGACGTCGGGTCCGTAACGGAGGTCCTCGGCCAGCCCGCGCCTGACCGTGTCGCGCGCCGCGGCCAGTTCACCGTCGGACATCATGGTCATACGACCGCCGCCAACGCCTCCACCAGCACCGTGTTCTGGTCCTCGGCCAGGCGCAGGACATTGCTGCGCCCCAGCTCGGACGCGGCCCGTGGGTATTCGTCGCGATGGTGGCAGCCCCGGCTCTCGGTGCGGGCCAGCGCGGCGGCCGCGACCGCGCGGGCGGCCACCGCCAGCGCCACATCCTCGAAGTCGCCGCGGCCCGACACCCGGCGGATCGGCGCCCGTGAGAGCACGGTGGACAGCCGCATCAGCCCGGCGGCGTCGCGTACCACGGACGCGTCCCGGCTCATCGCGCGCTGCAGTTCGGCGCGCTCGGGGGCGGTGTGCACGATCGACTCAGGTGCGACGGCGTGCACCCGCCCGGTCGTCGCGGCATGCGCGGCCGCCGCTCGGCCGGCCCGCCCGCCGACCACCAAGCCTTCCAGCAGGCTGTTGGACGCCAGCCGGTTGGCACCGTGCAGCCCGGTGCGCGCCACCTCGCCCGCGGCGAACAGTCCGGGAAGCTCCGTCTGGCCGTACACGTCGGTGACGATGCCACCACAGCTGTAATGCGCCCCGGGGACAACCGGAATAGGTTGCCGGACGGGATCGACACCGGCGGCGCGGCACGCGGCCGTCACCGTGGGGAACCGGTTGGCGAAGTCGCCGATGCGGCGCGCGTCGAGGAAGACGCAGGCGTCGCCGGTGGCCTTGAGCCGGGTGTCGATGGCCGCGGCGACGACGTCGCGGGGCGCCAGATCCCCCATCGGATGGACACCGGCCGTCACCGAATCACCTTGCCGGTCAATCAGTTTGGCGCCCTCACCGCGGATGGCCTCGGTGACCAGCGGGCGCCGCCCGCTGGCCGCATCCGGCGCGAACAGCATGGTGGGGTGGAACTGGATGAACTCGAGGTCGCTGACCGCGACACCGGCCCAGAGGCCGAGCGCGATTCCGTCGCCGGTGGAGCCCGACGGGTTGGTGGTCGCGCCGTAGAGGTGCCCGAGGCCTCCGGAGGCCAGGATCACCGAGGGCGCGCTGATGATTGCGCGCCCGTCCGGGGTGCCGACCAGGACACCGGTCACGGCCGCACCGTCGTGCAGAACCCGCAGCGCCACATGGCCCGCGCGGATGTCCAGTCTGCGCGCGGCGTGGTCGAGGGCGCGCTGCACCTCCGCGCCGGTGGCGTCGCCGCCGGCATGCACGATGCGGCGCCGGGAGTGGCCACCCTCGCGGGTCAGCGCCCACCTGCCCGGCGCGGATTCGTCGAATCGTGCTCCGTCACCGACCAATTCGGCGACCGCCGCGTATCCGTCGGCGACGATCGAGTAGACCGCCTGGGGATCGCACAGACCCGCACCCGCGACCACGGTGTCGGCGACATGGGCTTCCACCGAGTCGTCGTTGTCGGGCAGCACGACCGCGATGCCGCCCTGCGCATAGTGCGTCGCGGTCGTCCCTCGGGCCTGGTCCGCCTTGCTCAGCACGACGACATCGCGACCGGCGCGATGGGCGGCGAGCGCGGCGGCCAGTCCGGCGACGCCGGTGCCGATGACGACGACGTCGGCGTGGTGCGTCCACTGGGGGCGGGCGGTCATTCGCCGCCGCCCGGCTGTCCGATCGCGATCATTCGCCGGACGCTGCGCCGGCCGGCGGCGGCGACATCGGGGTCGACGTCGACTTCGTCGGCCCCCTCGACGAGGCAACGCAGCAGCGCGGCCGGGGTGATCATCTTCATGTACTTACACGATGCGCGGTCGTTGACCGCGCGGAAGTCGACTTGCGGTGCGGCCCGGCGCAATTGGTGCAGCATGCCCACCTCGGTGGCGACCAGGACCTTGCGGGCATGCGTCTGGTGCGCGGCCTCTAGCATGCCGCCGGTGGACAGGATCTTCACCCGGTCGGGCGGGAAGGCGCCTTCGCCGGCCAGATACAAGGCCGAGGTGGCGCAACCACATTCGGGATGCACGTAGAGCTCGGCATCGGGATTGGCGCGGGCCTGGTCGTTGAGTTCGTCGCCGTTGATCCCGGCGTGCACGTGGCATTCGCCCGCCCATACATGCAGGTTCTCGCGACCGGTCATCCGGCGGACGTGGGCGCCGAGGAATTGATCTGGGCAGAACAACACCTCGCGGTCGGGGTCGATGGACTCGACGACCTCGACCGCGTTGGATGACGTGCAGCAGATGTCGGTGAGGGCTTTGACCGCCGCCGTGGTGTTGACGTAGGAGACGACGACGGCGCCGGGGTGGTCGTCCTTCCAGGCGCGCAGTTCGTCGGCGGTGATGGAGTCGGCGAGCGAACATCCGGCGCGCTGGTCCGGGATCAGCACCGTCTTGTCGGGGCTCAGGATCTTGGCGGTCTCGGCCATGAAGTGCACACCGCAGAACACGATGGTGCCCTCGGGCGCCTCGGCGGCGATCCGCGACAGGGCCAGGGAGTCGCCCACGTGGTCGGCGACGTCCTGGATCTCGGGCAGCTGGTAGTTGTGCGCCAGCACGGTGGCGCCGCGCAGCCTGGCCAGGCGGCGAACCTCGGCCGCCCAATCCGCATCGCCCGCCACACCGCCATACCCGGCGGGGGAATTCGTGATGTCGGCAACCATGCTTCCGGCGAGCGTGTCCATGCGATTCACAACCGTCATGGCGGCTCCTTTCGGCCCAGGAGGTTTTCGACTTACAATCGAAAACATGGCCCATGGTAGCACCGCCCACGAAGTGCTTGCGGTCGTGTTCCAGGTTGGCGACGCGGCCGGACAGGTTACGAAGGCACGCCACACGGCGAAACCGCAGCTGAACGTGCTGTTGTGGCAGCGCGCCAGGGAGCCGCAACAGGGCAAGTGGTCGCTGCCGGGCGGGCAGCTGCGCAACGACGAGGACATGATCACCTCCGTCCGGCGCCAACTCGCCGAGAAGGTCGACCTCAAGGAGTTGGCGCACCTGGAACAGCTCGCGGTGTTCTCCGACCCGCACCGGGTGCCCGACACCCGGGTGATCGCGTCCACCTTTTTGGGCCTGGTGCCCTCCCCCGCCAGCCCCGAGCTGCCGCCGGACACCCGCTGGCACCCGGTGAACTCCCTGCCGCCGATGGCCTTCGACCACGGTCAGATGGTGGACAACGCCCATACCCGGCTGATCGCCAAACTGTCCTATACCAATATCGGATTTGCTTTGGCACCAAGGGAATTCGCACTTTCCACGCTACGCGACATCTACGGCGCCGCGTTGGGCTATCAGGTCGACGCGACGAACCTGCAGCGGGTGCTGGCCCGCCGAGGTGTCATCAGGGCGACCGGCACCCTCGCGCAGTCCGGGCGCAGCGGCGGACGTCCGGCCGCGCTGTACCGGTTCACCGACGCCGCGCTGCGGGTCACCGACGAGTTCGCCGCGCTCAGGCCTCCCGGGCCGCCCGGGCCGGCTGGCTAGGCCAGCGGAAAAGCGTCGTCGGGCGACGCAAGGGCAAGAAGATTCCAGCGGCGCCGTGACGCACCCGGGTGACGAGAAGTCGCTCACACCACGGCGATGCCATTTTGGTTACCTGCCGTTCATGGGCGAGAATGCCGTGTGGCCACGAAGGGAGCCTCAATGGCTGAGCTCGGCAACCTGGCAGGGACGCACGGCGCGGAATGGATCGCCCGGCCCCCACACGAGGAACTGCAGCGCAAGGTGCGTCCGCTGCTGCCCTCGGACGACCCGTTCTACCAGCCGCCGCTGGGCTTTCAGCACGCCGAACCCGGGACGGTGCTGCGCTCCCGCGACGTCGAACTGGCGTTCCTCGGCCTGATCCCGCAGCCCATCAAGGCAGTCCAGCTGCTCTACCGGACCATGGACATGAACGGCGAGCCGGAGGCCACCGCCACCACGGTGATCGTCCCCGCCGACGTTGCTCCGGGACAGTCCCGCCCGCTGCTGTCCTACCAGTGCGCCATCGACGCCGTCTCGTCGCGCTGCTTCCCCTCCTACGCGCTGCGGCGCAGGTCCAAGGCGCTGGGCGCCATCGGCCAGTTCGAGCTGTTGCTGATCACCGCCGCCGTCGCCGAGGGGTGGGCCGTCTCGGTGCCCGACCACGAGGGCCTGCGCGGCCTGTGGGGCGCGCCGTACGAACCCGGCTACCGCATCCTGGACGGCATCCGGGCCGCGCAGAGCTCGGAGCGGCTGAACCTGTCCGACTCGGCCCCCGTCGGGCTGTGGGGATACTCCGGCGGCGGGCTGGCCAGCGCGTGGGCCGCCGAGATGAGCGCCGAATACGCGCCCGAACTGAACATCGTCGGGGCCGTGCTGGGCTCGCCCGTCGGGGACCTCGGTAACACCTTCCGCCGGCTCAACGGCAGCTTCCTGTCGGGGCTTCCCGCGATGGTGGTTGCCGCGCTCGCGCACATCTATCCCGATCTGGACCGGGTGATCCGCGAGCATTCCAGCGAGGAGGGGCGCGCCCTGCTCGACTCGCTGGAGAAGATGACGACCGTGGAAGCCGTGGTGCGGATGGCCGGCAAGAACATGGGCGACTACCTCGACCAGCCGCTCGAGCAGATCCTGTCCACCCCTGAAGTCACCTACGTCTTCGACAACATCAAGCTCGGTGCCGCCGTCCCGACGCCGCCGGTGCTGATCGTGCAGGCCGTGCACGACTACCTGATCGACGTGCACGACATCGACGTGCTCGCCGACACGTATTCGGCCGGCGGCGCGCGCGTCACCTACCATCGCGACGCCTTCAACGAGCACATGATGCTGCATCCGCTGTCAGCGCCGATGGCGCTGCGCTGGCTGACGGACCGCTTCGAGGGCCGCCCCCTGACCGACCACCTGATCCGGACCACCTGGCCGACGATGTTCAACCCGATGACCTACGTCGGCATGGCCCGCCTGTTGAAGGTCGCCGCACGAGTCGTCACGGGCCGTAAGATCGCCCGTCGCCCCCTGTGACATCCGCCGCGTCGCCGCCTCCCGGCGGCGCGTCGAACAGCCGCGGCCGCGCCGGAAGCGCACCCAGGTCGTCACGGGCGTCCGCGGCCGCCCGCACGGCGTAGACCAAGGCCGCGATGCCGGCCGGCCACAGCAGGGTCATCGCGATCTGCAGCGGGCCGTCGGAGAAGAACACCGGTGGAGCCTGCGTGACGTACGCGACCGACGGGCTCTTCGTCAGCGGCACCGCATCGAAGTCCAGGGCGCCGTAGCTCAGCCGAACCAGACCGGCCCCCACCGCCGAGGCCGCCGCGGCCGCCGCCACCATGCCGGCCGACAGGGCGATCACCATCTCCGGCCCGCGGTGCTCTCGCCACTGCCACACCCCGATCGAGGCCACCACCGCGAGCACGGTCAGCAGCCCCAGCATCAGGGCCGGCGCGACGAAGAAGTGCTCGGACTCGTTGCCCAGATAGTCATGGACCCGCTCGCCCGAACGGGTCAGCGCCACCACGGCGCGTATCGGCGGCGCGATCCATGCCCACACCGCGCCGATCACCACGCCGATGAGCGCCGATCCCAACGCCACGACCAGGAGCGCGCGTACCCGCGCCCGACGCGAAACGGCGGCGGGAGTCGGGAAATCCGCGGCATCCGCCCTCGTCGGCTGGGTCACCGCCGCGTCTCCAGATCGCCGGAATCGACCTCACCGTGCCTCGAGCAGCGCGCCCGCCAGCCGTCGGGACGGACCTGCACCACCATCCGGCGCCCACACGCCGCGCAGAACCGGGGCGGTTCGAGACCCAGCTGCGCCGCCGTCGGCACCGAGGTGCCCCCTAGTTCACCGGTGTAGACGTTGTAGAGGCCCGCACTGACTACTGCTCCCAAGGCACCCAGATCGCCAACCACAAGTCCCCAACCCTAGCCGCGGCAGCCGGACTACAGGCTGGCGTTGAGCCCCTTGAGGGGCATCTGCAGATCGTCGAGCAGTTCCAGGTCGGACTCGGCGGGACGGCCCAGCGTGGTCAGGTAGTTGCCGACGATCACGGCATTGATGCCGCCGAGGATGCCCTTCTTGGCGCCCAGATCCCCCAGCGTGATCTCGCGCCCGCCGGCGAACCGCAGCATGGTGCGCGGCAGCGCCAGGCGGAAGGCGGCGACCGACTTGAGCGCCTCGCTCGCCGGCATGACCTCAAGGTCGCCGAACGGGGTGCCGGGCCGCGGGTTGAGGAAGTTCAGCGGCACCTCGTCAGGGCCGAGTTCGGCCAGTTCGGCCGCGAATTCCGCGCGCTGCTCCAGGGTTTCGCCCATGCCGAGGATGCCGCCGCAGCAGACCTCCATGCCGGCGTCGCGGACCATGGACAGCGTCTCCCAGCGCTCCTCCCAGCTGTGGGTGGTCACGACGTTGGTGAAGAACGAGCGGGCGGTCTCGAGGTTGTGGTTGTAGCGGTGCACGCCCATCCCGGCGAGCTGCTCGACCTGCTCGGCCGTCAGCATCCCCAGCGAGCAGGCGATGTTGATCTCGACCTCGTTGCGGATCGCCTCGATGCCGGCCGCGACCTGGGCCAGCAGCCGCTCGTCGGGGCCGCGGACCGCCGCCACGATGCAGAACTCGGTGGCACCGGACTTGGCGGTCTGTTTGGCCGCCTCGACCAGGCTGGGAATGTCCAGCCGGGCGCTGCGCACCGGGGAGGCGAACAGCCCCGACTGTGAGCAGAAGTGACAGTCCTCCGGGCAACCGCCGGTCTTGAGGCTGATGATGCCCTCGACCTCGACCTCGGGGCCGCACCAGCGCATCCGCACCTCATGGGCCAGCGCCAGCAGTTCGTCGAGCCGGTCGTCGGACAGCCGCAGCACCTGCAACACCTGGTCCCGGCTCAGGCCCTGGCCGCCCTCCAGCACCTGCCGCCGGGCCACCGCCAAGACGTCCTCATCGCTGCCGGTGTCGGCCGTCGGTCGAGTTGCCGCTTGAGTCACCAGGTTCTCCCCTGCCTCTTTTTCGCGTCGCGCGTGGGGACGCGTCTGCCACGTGGTGATGGCAGCCCGAATGAAAAGATGTTCAAAGAAGGGTAACGGCCGAAGGACACGACATCCCTATGGGTATACGACCGCGGTGACCGCGCACGTCGAAATCCTGGCGCACCACTACCTGCTGCTGGCGCTGCCGGCGTTTCTGCCTGCGGTGATCGTCGTCGGAGTGATCTTGTACATCGCGCTGCGCGACCGCCGCCAGGGCCGCACGCCCACGGGGTCGGCGACCGACGCCTCCCCACACGACACGCCCGACGAAGACCGTGATTGACGAGCCCTGGATCGGGGCACTAAACAGACATTCACGACCCTACTTGGCAGTAATAAGCGGTTTGACGGAATCGGTTCCTCCGGGGCAGCCCGGCGCGGTTGGGAGGTACGACGATGCGGTCGCATGAACTGACGATTGTTGCTGATGCGCCCGCCCGGGGCGCGGGGCTCAACCAGGTGATCGGGCTGTCGATCGCCGCGCTGGTGATCACCCTGCTGATGCTGTGGGTAGGCCATGCCCACCGCACGCGGCGCATCCAGTGGTTGACCCGCGTCGCCGACAAGGTGGGCAGCAAGTTCCACCGGCCCGGTTGGGTGGCCCTGCCGGTGCTCGTGTTCACCACGTCGATCATCTGCGCGCTGTTCGGGTTCATCTGGGATGTCAGCTGGCATATCGGCAACGGCCGCGACCCCGGCCCGTTAGCCAACCCGGCGCACTACTTCATCATCATCGGACTGTTCGGGATATTCCTGGGCGGAATGACGGCGGTCGTGCTGCCGTTCGACAAGCCCGGCCCGGCGGCGGTGCGCATCACGCGCAACTGGCACGCTCCGGTGGGCGGTGTGCTGATGGCCGGCTGCGGGTTGTACGCGATGATCGGGTTCCCGCTCGACGACATCTGGCACCGCATCTTCGGCCAAGACGTAACGCTTTGGGGCCCAACGCATTTAATGATGATCGGCGGAGCCTGCTTCTCCCTGTTCGCCGTGCTCATGCTGGAGCGCGAAGGCGAGGCCGACGAAGGCGAGGACGTCTATCACGGCGTCTTCATCACCTTTCTGCGCTACCTGTCGTTCGGCGGCATGTTCATCGGCCTGTCGGTCTACCAGATCGAATACGACTTCGGCGTCGAGCAGTTCCGGCTGGTGCTGCAGCCGATGATGATCGCCGCCGCGGCGGCGCTGGCCGCGGTCGCCGCCCGCGTCACGATGGGCCGGGGGGCGGCGCTGATCGCGGCCGTCTTCGCCATCGCGCTGCGCGGCGGGGTCGCCGTGCTGGTCGGGCCGGTACTCGGTGCGCCGATCAACTGGTTCCCGCTGTATCTGGGCCCCGCGCTGGCGGTCGAGCTGATCGCGCTGACTCCGGTGTTCAAGCGCCCCATCGTGTTCGGCGCGGTCGCCGGCCTGGGCGTCGGCACCGTCGGGCTGTGGCTGGAGTCGCTGTGGATCTCGGCGGTGTATCACTACCCCTGGCCGGTCAGCATGTGGGGCGAGGCGCTGGCGATGGCCGTGCCGGTCGCCGTGTTGATGGGCATGTGCGGAGCCCTGTTCGGAATCGTGCTCACCGGGCAGCGGCTGCCGAGCCGCGCCGCGGGCATCTCGGTGATCGTGGCGACGGTGCTGGTGATCGGCGGCGCGGTGGCCAACGGGCTGCACATCGTGGTGCCGCAGCAGAACAACGCCACCATCACGCTGACCGAGCTGCCGGGCGCACCCGGAAAACGCATGGTGTCAGCCGACATTCAACTGCAACCCGCCGACATGATCAGCGCGCGTCCGGACTGGGTGACGATCCTGTCCTGGCAGGGCCGCATGGAAAACGCTCGCGGTCTGCAGATCGACCCCCTCGAAAAGCTGGGTCCAGGCCATTACCGGTCCACCCGGACGCTGCCGGTGTGGGGATCGTGGAAGACCCTGTTGCGGGTGCAGGACGGTTACACGATGACCGCGATCCCGATCTACGAGCCGGCCGACGACGCGATACCGGCGCCCGAGGTTCCCGCTCTGTCGGCGATGAACCGGCCGTTCGTCCAGGAGATCACCATCCTGCAGCGCGAGCGCGACCAAAACGCCCCCGTCTGGTTGTTCACGGCCGGGTCCTTCGTGGTGCTGTTCCTGACGCTGATGGTGATCTCGGCCCTGACCTGGGGTGCGGGCCGCCTCGGCTATGCAATCACCGAGCCGGAGCCGGTGGAGGACAAACAGCAGACCCCGCGGGCGGCTTGAACCCATGACACTTCGAGGCACTCTCCTGCTGGGGTGGGCGGCGGCGCTGATCTGCGGCCTGGTCGCCTGCGGCGGCTCCACCACCAAGTCCCCGGCCGCCCCGCTGACGATCGACGTGACCATCGCCGGCGGGCAGGTCACTCCCACCAACGCCACGCTGCGGGCCGCGGTGCATCAACAGATCACCCTGCACGTGACCAGTGACGCCACCGACGAGTTGCACGTGCATTCGACGCCCGACCACAAGTTCCAGGTCGCGGCAGCACCCAACCAGACGTTCCAGTTTGCCGTCGACGTTCCGGGCAACGTCGCGGTGGAGCTGCACCATCTGGACCGCACCATCGCGACCATCCAAGTGCAGTCGTGAGCTCCGCCGCCGCGGCGGTGGTGCTTGCGCACGGTTTGGGCGGGTCCGGTGACCTTCCCGTGCCCTACGCCTACGCGATGGTCGGGGCGGCCTGGGCACTGACCTTAACCTTCGCCCTGGTGGCGTTCGCGTGGCGGCGGCCTCGGTTCGACCCGCTCAAGCCGGGCCGTCCCCTGCCGGCGGCGGTGACGACGTTCGTCGACGCCCGGGCGACGCGGTGGTCGGCGGCCGCGGTGGCCCTGGTGTTCGCGGCGTGGGCGATGGCCGCCGGGAAGTGGGGTCCCGACTCGGAGTCCAACGCGCTGCTCGGCGCCTTCTACGTGCTGCTCTGGGTCGGGCTGGTGGCGCTGTCGTTGGCCGTCGGTCCGGTGTGGCGGGTGATTTCGCCGATGCGGACGGTATACCTGCTGCTGCGACGCATCGTTCCGGAGCGGCTCGGGAGGCCGCGGCTGTCCTACCCCGAGGGCTGGGGTTATCGACCCGCCGCCGGCGGCCTGTTCGCCTTCGTCTGGATGGAGCTGGCCAGCCCGAATTCGGCGTCGCTGCCATGGGTCAGGGCCTGGATAGCCGCCTACGCCGCGCTGATGCTCGTCGGGGCCTGGCTGTGCGGGCAGCGCTGGCTGGCCCACGCCGACCCGTTCGGCGTATACAGCATGGCCGTCTCGCGGCTCTCGCCGTTCCGGCGCAACCGGGAGACTCAGCGGATCGTCGTCGGGAACCCGCTCGATCATCTGCCGTCGCTGCCGGTGCGGGCGGGCGTCGTGGTGCTGCTGGCGGTGCTGCTCGGCTCGACCGCGTTCGACAGTTTCTCGTCGTCGCCGACGTGGCGCGGCTTCTCCGACCAACTGACCCGGGATGTCGGCGCTCCCCCGACGGTGGCATCGTCGGCCCTGCGCACCGTCGGACTGATCGTCTTCATTTGCGTTGTGGCCGTGACGTTTTCCCTCGCGGCGCGCGCCACCGGAGGGGTCAGCCGGCAGCAGCGCCGCGAACTGCCCGGCGAGATGGCGCACTCACTGATCCCCATCGTGGTCGGCTACATCTTCGCGCACTACCTGTCCTACCTGGTGGAGCGTGGACAGCAGGCGATGTTCGCGCTGGCCGACCCCTTCGGCCACGGGTGGAACCTGCTCGGTCTGGCGCACCTGCACGTTGCCTACGTCTTGTCCATGCACCCGCCGGTGCTGGCCGCGGTCAAGGTGACCTGCGTGGTCACCGGGCACATCGTCGCGGTGATCGCGGCCCACGACAAAGCGCTGCGGCTGCTGCCCGCCGGCCATCAGCTCACCGGGCAGCTGACGATGATGCTGGTGATGGTCGGCTACACATTCACCGGTTTGTATTTGCTCTTCGGCGGGTAGGTGTCGGGGCGTGCTCATCACGCCTTCGCGAGAGTCGGCGCCCTGGCGTCGAGGGTCCACCGATCGCCGGGCCGAAGCCGGGTGAAGCGCGCCACCGAGCCGGCGCCGCCGGACGGGCGCAATCCGCCCCGGAAGGGCCGGCGTCGCCCATGGGCCCTGTCCTGGATCAGCATCCAGTCCAAGGTGATGCTGATGCTGCTGGTGTCCAGCCTGGCGTCACTGGGCGTGATCGGCGTGGTCGAATACGTCGCGGCGCGCAACGCGCTGTTGCCCGCAGCCTCCGAGCGGATGACGCAGCTGCGTGAGGCGCAGAAGCGCGCCATCGAGACCCTGTTCTCGGACTTGTCGGATTCGCTGGTCGTCTACAGCCGGGGCACCACCGCGCAGGAGGCGGTGCAGGCGTTCACGACGGGCTTCGACGAGCTGGCCAACGCGCCCGTCGACCCCGCGCAACAGCGGGCGCTGGCGGACTTCTACGACGAGCGGCTGATCAAACCGCTGGAACGCGAGACGGGCAAGAAGCTGGCCCTGGACGCCGTGCTGCCCAGCAACAATGCGCAGCGGTATCTGCAGGCGCACTACACCGTCACGCCGAACGGGTCCCCGCCCGCGGATGCCGGGGACGGAAGCGCCTGGTCGGCCGCCAACGCCCGCTTCAACGACTACTTCCGCGAGATCGCCACCCGCTTCGAGTACCGCGACGCGATGCTGCTGGACACGCGCGGCAACGTGGTCTACACGGTGCGAAAAAGCGCCTCGCTGGGCACCAATGTCCTCACCGGCCCGTATCGCCAATCGAATCTGCGCGGCGCCTACGAGAAGGCGATGGGCGCGAACTCGGTGAATTTCGTGTGGATCACCGACTTCGCGCCATATCAGCCTCAGCTGGGCCAGCCCATCGCGTGGCTGGTGGCGCCGATCGGCCCGCCGGGCAGAGCGGCCGGGGTGCTTGCGCTGCCGCTGCCGATCGCGAAGGTGAATCGCATCATGACCGCCGACAAGCAGTGGCAGGCCGCGGGCATGGGCCGGACCGCCGAAACCTATCTCGCGGGCCCGGACAACCTGATGCGCTCCGACTCGCGGCTGTTCCTCGAAGACCCGCAGCACTACCGGCGTGAGGCGCTGGCCGCCGGCGCCCGGCGCGAGACCGTCGACACCGCGATCAGGTGGGGCGGCACCACGCTGGTCCAGCCGGTCGACACCGTCGCGGTGCGCGCCGCGCAGCGCGGCGAGACCGGAACGGTGACCGATACCAGTTATCTGGGCCGACGCGAACTCGCGTCGTATGCGCCGCTATCGCTGCCGAATTCCGACCTGCACTGGTCGATCCTGGCGACCAGGGAAACCTCGGAGGCCAACGCGCGGGTGGCGTCGCTCACGCAGACACTGATATTGACCACAACCGCAATGGTTTTCGTCATCTGCATCGCCGCGCTACTGGTCGCCCAGATATTCGTGCGGCCCATCCGCCGGTTGCAGGCCGGCGCCCGAGAGATCAGCGCGGGCAACTACGACGTCACGATCCCGGTCACCTCGCGCGACGAAATCGGTGAGCTCATGGGCACTTTCAACGAGATGAGCCGCAACCTGCAGATCAAAGAAGAGCTGCTGACCGAACAGCGTAAGGAGAACGACCGGTTGCTCGCCTCGCTGATGCCCGAACCGGTGGCGCGGCGCTACCGTCAGGGCGAACAGACGATCGCCGAGGAACACCAGGACGTGACCGTCATCTTCGCCGACTTCGTCGGCCTGGACGAAATCTCGGGCAAGCTCTCCGGCCGCGAACTCGTCGGCATCGTCGACGAGTTGATCCGCGAACTCGACTCGGCGGCGGAATCCCTCGGCATCGAACCGATCCGCACGCTGCACAATGGCTACCTCGCCAGCTGCGGCCTGAACTTTCCCCGCCTGGACAGCGTCCACCGCACCGTGGAATTCGCCGTCGAGATGCAAGACATCATCGCGCGCTACAACGCCAAGACGGGTCACCACCTGGCCCTGCGGGCCGGCATCCACACCGGCAACGTGATCAGCGGCCTGGTGGGAAGGTCCAGCGTCGTCTACGACATGTGGGGTGCGGCAGTCAACTTGGCCCACCAAACACGCAGCAGCACAACACAATCGGGGATCTACGTCACCTCGAAGGTGTACGAGGTGATGCACGACATCCGTCATTTCGTTCCGGCCGGCACCATCACCGTCGGCGGCGTCGAGCAGCAGATCTGGAAATTGTCGGAAGGGCAGGGCCAGTGAGAACCTTCGACTCGTCATCGCTGTACTGGGCCGCCGCCGTGGTTTTCGGCCTACCGGTGCTGCTGATCGCGCTGACCGAATGGCACCACAGCCTGGTGCGCAGGGAAAGTCCGCTGGCGCGGCCCGTCCTGCTGTTGCGCAGTTACCTCATCCCGCTGGGCGCGCTGTTGGTGCTGCTGGTGAACGTGGCCAGGATGCCCGCCGAGTTCACGTCGGTTCGGGTGCTGGCGACGGTGTTCGGTTTCGTGGTACTCGTACTGCTGCTGTCCGGGCTCAACGCAACGGTTTTCGAGAGCGCGCCGCAGGGATCCTGGCGCCAGCGCATCCCCGGCATCTTCCTCGACGTGAGCCGGTTCGTGCTGATCGGGGTGGGCCTGGCGGTCATCTTCTCCTACGTCTGGGGCGTTCACGTCGGCGGTCTGTTCACGGCGCTCGGGGTGACCTCGGTGGTCATCGGGCTGATGCTGCAGAACTCCGTCGGCCAGATCGTGTCCGGCCTGTTCATGCTGTTCGAGCAGCCATTCCGGATCGGCGACTGGCTGGACACCCCGGCGGCCCGGGGCCGGATCGTGGAGGCGAACTGGCGTTCGGTGCACATCCAATCCGGCCGCGGACTTCAGATCACCCCGAACTCGGTGTTGGCCACCACCTCGTTCACCAACCTCAGCCGTCCGCCCGGTGGGCACCAATTGACAATCACCACAACCTTTTCCGAGATCGACCCGCCGGATCGGGTGTGTGCCTTGCTGGAGCGGGTCGCCGACGCGCTGCCACAGCGCAGGCCCGACGCGGTGACAACGTCGACGCCCACCGGAGGCGCCGAGTATCAGGTCACGGTCGGGCTGAAGTCACCCGCGGACGACTCGGCCGCGCAGTCCGCGTTTCTGCGTTGGCTCTGGTACGCGGCGCGGCGCGAGGGTCTGCACCTCGACGGCGCCGACGACGACATCTCGACGCACGAACACGTCGAGAAGGCAGTCCGCACGGTGGTGGCGCCGGCGTTGCGGCTCGGCCAGCAGGATCAGCAGGCATTGATGACGCACGCGAGAATCGTCCGGTACGGGGCGAACGAGATCGTCGAGCATGCCGGCCGGGTGCCCGCCACGATGACGTTCCTGATCGAGGGCAGCGTGCGGCTGACCGCCACCACCGCGGATGGAGCGGTGGTCGCGGTGAGCATCTTGGACCAGGGCTCGTTCCTGGGGCTGACCGCGCTGACCCGCCAGCCCAACCTGTCCGACGCGCTGGCCGTCGACGAGGTCACGGCGCTGGAGATCGATCGCGACCATCTGGTTCAGCTGGTGATGGATAAGCCGCTGCTGCTGCAAGACCTGGGCCGGACCATCGACGAGCGACGTGCCAGGGTGCAGGAGGCCACCGCCCCGGGGTTCGCGACCGCGGGAGGCTAGATCGGGTGCTCCACCTTCTTATTGCCGTCCCAACGACGTAGGCCCGCGAAGCTGCCGGCGATCTCGGTGGGCCGGCCCGCGATGCGCAGCGCGCGCCCGAGTTGGGCGCCGCCGACGCGCCGCGCCATCGTGACGTGCCCGGTCCACTGCCCGGGCAGGCTGTTGGGCATCGGCCCCGGCGTCATATGCGCGGCGCACAACCGATGCACCTGGGCATGCAGGTCCAACAGCTCGACGGTCGGCACCACCAGCCGCGCGAGAACCGCGCCGCCGCGGCCGAAGAGCACGGGCGCGCCGACGAGGCAGGCCAGCGGCAGCCGGGCGCTCACCGGGCTCAGCAGGTCATCGACATCGGCGGCGACGCCTTCGGCGACGGCCAGCGTCACATGCGGCCGGCTGGCCGGCGCCTGACTGGGAATTCCGGCCGCGACCAACGCTTCCCAGATATGCCGGATCGCCGCCTCGGTGTCGCGGTCGAAGACCAGCTCGATGGAGTGGACCATCAGCCCACCAGCGAGGTGACCCAGTCGCGGTCGAACGCCCGGGCGCACAACGTCGCGAAGTCTGCGGCATCCAGCGCGCCCACCCCATCCGGCAGCGCGGCGCGCACGGCCGCCAGCCGGGCCAGCGCGGACCGATTCGTCGTCTCCACCGGCCCGGGGTACCTCGGCCAGCTGCCGATCACCAATCCGGCGCATGAAACATGATGCGCAGCAAGCGATTCCAGGGTAAGAGCGGTGTGGTTGAGGGTGCCTAACGACGGGCTGACCACGACCAGCACCGCGGCACCCAGCGCGACGGCGAGATCGCGTGCGGTGACACCGCTTTCGCCGAGTTCGACCAGCAGTCCCCCGGCGCCCTCCACCAACGTCAGCCGTTCCGGCCGGTCCAGCGCCCCGATGAGCGCCAGTAGTTGTTCGCGGGTGGGCAACGGCATCGCGGCCGCCGCGGCGGCGGCCACCGGCGCGAGCGGCTGCGGATAGCGGGCCAGCCCGGCCAGCTCGCTGACCCCGGATAGCCGGGCCACCTCGGCGAGGTCGTCGTCGCCGGCGTCGATGCCGGTCTGGACCGGTTTGCACACCGCGACGTCGAGGCCGGCCTGACGGGCATGGCAGGCCAGGGCCGCGGTGGCGATCGTCTTACCGACGCCGGTATCGGTGCCGGTGACGACCAGGACCGTCACCGGCGCGCCTCAGCCAATCCGGGCGAGCACATCGGTCAGCACGCGGCGCGCGACCTCGAGCTCGGCGTCGTCCAGCGATGCGCGCGCGGTCAGCCGCAGCCGCGACGTCCCGGCGGGCACGGTCGGAGGCCGGAAGCATCCCACCCGCACGCCGGCGTCGAGGCAGGCGGTTGCGGCGGCCACCGCCACGTCCGGATCGCCCAGGATCACCGACACCACCGCCGACTGCGGCAGGGCGGCGACGCCGCAGGCCTCGGCCAGGATGGCGGCGTGGCGCAACACCGCGTCCGCCCGCCAGGGCTCGGAACGCAGCACGCTCAGCGCGGCACGCGCGGCACCCACCGCGGCCGGGGCCAGGCCGGTATCGAAGATGAACGTGCGTGCCGCGTCGATGAGATGCGCCCGCACCGACGCGGGCCCGAGCACCGCGCCGCCCTGACTGCCCAGCGCCTTGGACAGCGTCGTGGTCATGACCACGTCGGGGGCACCGGCCAATCCGGTCTCGTGCAGCAGCCCACGGCCGCCGCCGCGCACGCCCAGGCCGTGCGCCTCGTCGACGATGAGCAGGGCGCGGTGCCGGCGGCAGACCTCGTGCAGGTCGCGCAACGGCGCCAGCGCGCCGTCGGTGGAAAACACCGACTCGGTGATGACTACCGCGCGCTCCTCGTCGCGCGCCCGCAGCGCCGCCTCCACGGCACCGACGTCGCGATGTGACGTGACGGCGACGCGCGCCCGAGACAGCCGGCAGGCGTCCACCAGCGAGGCGTGCGAGTACTCGTCGGAGACCAGCAGTGAGCCCCGACCCGTCAGGCCGACGACGGCGCCCAGATTCGCCGCGTAGCCGGAGGAGAACAGCAGGCCCGAGGCAGCGCCGACGTAGTCGGCGAGCTCGGACTCGAACTGCTGGTGCAGCTCGGTGTCACCGGTGACCAGCCGGGAACCGGTGGCCCCGGCGCCCCACATGCGCAGCGCGGCCACCCCGCCGTCGATCACGTCGGGGTGTTGCGAGAGCCCGAGGTAATCGTTGGAGGCCAGGTCCAGCTCGGTGGCGACCGCCGGACGCGGCCGCAGGGAGCGACGCAGCCCGGCCTCGCGGCGCTGCTGCTCGACCTCGTCCAGCCAGGCCAGCGGGGAGACCTCGATCGGTGCCTTCATCGCCGATCAGCCTAGTGTCGACCGCCAGCGCGGCGAAGCCGGGCGCAGCGGGTCGGCACCATCGGCCTAGTGTCGACCGCCAGCGCGGCGAAGCCGGGCGCAGCGGGTCGGCACCCTCAGCGAACGAGGCGGGCGACCTGAACCATCGCCGAGGTGATCCCGGAGATCTCGTCAGGCGTGCAGATGTAGGGCGGCATCGCGTAGACCAGGTTGCGAAACGGGCGCAGCCAGACCCCGTTGTCCAGCGCCGCCGGCGTCGCGACGGCCAGATCGACGGGGCGCTCGCATTCGATGACGCCGATGGCGCCGCACACCCGCACGTCGCGCACGCCGGGGAGCGCCCGTGCCGGTTCGAGTCCGGCCGCCAGGCCGTCCCCGATCTCGCGAACCCGCGCCCGCCAGTCCTGCCCGAGCAGCACCTGGACGCTGGCCACCGACACCGCACAGGCCAGCGCGTTGGCCATGAACGTGGGGCCGTGCATGAGCGCTCCGGCCTCACCGCCGCTGATGGTGTGGGCGATGTCGGCGGTGCACAAGGTGGCGGCAAGGGTCAGATATCCGCCGGTCAGAGCCTTGCCGACGCACATGATGTCCGGGCTCACGCCGGCGTGGTCGGCGGCGAACAGCTCGCCGGTCCGCCCGAAGCCGGTGGCGATCTCGTCGAAGATCAGCAGCACGTCGTGGCGGCGGCAGATGTCGCGCAGGTCGGTGAGGTAACGCGGGTCGTGAAACCGCATGCCGCCCGCGCCCTGTACGACGGGCTCGACGACGACGGCGGCCAGCCCGGCGGCGTGCCGCACCAGCTGTTCCTCGAACGCCGCGCTGTATTGCGGGTCGTGGTCGCGGGGCACCTGCGGGGCGAACACCTGTTTGGCCAGGATGTCGGTCCACAGCGAGTGCATGCCGCCATCGGGGTCGCACACGCTCATCGGCGTGAAGGTGTCGCCGTGGTAGCCGCCTCGCCAGGTCATCAGCCGGTGCTTTTCGGGCCGGTCGCGGCTGCGCCAGTACTGCAGCGCCATCTTGACGGCCACTTCCACCGACACCGACCCGGAGTCGCTGAAGAACACCGTGTCCAGCCCGGCCGGGGTGATGTCCACCAGCAGCTGGGCCAGCCGCGCCGCCGGTTCGTGGGTCAGCCCGCCGAACATGACGTGGTTCATGGTGCCGAGCTGGGCCATCAGCGCCGCATCCAGGACGGGGTGGCCGTGGCCGTGGATCGCGGTCCACCAGGAGCTCATCGCGTCAAGCGCCTCGACCCGCGTGCCGTCCCGGATCAGGGTGAGCCGGGCGCCGCGGGCTCCGACCGCCACCACGGGGGCGACAGCTTCGGCGCCGATGGTGCTGTAGGGATGCCACAGGTGCGCGGCGTCGATCGCGCTGATCTGCTCGGGCGTCAGCCCGGCCTTGGCCGCGGGCATAGTGATCGAGGGTAAAGCAGCCGATTCGCGCAAAACCGGGACGTCGGGAAGCATGGAACATCATGGCCACGCCGCACCAGCCCGACAGCCCAACGCCGGGGCCTGGTGGCGGGCTCCCGCCGGGCTGGTCCAGGGACACCGACTCCCAACTGCTCGAGTACGACGACGAAGCGCCCCGGGTGCTGCGCGTGCGGGTGGCGCCCTGGGACGTCATCTGCACCGTCGCCTTGCTGGTCCTGCTCGCGGTGCTGGCCACGGCGACGACCTGGCCGACGCGGCTGTTCGGCTTCATGGCGAATGTCTGCGAGGACGAAACCTGCGGCCCGGTTCCCTATGGGCTCGACCTGTACATCCATCCGGTGGTGTGGGGCGGTATCGGGGCGGCCTTGACCGCGGCGGTCATCGGGCCCGTCGTGTCGATCCTGAAGGGCTGGTACATGTCCTTCTGGCCGGTTCTGGCGCTGGCGCTGATCATGGTCAGCTCGGTCGCCGGATCGATACTGACCATGTTCAGCGAGCGCTACTGGCTCTGATCGCGCCCTGAGACCGAAATCACAACTGCGCATACGGAATTCGGCGTAGCAGTCACCGTCCGGTCACGGTACGACAAAAAATCCCGCCTGGGCCTGGCGGCCACGAGCATCTGTTGTCAAAGTGGCTTGTGTGACTGATGTGAATTCGGTGGCCTGACCGCCGGTTCACTTCGCAAGTGCCATGGACGGCGTCGGCCCCAACGCAGGGGCGTAGCCCGGTCCATGAACCGGGGGCGGACGCGCGAAGTCACCGCGTCGAGGCCCATTAAGCGCCTGAGAGGCCAGAAAAAAAATGAAACGCATCTACGCCTTCGCGATCGGTTTGGCCCTGCTCGGGGCGCCGATGGTGGTTCCCACCATCGCGACCGCCGACCCGGGCGCGAGATCGATGGACTATCAGCAGGCCACCGACGTGGTGATCGCCCGCGGTCTGTCGCAGCGCGGCGTGCCGTTCTCCTGGGCCGGCGGCGGCATCAACGGTCCCACCCGGGGCACCGGAACCGGCATCAACACCGTCGGCTTCGATGCCTCCGGGCTGATGCAGTACGCGTACGCGGGCGCGGGCATCAAGCTGCCGCGGTCGTCGGGCGCGATCTACCGGGTCGGCCAGAAGATCCTGCCGCAGCAGGCCCGCAAGGGTGACCTGATCTTCTACGGGCCCGAGGGCACGCAGAGCGTGGCGATGTACCTGGGCAACAACCAGATGCTCGAGGTCGGCGATGTCGTACAGGTCTCGCCGGTGCGCACCAACGGCATGACGCCCTACATGGTCCGGGTGCTCGGCGCCACCGCGCAGCAGGCGCCGCTGCAGCAGGCGCCGCAGCAGCTGCCCACCCAGCAGACGCCGCTTCAGCAGGTTCCGACCCAGCAGGTTCCGACGCAGCAGACCCCGTTGCAGCAGGTTCCGACGCAGCAAGCGCCGTTGCAGCAAGCGCCGTTGCAGCAGGTTCCGACGCAGCAAGCGCCGTTGCAGCAAGCGCCGTTGCAGCAGGCCCCGCTGCAGCAGACGCCCCAGCAGCTGCCCACCCGGCAGGCGCCCCTGCAACAGACGCCGGCGCAACAACTGCCCACCCAGCAGGCACCGCTCCAGCAGGTTCCGACCCAGCAGGCACCGCTCCAGCAGGTTCCAACGCAACAGGCGCCGGTGCAGCAGCTGCCGGCCCAGCAGTCGCTGCTGCAGCCGACCGGCGCCGGCCTCGGCAGGTGATTTGGAGCCGATTTTCGCCCCATCCGACGCCCGCCACCTGCTCCCCCGCCGCCCGGCGCGGCCGCCCGGCAACCCCGCCGAGCGGCCTGCCCGCCGCGAGCTGTCGGGAGCCGGTGGCGGGTTTTGGGTAAATTGACTGTCGATCATGCAGACCCCGCCACCGTCTCCCGCGCCGGACCCCATCGCCGATCCGGGGGTAGCGGGGGCGCACAAAGCGAGTTCTGCGGGCTTTTATCGCTATGACCTCGACGGCCTGCGCGGCATCGCCATCGCGCTGGTCGCCGTCTTCCATATCTGGTTCGGCCGGGTGTCCGGTGGCGTGGACGTGTTCCTGGCGCTGTCCGGGTTCTTCTTCGGCGGCAAGGTCATTCGCGCCGCATTGAACCCGGCTGTGACGCTGTCGCCGGTGTCCGAGGTGATGCGGCTCATCCGGCGCCTGGTTCCCGCGCTCGTCGTGGTGCTGGCCGGGTGCGCGGTGCTGACCATCCTGGTTCAGCCGGAGACCCGCTGGGAGACGTTCGCCGACCAAAGCCTCGCCAGCCTCGGCTACTACCAGAACTGGGAGCTGGCCAACACGGCGTCGGACTACCTGCGGGCGGGCGAGGCCGTCAGTCCCCTGCAGCACATCTGGTCGATGTCGGTGCAGGGCCAGTTCTACGTCAGCTTCCTGGTTCTCATCGCCGGCCTGGCCTACCTGTTCCGGCGGCGGCCGCCTGCCCGGTTGCGCACCCTATTCGTGGTGGTGTTGACGGCGTTGACGGTGGCCTCGTTCGGCTACGCGATCGTCGCGCATCAGCAGGACCAGGCGGGCGCCTACTACAACAGCTTCGCGCGGGGCTGGGAGCTGCTGCTGGGCGCGCTGGTCGGGGCGATGGTCACCCGCGTTCGCTGGCCGATGTGGTTGCGGACGGTGCTGGCCTCGGTCGCCCTGGCCGCGGTGCTGTCCTGCGGGGCGCTGATCAACGGCGTGCACGAGTTCCCGGGCCCGTGGGCGCTGGTGCCGGTCGGCGCCGCGATGCTGATGATCCTCGCCGGAGCCAACCTGTGGGACGGTCGCGGCATCGGTGGCCGGTTGCCGCTGCCCAATCGCCTGCTGGCGACGCGCCCCCTGGTGGAGCTGGGCGCCATCGCGTACGCGCTCTACCTGTGGCACTGGCCGCTGCTGATCTTCTGGCTGTCATACAGCGGCCACAAGCACGCCGGCTTCGTCGAAGGCGCGGTGCTGCTGCTGGTTTCCGGTGCGCTGGCCTACCTGACCAACCGGCTCGTCGAGGACCCGCTGCGCTACCAGGCATCGTCGAAAGCGTCCCCCGGGGCGCCGGCATGGACCATGCCGCGGCTGACGCGCCTGGCCCGGCCGACCATGGCGCTGGGATCGGCCGTCGTGCTGCTGGGCGTGACGCTGACCGCGACCTCGTTCACCTGGCGCCAGCACGTCACCGTGCTGCGGGCGGCCGGCAAGGAGCTCAGCGTCCTCAACCCGCAGGACTATCCCGGCGCCCGTGCTCTCACCGAACACGTGCGCGTGCCCGCGTTGCCGATGCGGCCCACGGTTTTGGAGGTCAAGCAGGACCTGCCCGCCTCGACCCGGGACGGGTGCATCAGCGACTTCGTCAACCCCGCGGTGGTCACCTGTACCTACGGCGATGTGGCCGCCGAGCGGACCATCGCGCTGGCGGGCGGGTCACATGCCGAGCACTGGCTGCCCGCGCTGGACATCCTGGGCAGGCTGCACCACTTCAAGATCGTGACCTACCTCAAGATGGGCTGCCCGCTGTCCACCGAGCAGGTGCCGCTGATCATGGGCAACAACGCCCCCTACCCGCAGTGCCGGGAGTGGGTGCAGCGGACGATGACCAAACTGGTCACCGACCGGCCCGACTACGTGTTCACCACCACCACCCGGCCGTGGAACATCAAATCGGGTGACGTGATGCCCGCCACCTACATCGGGATCTGGCAGACGTTGTCCGACAACAACATTCCGATCCTCGGCATGCGCGACACGCCGTGGCTGGTGAAGAACGGCCAACCGTTCGACCCGGCGGACTGCCTGGCCAAACGGGGCGGCACCGTGCAGTCGTGCGCGCTCAAGCGCTCCGACATGCTGTCCGAACGCAACCAGACGCTCGACTTCGTCGCGCAGTTCCCGCAGCTCAAAGTGCTCGACATGTCGGACGCGATCTGCCGCGCCGACGTGTGCCGGCCGGTCGAGGGAAACATCTTGATCTATCACGGCGCCCACCACCTGTCCCCTACCTACGTGCGGACCATCGCACCCGAGTTGGGCCGCCAGATCGCCGACGCCACCGGTTGGTGGTGACCCGTCTTACTCCTGGCCTCCAACGCGCGTGAGCGCCACCGGGCGCGGATAAGGTCGTTAGGTGTCAACCAACAGTCCCGCTTCAGCAGCAGGCGGTAATCACCAACCCAGGCTCGCCACCGTGTGGCCGGGCAACCCGTATCCGCTCGGCGCCTCCTACGACGGCGCGGGAACCAACTTCGCGTTGTTCTCCGAAATCGCCGAGAAGGTGGAGTTGTGCCTGATCGACGATCACGACGGCGAAACGCGGATTCCCCTGGACGAGGTGGACGGATTCGTCTGGCATGCCTACCTGCCGAACATCACCCCCGGCCAGCGCTATGGCTTTCGCGTCCACGGTCCCTTCGAGCCGGCGGCCGGTCACCGCTGTGACCCCAGCAAGCTGCTGCTCGACCCGTACGGCAAGGCTTTTCACGGCGACTTCACTTTCGGCCAGGCGCTTTTCTCCTATGACATGAAGGCCCTTGCCGCGCGGGACCCGGACGGGCCCAACGGCAACGGGGCCGACCCGGGGACGCCGCCCATGGTCGATTCGCTGGGCCACACCATGACCAGCGTGGTGAGCAACCCGTTCTTCGACTGGGGCTCCGACCGCGCACCGCTGACCCCGTATCACGAAACCGTCATCTACGAAGCCCATGTCAAGGGGATGACGCAAACCCATCCCAGTGTCCCCGAGGAGCTTCGGGGCACCTATGCCGGGCTGGCCCACCCCGCGATCATCGACCACCTCAAGTCGCTGCGGGTCACCGCCATCGAACTGATGCCGGTGCACCAGTTCATGCACGACTCGCGACTGCTGGACCTGGGCCTGCGAAACTACTGGGGCTACAACACTTTCGGGTTCTTCGCCCCGCACAATCAGTACGCGGCCAACCGCACTTCCAGTGTCGCGGAGTTCAAGTCCATGGTGCGCAGCTTCCACGAAGCCGGCATCGAGGTGATCCTCGACGTGGTCTACAACCACACCGCGGAGGGCAACCACCTGGGACCGACCATCAACTTTCGCGGCATCGACAACGCCGCGTACTACCGGCTCGTCGACACCGACCTGCGGCTGTACAACGACTACACCGGCACCGGCAACAGCCTGAACCCGCGCCACCCGCACGTGCTTCAACTGATCATGGACTCGCTGCGCTACTGGGTGACCGAGATGCACGTGGACGGCTTCCGCTTCGACCTGGCCGCCACGCTGGCCCGCGAACTGCACGACGTCGACCGATTGAGCGCGTTCTTCGATCTGGTGCAGCAGGATCCGATCGTCAGCCAGGTCAAATTGATCGCCGAACCGTGGGACATCGGCGAGGGCGGCTACCAGGTCGGGAATTTCCCGGGTTTGTGGACGGAGTGGAACGGGAAGTATCGCGATACTGTGCGCGACTACTGGCGGGGCGAGCCCGCAACCCTGGGCGAGTTCGCTTCCCGGCTGACCGGGTCGTCGGACCTGTACGAGGCGACCGGAAGGCGTCCCAGCGCCAGCATCAACTTCGTCACCGCTCACGACGGATTCACCGTCAACGACCTGGTCTCCTATAACGAGAAACACAACATGGCCAAC
Organism: Mycobacterium sp. 94-17; assembly: GCF_035617725.1. NCBI lineage: Bacteria > Bacillati > Actinomycetota > Actinomycetes > Mycobacteriales > Mycobacteriaceae > Mycobacterium > Mycobacterium sp. 94-17. The sequence continues at coordinate 74,880 of NZ_JAPIYN010000025.1, forward strand.
GGCGAGGAGAACCGGGACGGGGAAAGCCACAACCGGTCCTGGAACTGCGGCGTCGAAGGCCCCACCGACGACCCCGACGTCACGGAGTTGCGCTGCCGCCAGATGCGCAACTTCTGGGCGACGCTGATGCTCAGCCAGGGCACGCCGATGATCGCCCACGGGGACGAGTTCGGGCGGACGCAGAACGGCAACAACAACGTATATTGCCAGGACTCCGAATTGTCCTGGATGGACTGGTCTTTGGTCGATAAGAACGCCGACCTGCTGGCGTTCGCGCGCAAGGTGTGCACGCTGCGCAAGCGGCACCCGGTGTTCCGCCGGCGCCGGTTCTTCGAGGGCCAGCCGATCCGCAGCGGCGACGAGGTGCGCGACATCGCCTGGCTGAACCCGAGCAGCCGCGAGATGACGCGTGAGGACTGGGGCGAAAGCATCCACAAATGCGTCGCTGTGTTCCTCAACGGCGAGGCCATCAGCGCGCCGAACGCCCGTGGCGAGCGGGTGGTCGACGATTCATTCCTGTTGTGTTTCAACGCCGGCGACGAGCCGGTCGAGTTCGTGACGCCCAACAACGACTATGCGAAAGAGTGGACCGTGGAACTCGACACCAACGAACCGACGGGCGTCAAAGAAGGAACCGGTCAGGTGGTGACCGCCGAGGAGAAGATGTCGCTGCCGTCGCGCTCGTTGCTGGTCTTGCGTAAGACGCAGTGACGCATGGCTTTACCCGTCGTCTCCACTTACCGGCTGCAACTGCGTGGTGAATCCAGCGGCTTCGCGTTCACCTTCGCCGACGCGGAGAACCTGCTCGACTACTTCGACGACCTCGGGGTTTCGCACCTGTACCTGTCCCCGATCATGACCGCGACGGCCGGATCGAGTCATGGCTACGACGTCACCGACCCAACCACGGTGTCCCCCGAGCTCGGCGGCCGCGCGGACTTCGAGCGGCTCTCGGCGGCGGCCCGGGCGCGCGGCATCGGGCTGGTCGTGGACATCGTGCCCAACCATGTGGGCATTGACCAGCCCCGGCAGAACCCGTGGTGGTGGGACTTCCTGCGCAACGGCCGTTCTTCGCCTTACGCAACGTATTTCGACATCGACTGGGACCTCGACGACGACGGCCGCATCGTGCTGCCGGTGCTGGGCTCCGACGACGACGCCGCCGATCTCACCGTCGACGGTGACCTGTTGCGCCTGGGCGATCTGGCGTTCCCGATCGCGCCCGGCACCGCCGGGGGCTCCGGCCCCGAGGTGCACGGGCGCCAGCACTACCGGCTGGTCGGCTGGCGTAACGGCGTGTGCGGCTACCGCCGGTTCTTTTCGATCACGTCGCTGGCGGGGCTGCGCCAGGAGGATCGCGCGGTGTTCGACGCCAGCCATGCCGAAGTGGCGCGGTGGTTCGCCGAGGGACTGGTGGACGGCATCCGCATCGATCACCCGGACGGCCTGTCCGACCCGTGCGGATACCTCGCCTGGCTGCGCGAATTGACCGGCCCGCAAGCCTGGATCGTGATCGAGAAGATCTTGGCCGTCGACGAAGCGCTCGAGCCCACCCTGCCCGTCGCCGGCACCACCGGGTACGACACGCTGCGCGAAATCGGTGGCGTCCTGGTGGATCCCGGCGGTGCGCCGGCGCTGACCGCGTTGGTGGAATCCGCCGGGGTGGACTACGGCGCGATGCCGGACATGCTGGCCGACCTCAAGATCCGCTCGGCCACCGACACGTTGGCCAGTGAGCTGCGCAGGCTGCGCCGCAGCATCGCGGCGGCCGCCGGCGTCGATCACCCGCAACTGCCCGAGGCGGTGGCCGCGCTGCTCACCCATATCGGGGTCTACCGCTGCGATTACCCCGGCCTGGTGGCGCTGCTGCCCACCGCGCTCGCCGAAACCCAAACGTCTGCACCGGAATTGGGTCCAGCGCTGCAGGTACTGGCCGCCGCGCTGGCCCGCGGCGGTGAGCCCGCCACCCGGCTGCAGCAGCTGTGCGGCGCCGTCACTGCCAAGGCCGTCGAGGACTGCTTGTTCTACCGCGACGCCCGGCTGGTGTCGTTGAACGAGGTTGGCGGCGAGCCGCACCGCTTCGGGGTGGGGGCGGCCGAATTCCATCACAGCGCCACCACCCGCGCCCGGCGTTGGCCGCAGGCCATGACGACGCTGACGACTCACGACACCAAGCGCGGTGAGGATGTGCGGGCCCGCATCTCGGTACTCTCGCAGGTGCCCTCGCTGTGGACCGAGTTCCTCGCCCGCTGGGAGATCGATGCCCCGTCCCCCGATCCGGCGACCGGACAGTTCCTGTGGCAGAACATCTTCGGCGTCTGGCCGGTCAACGGCCTCGAAACCGGGAACGCCGCCGAGGCGCTGCGCGAGCGGCTGCACGGCTACACCGAGAAGGCCATCCGGGAAGCGGCCTGGCACACCTCGTGGAACGACCCGGACACCGCATTCGAGGACGCGGTGCACCGCTGGCTGGACACCTTGCTGGACGGCCCGGTGGCCGGCCAGCTGACCGAGCTTGTCGCCCAACTCAATCCGCATGCCGCCAGCGACGCACTGGCGCAGAAACTGCTGGCGCTGACCGTGCCCGGGGTTCCCGACGTCTACCAGGGCACCGAGCTGTGGGACGACAGCCTCGTCGACCCGGACAATCGCCGTGCCGTCGACTACGCCGCCCGCCGCGCCGCCCTGCAGGCGCTGGAGCATCCCAAGATCCGGGTGGTCACCACCGCGCTTCGCGTGCGCCGCCAGCATCCGGACACCTTCCTGCACGGCGACTACATCCCCGTGCTGGCCGACGGCGACGCGGACGACCACGTGCTGGGCTTCCGCCGCGGCGAGGACATCGTGGTGGCGGTGACGCGCTGGACCGTGCGGCTGGCCGAGACGGGTTGGGGCAATACGGTTTTGCCGCTCCCGGACGGCACCTGGAAGGACGCCATGACCGGGGCGATCGCCGACGGCCCGACATCGGCCGCCCAGCTGTTCGCCGACCTGCCCGTGGTCCTGCTGGAGCGCCATCATGACTGAATTCCGGGTCTGGGCGCCCAAACCCGAGCGGGTTCGCCTCGACGTCGACGGGCAGGCGCACCCCATGAAGCGCACGGCCGACGGGTGGTGGCATGCGGCCGTGGACACCGCACCCGACGCCCGCTACGGCTATCTGCTCGACGACGACCCCACCGTGCTGCCCGACCCGCGCTCACCGCGCCAGCCCGAGGGGGTGCACGCGCGCTCGCAATTGTGGGATCCGGCCGCCGCGACGTGGACCGACGCCGGCTGGGCCGGCCGCCGCGTCGAGGGCGCGGTGATCTACGAGCTGCACCTGGGCACGTTCACCGCGGCGGGCACCTTCGACGCCGCCATCGAAAAGCTGGACTATCTGGTCGATCTCGGCGTGGGCTTCGTCGAGCTGATGCCGGTGAATTCCTTTGCCGGCATTCATGGATGGGGATACGACGGGGTGCTCTGGTACAGCGTGCACGAACCCTACGGCGGCCCCGACGGGCTGGTGCGCTTCGTCGACGCCTGCCACGCCAAGGGCTTGGGGGTGCTGATCGACGCGGTCTTCAACCACCTCGGCCCGTCGGGCAACTACCTGCCGCGATTCGGGCCCTATTTGTCGTCGGGGAGCAACCCATGGGGAGAGGGCATCAACATCGCCGACGCCGACTCCGACGAGGTGCGCCGCTACATCATCGGGTGCGCGCTGCGCTGGATGCGTGACTTCCACGCCGACGGCCTGCGCCTGGACGCCGTTCACGCCCTGGTGGACACCACCGCGATCCACATCCTCGAGGAGCTGGCCACCGAAACGGACTGGCTGGCACAGCAATTGCGGCGCCCGCTGTCGCTGGTGGCCGAGAGCGACCTGAACGACCCGCGGCTGATCACCCCGCGCGATCGCGGCGGCTACGGGCTGACCGGGCAATGGGCCGACGACATTCATCACGCCATCCACACCGCGGTGTCCGGGGAGCGTCAGGGCTACTACGGCGACTTCGGCAGCCTGGCCACCCTGGCGAAGTCGCTGCGGCACGGCTTCTTTCACGCCGCCACTTATTCGTCGTTCCGGCACCGCCGCCACGGGCGGCCGCTGGACACCAGTGAGGACTCCGGCATCCCGGCCACCCGGCTGGTCGCCTACACCTGCACACACGATCAGGTCGGAAACCGCGCCCTGGGGGATCGCCCGTCACAGAACCTGACGGGCGGCCAGCTGGCCGTCAAGGCCGCCCTTGCGCTGGGATCGCCCTATACCGCAATGCTTTTCATGGGCGAGGAATACGGAGCCTCGACGCCGTTCCAGTTCTTCAGCTCGCACCCCGAACCGGAGCTGGCCCGGGCCACCGCCGAGGGGCGCAGGGCGGAGTTCGCCGAACACGGCTGGGACGCGGACGACATCCCCGACCCGCAGGACCCGCAGACGTTCGCCCGCTCCAAACTGGACTGGGCCGAGGTCGGCACCGGCGAGCACGCCCGCCTGCACCGCCTGTATCGGGACCTGATCGCGCTGCGGCGTGACCACCCCGAGATGGCCGACCCGTGGCTGGACCACCTCGCGGTCGACTACGACGAGGACGAGCGCTGGATCAGCGTGGCGCGGGGCCGGTTGCGCATCGCGTGCAACCTCGGCGTCGAGCTGGTGAGGGTTCCGGTCACCGGCGCGGTGGTGCTGGCCTGGGACGAGCCGACCGTCGATGCTGACGGCACTGTGCTGCAAGGCCATTCGTTCGCCATCCTGTCGGTCTGAGCGGGCGGCTACACGATCGCCCGGCCGGCGGGATGCACCGCCGCGGCGACCGCATCGGCGAGCGGGTCGGTCTCGCCGGGAGCCAGATCGGAGATCGTGATGCGGATGCCCGGCGGCGTGTTCATCCGGAACCGGCTGCCCGGGGCCGCCGCCCAGCCCGCGCCGAGTAGCCGGGACACCGCGACCGCCTCGTCGGGAACCGGCACCCACACGTTGAGCCCGGAGCGTCCGTGCGCCGCCAGGCCGCGTTCGGCCAGGGCGCCACACAGCCGTTGACGGCCGGCGGCGTAGTGCCGTTCGGCCGTGGCCACCAGGTCGGCCGCTGCCCGGTCGGACCACAGGCCGGCGGCGAGCCGCTGCAGGACGTGGCTCACCCAGCCCGGGCCGAGCCGCAGGCGGCCGTGCACGCGCTCCACGGTGCGGCGGTCGCCGGCCAGGACGGCGACCCGCAGATCGGGGCCATACGCCTTGGACGCCGAGCGAACGAACGCCCACTTTGCGGTGCGGCCGGCCAGGCTGTGCAGCGACACCCCGGAGATGTCCGCGCAGTGGTCATCCTCGACCAGCAGCAGGTCGTCGGCCCGCCGCGCCAACAGGCCGCGCAACGATTCGGCGCGGTCCGCCGAAAGCGCTGCGCCCGTGGGGTTTTGCGCGCGGTTGGTGAGCACCAGGGCGCGCACCCCGCCGTCCAACGCCTTGGCCAGGTCGCCGGTCAGCGGGCCGTCGTCGTCGACCCGCACCGGCTCGGCCGAAAGCCCCAGTGCGGCAAGGAGGTCAAGGAGGTTGGCCCAGCCCGGATCTTCGACGGCGACGCGATCGCCGGGGCGCAGATGTGCGCTGAGCGCGCGTTCGATGCCGTCCAGCGCCCCGCTGGTCACGGCCAGGTGATCGGCGGGGACCCCGTCGGCGGCCAGCGCGCTGCGGGCGAACTCCTCCAGCTCGGGCGAGAGGGCCGGCTCGCCGTAGAGCACCGGGCGCCCGCCGCCCCAATCTGCCGGAGAGGCGCCGGCGATGGGCAGCATCGCCGGGTTCGGGTTGCCGGTCGACAGGTCGCGCACGCCCGCGGGCACGTCCAGGCCGAGCAGCGAGCGCGGGGTGGTGGCCGGGCGATCGCGCACGCGGGTGCCGCGCCGGCCCGCGGTCTCGACGGCCCCGCGATGACGCAGCAGGCGGTAGGCCGCGGCGGCGGTGTTCGCGTTCACGCCGAGCTGGGCGGCCAGCGCGCGCACCGGCGGGAGCGCCTCACCGGGCACCAGTGCCCCGGCCGAGATCGCCCCTTCGATGCTGGCGGCTATGGATTCCGCGCCGGTTCCCGTTATGCTGTTTTGTACTGGCACGGTGAATATTATGTACTAGGACAATATTAAAGGGCAACCCGTGAACACCTCATATCAGCCGACGGCACGCACCACCCCGACCCGCTACCGGGAGCGGGCCCACTACGACCGTCGCGCCATTCACGACATCCTCGACGAGGCGCTGATCTGCCACCTGGGCTACACGAACGCCGGTCGGCCGGTGGTGCTGCCCACCACGCATGCCCGGCTCGACGACACGCTCTACCTGCACGGGTCGACGGGCAGCGGCCCGTTGCTGGCGGCCAGGGCGGCCCAGGCAGCGGGATCGGGCCTGCCGGTGTGCGTCACCGCCACCCTCGTCGACGGTCTGGTGCTGGCCCGGTCGGCGATGCACCACTCGGTGAATTTCCGCTCGGTGGTCGCGGTGGGTGAGGCGCGGGTCGTCGATGATCCCGCGGAGAAGTCGCGGGCGCTGAACTGCCTGCTCGACCACGTCGCGCCCGGGCGCTCCGCCGACTGCAGGGCCCCCGATGCCCGCGAGCTCGCCGCGACCGGGGTGCTCGCGCTCAACCTCGTCGAGGTGTCGGCGAAGGTGCGCAGCGGTCCCCCGGTCGACGACCCGCACGACGTTCCGCTGCGTCACTGGGCGGGTGTGATACCGCTGAGCCTGACAGCCGGAAGGCCGGTGCCCGCCGACGACCTCGCCCCCGGGGTCGCGCCGCCGGCCTACGCGCGACGCTGCTGAGTGATGTCCCACCAGGATCCGACGAGGATGACGGCGCCGGCCCAGGCCATGCCCAGCATCCAGCCGGACAGCACGTCGCTGAGGTAATGCACGCCCAGGTAGACACGCGAGAACCCGATCACCAACGTCGCGCCGATCGCGGTGGCCCACACCAGCACCCGCCCGGTCCACCAGGGGATCAGCCAGCGGGTGAGCATCCACGCGGAGATGGTCGCGGCGGCGGCGACGCCGGTCGCGTGTCCGGAGGGAAACGAGTAGCCGTCCGCGTCGACGAGGGCGAAAGGCAGGGCCGGGCGTGGCCGGCCCACCAGGAATTTGGCGGTGAACAGCATCACCGGAATTCCGCCGCCGCCGACCAGGGCCAGCACCACCGGCAGCCACGACCTGCGCCGCCAACCGGCGACAACCGCGATGGGAAAGGCAACCGCGACCAGAAACAGCGGCCCGCCCGCGACCGTGACCGCCCGCAGCACGGTGGTCAGCCACAGGTCGCGGTGGGCGGCAAGCCACCGGGTCACCGGGTGGTCGATCTCGGCGATGCCGTCGCCCTCGAGCACGTCGTCGAGCACCTCGGTGAACCCGACCGCCAGCGTCACCACCAGCACCAGCCCGAGCAGCAACGCGACGGCTGCGACCTCGCCCGCGGGCAACCGGCGGGCCAGCGCCCGTCCCCTCGGGCCGATCCGGTCACGCACCCAGGCCACGGCCCGGCCGAGCACGGCGCTCTCGGACAGCGTCTGCCGGAGCCCCTGGAACAGGGGTCCGCGCCGGGCGAGCCAGACCGCCGCCCAGGTCAGGAGCAGCAGCGCGGCGATGACGATTGCGCTGACCGGCCCGAAGCCGGCGGTGCCGGGCCCGTAAGGCTGGTGCATGTGCGCGTTTCGGGGTTAGAGCAGCAGGTAGCGGTAGGCGGGTGAGCCGGGTTTCAGGGTCTCGACGTGCAGCTCCGTCGCGCGCATCCGGGCCAGTAGCCCGTCCAGGTCGGCCGACGATCCCAGCTGGATGCCGACCAGCGCCTCGCCGGTCTCCCGGTTGTTGCGCTTGACGTACTCGAACAGGGTGATGTCGTCGTTCGGCCCTAATACCGTGTCGAGGAAGCGGCGCAGCGCGCCCGGCTCCTGCGGGAAGTCCACCAGAAAGTAGTGCTTGAGGCCGAGGTGGACCAGTGAGCGTTCCAGCACCTCGCCGTAGCGCGACACATCGTTGTTGCCGCCCGAGACCAGGCAGACCACCGTCGAGCCGGGCTCGATGTCGGCCTCCAGTAACCCGGCGACCGACAGCGCGCCGGCGGGCTCGGCGATGATCCCCTCGTTCTGGTACAGGTCGAGCATCACGGTGCACACCGCGCCCTCGTCGACCGCGGTGATCGACACCATGTCGCCGGCGGCCGCCAGCGCGGCGTAGGTCAGGTCTCCGGCGCGGCGCACCGCCGCGCCGTCGACGAACTGGTCGACGTGGTCCAGCGTCACCGGCTCCCCGGCGGCCAGCGCGGCCATCATCGCCGCCGCGCCGGCCGGTTCGACGCCCAGCACCGACGTGTTGTCGGTCCGCTCGGCGAGGTAGGTGGTGATGCCGGCGACGCAGCCGCCGCCGCCCACCGGGACGACCACCAGGTCGGGCTCCCCCACGGTCGACTCGAGCTGGTCGAGCAGTTCGACCGCGATGGTGCCCTGGCCCGCCATGGTGCGCAGGTCGTCGTAGGGCGGCACCAGCGTGGCGCCGGTGCTCTGCACGTCGGCCAGCGCCGCCTCGGCGGCGAGGTCGTAGGTGCTGCCGCCGACGATCAGGTCGATGAAGTCTCCGCCGTGGTAGCGGATCCGGTCGCGCTTCTGCATGGGCGTCTTGGCCGGCACGTAGACGCGGCCGTGCACCCGCAACATGCGGCACGCATAGGCGAAGCCCTGCGCGTGGTTGCCCGCCGACGAGCACACCACTCCCGCGGCCAGCTCCGCCTCCGACAGCTGGACCAGCAGATTGTAGGCGCCGCGCAGCTTGTAGGAGCGCACGATCTGCAGGTCCTCACGCTTGAGGTAGACCTGCGCGCCGGTGATCGCCGACAACCGGTCGTTGAACTGCAGCGGGGTCGGCGTGACCACGGCGGCGATCCGCTTGGCCGCGCCGTCGATGTCAGCCGCGGACAGCGGCGAGACGCTCGGGCTGTGGCTCAGTTCGGCGGACACCGATCAATGGTGCCACGACAGCCGGTCAACTCCGGAATTCAGTCGACCGCGGTCAGCACGAACACCGGGATCTGGCGGTCCGTCTTGGTCTGATATTCGGCGTAGTCCGGCCACGCGTCCACGGCACGCTCCCACCAGGTGGCCTTCTGGTCGCCGAAGACCTCGCGGGCGTCGTAGTCGCGGGTAACCGAGCCGTCCTGCAGCTCCACGCGGGGGTTCTTCTTGATGTTGTGGTACCAGACCGGGTTCTTGGGCGCCCCGCCCAGTGAGGCGACGACCGCGTACTGGCCGTCGTGCTCGACGCGCATCAGCGGCGTCTTGCGCAGTTTGCCGGTCTTGGCGCCGACCGTGGTCAGCAGAATGATCGGCTTGCCCTTCAGGTCGGCGGCCTCGGCGCCCCCCGACTCGGCGAATTTGTCGGCTTGTTGGCGAGACCAATCCAATGGCGACGGCTCGTACTCCCCTGCTAGCGGCATGCGTTTCTCCTATGTCAAGCCGCTGCCGATGGGCAAGGCTTTGTTCGGGTGTCGTGGTCGGTGTGGAGGTGATGAAAGACCACGCGGGCGAGTCGGCGTTTGAGGCAGCGCAGGGCTTCGGTGCTCGAGTCGCCGGCGGCGAGACGATTTCGGTAGTAGGCCTGGCCGAGACCGTCGAGTCGGATTTGAGTGACGGCGATGCGGTGTAGGGCGGCGTTGAGTTGACGGTTACCGCTGCGGGTCATCCGGACCCGTCCGGTGGTGTTGCCTGACCACACCGGGATGGGGGCCACAAGTGTCGGCAGTCCTCGATCGCCCACACCAGCTCGACACCAAACTGAGTGCGAGCCCATCGAACAGCCTGGCGA
>NZ_JAPIYN010000026.1:0-7995 GCF_035617725.1 Mycobacterium sp. 94-17
GCACCTTCGTTCCCCACAACCGCAGGGCACGCCGACCTCAAAGCCGGCACCTAGCCCCGCTGGAATCCGAAGAGCCACAAAAATTCGTGCGGCCCCTGGCCGCAAAGTGCCCCCGGCAGGATTCGAACCTGCGACACCGGCTTTAGGAGAGCCGTGCTCTATCCCCTGAGCTACGAGGGCGGACAGGCCTGAGCTTACCGGCACGGCCACACGTATTCGCCCCGGCGGTCAGCGCAGTTCGGCGATCACCCTGGAGAAGTTGTCGATGTTGTTGTCCTGCACCGTGAAAGACGATACGCCGTACTTTTCGCGGCAGGAAATCAACGTGTCGGCCATCTCGCGGGGAGTGCCGCTGAGCACCGACGGCTGGGACAGGATCTCCTCGTCGGACAGGTCCGGCGCGTACGTCCGGGTGAGCTTGAGGTCGGGCTCGGTCTCGCCGGTCCGCGGCATCGCCGTGATCGCCAGATTCAGCTCGAGTGAATCGAATCGATCCCCGGCGGCGCCGCGGACGAACTCGACCCGTTCCCCGAACGGGTCCTCGACGTCGCGCACCTTGGAGCCGGTCAGCCCGATGATGTCGGCGTTGCGGGCGGCGATGGTGAGCACGCGGTCACCGTTGCCGGCGATGATGAGCGGCGTCGACGGATGGTGTTCCTTCAGGTATTTCGTCATGTGCTCGAGGTAGTCCACCCGGGCGCCGGCGCTGGGATACGGGATCTCCGCGGCCTCGAACTCTTCCCGGACATAACCGGTGCCCAGCCCGATCTCCAGCCGGCCGTCGCTGAGCAGGTCCAGGGCTTGCGCGTCACGGCTGAGCAAGGCCGGCTTGTAGAACGCGGAGTTGAGCACGTACATGCTCAGCCGCAGCGTCGTGGTGACCATCGCGACCGCGGTCAGCGTCGGGAACGGTGCCGCCGCACCCAAATGGTCTGGCACACAGAGAATGTCGAAGCCGGCATCCTCCGCGCGCTTGGCCTTATCGAGCAACGCCTCGCGCGACTTGAAGAACCGCATGCTCATCCCGAAGCGAAAGTCCTTGGCCACCAGCAATCTCCGTTCAACGATCCGACATTGACCAACTACGGGCGGCCTGGGCCAGCCCCTGGATGAGGGAGCCGGTCACCGTCGACAGGCCGTCATCACCGGGCAGCGGGCTGCGCGGGCTGATCCCCCTGACCCGCGCCGAGAGCTCCAGCTGAGCTCCACCGCCACGCACCCGGTTCACCGGGTTGCGCGGGTGCAGGCCCCGCAACTCCGGGGGGATGTCGTCGAGATCGGTGATCACCTGATAACCGGTCAGCCGGAGGCACCGGGACAGGTGGGCAGCCAACGCGCGGTTGCGGCCGCCCGCCAGCAGTTGGGTGCTGCGCCCGTCGCGGCCGTAGCCGTGCAGCGACACCGCGACGTCGACATGGTCGAGGAACTCGGCAAGCCGCGGCGACTCGGCCGGGTCGAACAGCGCCGACGGCAGGTGATGCGGGTAGCGATCCGGATGGCGCACCACATACACCGAGGCGCCGGCCGCCTCGGCGGCACGCTCGGCGATCGTGTCTGTCATCTCTTCCAGGCCGCCGCCGTGGATCGCGAAAAACCCGAAACGTGACCGCAATTGGCTGCTCTCGATCACCCCGAGCTCGCCGAGCAACGCCGAAAGTGATTGCGGCCCAGGCTCGGACGCCGACGACTTCGGGCCGGGCCACCCGGAGGGGTCCCAGCGGCCCAAAAAGTCGACCCAGCGTTGCGGCAGCCCGTGCTGCCTGGCGCCGTCGATGATCCTGGGCAGGTAGCCGGGGCGGGGCGGGCCCGGCGTCACCCGGTGGTCGATGTAGACCCAGGCCGGCGCCGGCCCGTCGTCCGTGCGCACGGTCATCTCGTCGCGCCGATAGCGCACCGGCACGCCCTCGGCGCTGTCCAACGTCGCCAGGTCACCGTCGGAGATCTGCCATACCACCCCGTACACCTGGTTACCGGCGAGCGGCTCGACGGTGGCGACGCCGCGCTGATTGATCAGCCAGTCGTGATCGGGCAACACCGCGGGCCGCGGATGTGCCGCGTCGGGGCAGCGATGCGCCATCTGCCGGACGCACAGGTTCGACCCGTATGCGAAGTAGAGGTGCCGGCGGTCCGGCATTCAGCCGGTCACCGTCAGCCAGATGAGGACCATGTTGAGCAGACTAATCAACACGCCGACGGCCCAGCCGAGGATCGTCGTCACGCGGTGGTTGACGTCGCCACCCATCAGCTCCCGGTCGCTGGTCAGCTTGATCAACGGCAGCACCGCGAAAGGTATCCCGAACGACAACACCACCTGCGACAGCACCAGCGCGCGGGTGGGATCGAACCCCACCGCCAGGATCACCATGGCGGGCACCAGGGTGATCAACCGGCGCAACACCATCGGAATCGACCGGTGCAACAACCCCTTCATGATCATCGCGCCGGCATAGGCGCCCACCGACGATGACGCCAGACCCGACGCGAGCAACCCAACCGCGAACAGCACCGCGATGGTCGCGCCCAGCGTGTTGTGGATCGCGGTGTAGGCGCCCTCGATGGAAGCGCTCAGGTCGCGGTGTTGCAGGTTGACCGCGGCGATCAACAGCATCGCCGCGTTCACCGTGCCGGCCACCGCCATCGCCAGCGCCACATCCCAGCGGGTAACGCGCAGCAGCAGGCGTCGATGCGACCCCTCGTCGGGATGCCCGTGCCGGTCCAGGACCAGGCCGGAATGCATGTACACCGCGTGCGGCATCACGGTGGCGCCCAAGATGGCGGCTGCCAGCAACACGCTTTCGGTGCCGCGGAAGCGGGGCACCAGGCCGCCGAGCACGTCCTCCGGCGGGGCAGTCTTGACGAAGAAGCTCGCCGCGAATCCGATCGCGATGACGAGCAGCAGGCCGGTGATGACCCGCTCGAAGATGATCTGGCCACGCCGGTCCTGGATGCCCAGCAGCAGCAAGGCCACCAATCCGGTGACCACACCGCCGACCAGCAGCGGCAAGTTGAAAAGGATGCGCAAGGCGATTGCCCCGCCGACGACTTCGGCGGCATCGGTTGCGATTGCCACGAGTTCGGCCTGGGCCCAGTAGATCAACCGCGCCGGGCGGCCCATCCGCTTGCCGAGCATGCCCGGCAGGGAGCGCCCGGTGACCAGTCCCAGCTTGGCCGACAGGTACTGCACGAGTCCCGCCAGCACGTTGGCCGCCACGATCACCCACAGCAGCAGGTAGCCGTACTGCGAGCCGGCGCTGACGTTGGCGGCGACGTTTCCCGGGTCGACGTAGGCGATCGCGGCGACGAAGGCGGGCCCGAGCAGATACCAGTGGCTTGCGAGCGAGCCCTGGGTGCGCTGCGCCAACGTCCCGACCTCGATTCTCATCAGGCGAATAAGAAAGTGAGGTTAGTCGAACATCTGGGTGCGATTGCCAGCGGCTCCGGCGCCGCGAGCCTCACTGCGGGAGGTACAGCCCCTTGCCGGTGAGCAACGGCAGGTCAAGGGTGGTGACGATGCCCGGCTCGGCGGCCACCACCGCGGGGATCGCGTTGACGACGCGCATCGCGGTGGCCACCAGGCCGGCGTGATTATGATCGCCGTTGCGGCTGCTCAGGCAGACATCCATGGCGTAGGAAGGTTCGCCGGTGATCTCGATGCGGTAGGAACCGCCCTCCTGGGCGGGCTGGGGCCACTCGGGGCACAGATCCGCGCGCAGGCGTGTCACGTGTTCCAGGACGACGACGGGTGCGCCGTCGACCGTGCCGGACACCTCGAAGCGCAGCGCGGCGGCGGTGCCCTTGGCGATGTGACCCGAGGCGATGTCGAAGTCTTCGGGGGCGGGGACGCGGACATAGTCCTGGGTGACCTTGTCGAGCGAAATGCCCAGACCCGCAGCCATTTGGCGGATCACCGACCCCCACGCCAGGCTGAGCACGCCGGGTTGCAGCAGCATGGGAAGGTCGTCGAGGGGCTTACCGAAGCCCATCACGTCGAACATCACCGCGGCGCTGTCATAGGTGGCGTAGTCGACGATCTCCATGCAGCGAATCTGCTGGATGCTCTGGCAGGTGCCCGCCAGCGCCAGCGGCAGCAGATCGTTGGCGAACCCGGGATCGATGCCGTTGACATAGAGGCTCGAATGGCCTTCGCGCGCAGCATCTTCCAAAGGTCGGATGAGTTCTTCGGGGATGACCTGCCACGGGTACTGCAAGAACACCGGGCCACTGCCGACGATGTTGATGCCGGCGGCCAGGACGCGCCGATAGTCCTCGAGCGCCTCGGGCAACCGGTTGTCGGCCAGGGCGTTGTACACGGCGCAGTGCGGCCCGGTGGCGAGCACGGCATCCAGGTCGGTGCTGGCGAGCACGCCGGTCGCCTCGGTGAACCCGGCGAGCTCTGCCGCGTCTTTGCCTGCCTTGGCGTCCGACGACACCCAGACGCCTTTCAGCTCGAATTCCGGGTTGCTGATGAGTGCCCGCAGCGCGTGGATACCCACGTTGCCGGTGCCTAATTGGACGACGGGAATGGGCATGACTGGCTCCTCAGCGGTCGGGGGTCACAGGTCCGGGACGGGGATGTCGAGATTGGGGTAGGTGAGCCCGCCGTCGACCTCGAGCGTCTTGCCGGTCAGGAAGCTGCCGGCCGGCGACGCCAAATAGACTGCGGCAGCGGCAATGTCGACGGGATCGCCGAGGCGGCGCATCGGGGTGGCCTTCTCCATCGGCGCACGCAGTTCGTCGTTGGAGGCGACTACGTCCAGCGCAGAGGTCAGGATCGACCCCGGCGCGATCGCGTTGACACGAATGCGCGGGCACAGGTCCAGGGCGGTCAGCCGGGTGTAGTGCGACAGCGCGGCCTTGGCGGTGCCGTAGGCGGCGAAACCCCGCCCGGCCAGCCGGCCCATGGTCGAGGTGATGTTGATGATGCTGCCGCCACCGGCGTGCTCGAGCATCAACGGCACCGCCGCCACCGTCAGCGCGTGGGCCGTGGCGACGTTGAAGGTGAAGGCGTCTCTGAGGTCCTTTGTCGACGTGGTCAGCAGCGTGTTCGGCATGGTTCCGCCGACGTTGTTGACGACGATGTCGAGTTTCCCGAACGCCTCGACGGCGTGGCCGGCCAGTTCCGCGGTGGACTCGGGATGCGCCAGGTCGGCGGGCACGACGCGGGCCCGCCCTCCGACGACCCGGACCTGTTCGGCGACGGCTTCTAGTTGGGATTCCGTCCGTGCGGCAATGACGACATCCGCACCCGCCTCGGCGAAGGCCAGCGCGATGGCCGCGCCGAGGCCACGGCCTGCACCCGTGATGACGGCGACTTTGTCGTCGAGACGGAACCTGTCCAGGATCATGGCGGTCTCTCCTCAATTCGGTATCAGCCGACACCGTAGCAAGCCGCGCCGTCTCGGATCAGACATTTCTGGAACAGGTTCTACTTTTGCGAAACGGGCGTGACGGTGCGCCCGACCGGTGGGCATGCATGCGTCCGGCGCGCGGCTCAGCCGAACAACGCCGATCTGGTTCGGTCGCCGTAGCACCCAAGTCGCTTGAAGCGCAACGGATTTGGCATCACCTCTGATGGCATGACAGCTGCCTTCTTGTGAATGGAGCACGGGTTCGCGGCGCCCGCGTTCGCAAGGCGCTAACGCGAGGGTCAACTTTGCTGGTCCAGGGTGGTCGAACCCTTGCCGAACACCGTTCCCGCCCATGTCGTCCCACAGTGCGGGCGTGTTCGGCGCCGGTCGCCAAGCATTTGCTCGACGTTCACCTTGTTACTGTTAGCTTCATGGCTGCGAGATGGGCGGGCCGGGCGCAGTGGCTACCCACCCGCGGCGATCCTGTTTCATCCCGACCGTAAGGAAGCGAATTGAAACTCAACCGATTCGGCACACTGCTGACTGTCGTGAGCGCCGGGACGCTGGCGTTGTCGGGATGCGGAAGCGATAACAACGGGTCCGGCGCGAGCGCAACGAGCCGGTCGTCGTCGGGCAACGTGAGCTGTGGTGGAAAGCAGACCCTCAAGGCCAGCGGCTCGACGGCCCAGGCCAACGCGATGACCCGGTTCGTCAATGCGTTCGAGCAGGCCTGCCCGGGCCAGACGCTCAACTACACCGCCAACGGATCCGGCGCCGGAATCAGCGAATTCAACGGCAAGCAAACGGATTTCGGTGGTTCGGACTCGCCGCTGGCCCCCAACGAATACGCCGCGGCGCAACAGCGTTGCGGTTCGCCTGCGCTGAATCTCCCTGTGGTGTTCGGCCCCATCGCCATCACGTACAACGTCGCGGGCCTCAACTCACTGATCCTGGACGGCGGCACGGCCGCCAAAATCTTCAACGGCGCGATCACCACGTGGAATGACCCGGCGATCCAGGCGCTCAACCCGGGTACCACGCTGCCCGCCGAGCCGATCCACGTCGTGTTCCGTAACGACGAATCCGGCACCACCGACAACTTCCAGAAGTACCTCGACGCTGCCTCCAATGGTGCGTGGGGCAAGGGCGCCGGCAAGACATTCAAGGGCGGCGTCGGCGAGGGAGCAAAGGGCAACGACGGCACCTCGGCGGCGATCAAGGCGACCGAGGGGTCCATCACCTACAACGAGTGGTCGTTTGCCCAGGCGCAGAAACTGAACATGGCCAAGATCGTCACCTCGGCCGGCCCGGATCCGGTGTCCATCAGTGCCGACTCGGTGGGCAAGACGATTGCCGGGGCCACGATCGCCGGCCAGGGCAACGACCTGGTGCTGGATACGCTTTCCTTCTACCGGCCGACCCAGGCCGGCTCGTACCCGATCGTGTTGGCCACCTACGAGATCGTCTGCTCGAAGTACCCCGACCCGCAGGTCGGGACTGCGGTCAAGGCGTTCCTGCAAAGCACCATCGGTGCCGGGCAGAGCGGTCTGGCCGACAACGGCTACATCCCCATCCCCGACTCGTTCAAGGCGAGGCTATCTGCTTCGATCAACGCCATCGCCTAACCTGAGGTGGTCGTGACACGAGGAGCAGCAGTCCCCCCGTCGACCACGAAGAAGCCGGCTCTGACAGCGCTGAGTGAACACGTGGGGCGGCGGGCTGACCAGCTGTTCAAGTCGATGGCCATGACTGCCGGTATGACGATCGTGGTCGCCATCGGGTTGATTGCGGTGTTCCTGTTGCTGCGGGCCGTCCCGTCATTGCGGGTCAACCACGCGAACTTTTTCACCAGCGCCAGGTTCAGCACCAGCGACCCGAACAAGCTCGCTTTCGGCATCCGCGATCTGTTCATGGTCACGGTGCTCAGTTCGCTCAGCGCGCTGGTGCTGGCCGTTCCCATCGCCGTCGGCATCGCCGTCTTTCTGACCCAATACGCGCCGAGGCGGCTGGCGCGCCCCTTCGGCGCGGTGGTCGATCTGCTGGCCGCGGTGCCGTCGATCATCTTCGGGCTGTGGGGGATTTTCGTGCTCGCACCCGAGATCGAACCGCTGGCCGCGTTTCTCAACCGCCACCTCGGCTGGCTGTTCCTGTTCAAGCAGGGCAACGTCTCGTTGCAGGGTGGCGGCACCATCTTCACCGCAGGCGTTGTGCTGTCCGTGATGATTCTGCCCATCATCACGTCCGTCTCACGCGAGGTGTTTCGCCAGACGCCGCACATCCAGATGGAGGCGGCTCAGGCGCTGGGCGCCACCAAATGGGAGGTGGTGCGCATGACCGTGCTGCCGTTCGGACGCAGCGGCGTCATCGCCGCCTCGATGCTGGGGTTGGGCCGGGCACTCGGCGAGACCGTGGCGGTGCTGATCATTCTGCGCTCAGCCGCCCGCCCGGGTAATTGGTCGCTGTTCGACGGCGGGTACACGTTCGCGTCGAAGATCGCGTCGGCGGCCGCGGAGTTCAGCGAGCCGCTGCCCACGGGGGCGTACATCTCGGCGGGATTCGCGCTGTTCGTGCTGACGTTCGTGGTCAATGCGCTCGCCCGGGCGGTCGCCGGGAGCAAGGTCAACGGATGAGCTGCCGGAGCCTTGCG
>NZ_JAPIYN010000026.1:8095-72707 GCF_035617725.1 Mycobacterium sp. 94-17
ATGAGGAGGAGCGGCGCTGGTGAGTCGCGTCGTGACGATGCAGAGCGTAGCGATGAGGAGGAGCGGCGCTGGTGAGTCGCGTCGTGACGATGCAGAGCGTAGCGATGAGGAGGAGCGGCGCTGGTGAGTGTTGAAGCGCTGGACCGGCCGGTCAAGGTCGAGGTGTTCACGCCGCTGAGCTTGAGGCGCCGGATCACCAACAACGCCGCGACGATCTTCTTCCTGGGCTCGTTCTGCGTGGCGCTGGTGCCACTTTTCTGGGTGTTGTGGATCGTGGTCGAGCGGGGCTGGTACGCCGTCACGCGGTCGGAGTGGTGGACCCACTCGTTGCACGGGGTGCTGCCCGAGCAGTTCTCTGGAGGGGTCTACCACGCGCTGTACGGCACGCTGGTGCAAGCCGGGGTGGCCGCGGGGCTGGCCGTGCCACTGGGCCTGATGACCGCCGTCTTTCTGGTGGAATACGGATCCGGGCGGCTGGTGCGGCTGACGACGTTCATGGTCGACGTGCTCGCGGGGGTGCCCTCGATCGTGGCGGCGTTGTTCGTCTTCAGCCTCTGGATCGCCACCCTGGGCTTCCAGCAGAGTTCGTTCGCGGTGTCGCTGGCTCTGGTCCTGCTGATGCTGCCGGTGGTGGTGCGCTCCGGCGAGGAGATGCTCAGGCTGGTGCCCGATGACCTGAGGGAGGCCAGCTACGCGCTCGGCGTCTCGAAGTGGAAGACGATCGTGCGGATTGTCTTCCCGATCGCGATGCCCGGCATCGTGTCCGGAATCCT
Source organism: Mycobacterium sp. 94-17 (assembly GCF_035617725.1). Lineage (NCBI taxonomy): Bacteria > Bacillati > Actinomycetota > Actinomycetes > Mycobacteriales > Mycobacteriaceae > Mycobacterium > Mycobacterium sp. 94-17. Next base: position 8,869 of record NZ_JAPIYN010000026.1, read on the forward strand.
GCTGTCCATCGCGCGGGTGATCGGCGAAACCGCGCCGGTGCTGGTGCTGGTCGGCTACAGCCGATCGATCAACCTCGACATCTTCCACGGCAACATGGCGTCACTGCCGCTGCTGATCTACACCGAGCTCACCAACCCCGAACACGCCGGCTTCCTGCGGATCTGGGGTGCGGCGCTGACCCTGATCATCATGGTGGCCGTGATCAACGTCGTCGCGGCGCTGACCCGTTTCCTGGCAACCCGCGGACGCTGATCTGGGTCAGGACTTCGACGCCGCTTTCTTCGCCGCCTTTTTGGCCGGAGCTTTTTTGGCGGCCATCTTCTTGGCGGGGGCCTTTTTCGCCGCGGCCTTCTTTGCCGGAGCCTTGCCGTTGCCGGACCGCGCCTTCACGCTGGCCTCCAGCTTGGCGAGCAGATCCGAGACGTCCTCGGTCTCGTCCAGCTCCTTTGGCTGCTCCTCGGTGGTAAACGCCTCTCCGCCTTCGAGTTTGGCGTCGACCAGCTCTTGCAGCTGCTCCTGGTAGGTGTCGTGGTAACGGTCGGGGTTGAACTCCTCGGCCATCGACTCCACCACCTGACCGGCCATCTTGAGCTCGGCGGGCTTGATCTCGACCTTCTTGTCCAGGATGGGGAAGTCTGGGTCGCGGATCTCGTCGGGCCACAACAAGGTGTGCACCACCATCACGTCGCGCTTGCCGAAGTCCTTGACGCGCAACGCCGCCAGCCGGGTTTTGTTGCGCAGTGTGAAGTGAACGATCGCCATCCGGTCAGTTTCGGCGAGCGTCTTGGCAAGCAGCACATAGGATTTCGATGACTTGGAGTCCGGTTCCAGAAAGTAGCTGCGGTCGAACAGCATTGGGTCGACCTCGCTGGCAGGCACGAACTGCAGTACCTCGATCTCGCGGCTGCGTTCCTCGGGCAAGGTGGCGATGTCGTCGTCGGTGATGATGACCATCTGACCGTCGTCGGATTCGTAGGCCCGGGCGATGTCACGGTATTCGACGACTTCGCCGTCCACCTCGCACACGCGTTGGTAACGGATGCGGCCGTTGTCCTTCGCGTGCACCTGGTGGAACTTGATGTCGTGGTCCTGGGTGGCGCTGTACACCTTGACCGGGACGTTAACCAGCCCGAACGCGATGGAACCCTTCCAGATGGAACGCATGCAAGTCAGTATGCCCATAGTGTTCGCCGCGTAACAGCAGGCGAGCGGCCGCGTCTACGCGCAAGACGCGCGCAAGGCGTCACTGCCGCCAGGTTGTCTGGGCGTCCAGCGCGGCACGATCCGGCAGGTCGGCCCCCGGGCGAGCGACAGTGAGCGCCGCGGTCAGGCTCGCCGCGTCGAGCGCGGACGTCAGCGCGTCCACGTTGATGCCGTGCAACGCGGCGCGCCGGTCGCCGCCCAACGATCCGGATTCCCAGAGCGCGTCGAGCAGACCCGCCATGAACGCGTCACCGGCGCCGACGGTGTCGATCACGCTCACCGCGCGCGTCGGCACCCGTGCGACTCCCGCCGCGCAGAAGCCCACGGCACCGCGGTCGGCCATCGTCACCGCCACAACGGCGGGACCCAGCCTCAGCCACGTCTGTGCGATGTGCTCGGGCGGGTGAGCGGGGTCGATCCAGCGCAGGTCTTCTTCGCTCACTTTCACGATGTCGCTGCGCTCGACGAGATGCTCGATGCGCTCGACGGCCAGTGCCCGGTCGGCGATCAGCGACGGCCGTACGTTGGGATCGAAGGTGACCGTCGCCGAGACGCGATAGGCGTCGATCAGCGCCGCGACCGCGAGGCATCCCGGATCCTGCACGGCGGCAATCGATCCGGTATGGACGAAGAGCGGAGGGGCCACCGGAGGTGTGCCGGAGAGCCGCCAATCCAGGTCGAACACATACTCGGCGGATCCGTCTTTCGCGATTGTCGACCGCGCGGTCGCCGTGCGCTGCGCCGTCCGGCTTTCCGAAACGAGTTGCACCCCTGCGGCTTCGACGTAGTCGACGATGCGCCGGCCATACGAATCGTCGGCGATCGAGGTCAAAAAGTCGACCGCGCGGCCCAGCCTGCCCAGTCCGACGGCGACGTTGAGCGGACTGCCGCCGACGTGCTCGTCGCCCTCGACGACGTCGATCAGCGACTCGCCGATCACCAGCCCCCGGCTCATCGCACCAAGGCCTCCAGGGTCGCGCGAGCTCCCTTGTGGTGCAAGGAATCCAGCGCCCACAGGTATGCCTGGACGAAGCGCGGCTGGTGGGCCAGGTCGCCGAACAGCGCGGCGATCTCGATGAACGCGGTGGGATTCTCATACTGTGAGCGCGCGATCGGGATCAGCGAATCCGCGAGCTGATCCACCACCTCGTAGGGCGTGCCCCATTCGTCGGTGCCCTCGGCGTAGCGGGCCCAGCTCGCCACCACCGCGGCCGCCACGCGGACCGGACCGTCACTGGCGAGGTTGTCGCAGATCACCGGGATCAGCCACTTCGGGATGCGATCCGACGTATAGGCGCACAACCGCGGCACCATGTCGCGTACGGCCGGGTTGGAGAACCGTTCGACCAGCGTGCGGGTGTAGTCATGCAGGTCGATGCCGGGAACCGGAGGCAACGTCGGGATCGCCTCGGATTCGAAATAGGCGAGCAGCAATTCGGCGAACAGGGGATCGTTGGCGGCTTCGTGGACGAACTTGAAGCCGCACAGATGCGCGAAGTAGGCCAGGCACTGATGCCCCGCGTTGAGCAGTCGCAGCTTCATCAACTCGTACGGTGCCACGTCGTCGACCAACAGCACGCCCGCACGTTCCAAGGGTGGCCTGCCGTCGGCGAAGTCGTCTTCGAGTACCCATGCGGTGAACGGCTCGGCCACCACCGGCCACCGGTCGTTGATGCCGAAGTCGCGCCGCACTTCCGCGGCCATCTGCAAGGTGGTGGCCGGGGTGATCCGGTCGACCATCGAACTGGGGAACCGGGCCTGCTCGCCAATCCACTGGGCCAGCAAGGGATCTCGGCTTTCAGCGTTGGCCAGCACGGCCCGCCGGGCGATCTCGCCGTTGTTCTCGATGTTGTCGCACGACACGATCGTCGGCGCGGCGATCCCGCGGCCGCGGCGGCGGTCCAGCGCCTCGACGATCAACGTGAACGCGGGCCCGTCCGGGTCGCGATAACCGCCCTCGGTGATGGTCAGCGAAATGATCCGGGTGGTCGGTGCTGCCAGCACCTCCACCGCCGACTCGGGATCGTCGGGCGCATACCGGTAGTCGATGATCGAGCCGATCACGTGCGCGTCATGGCTGCCGTCGGGGTTTTCCAGGATCAGCGTGTAGAGCCCGTCCTGAGCGTCAAGGACGTCGCGCATGGTCCAGTCGGCGGGCATCACCCCCACGCCGCAGATGCCCCACTGCTGCGCCAGGCCCTGCTGCAGCAAAAGATTGAGGTATGCGGCCTGATGCGCGCGATGGAAGTGACCCGCGCCGATGTGCGCGATCCCGACGGTCACGCTGCCGCGGTCGTAGCCGGGTGCGTCGATGGGCAGCGTCGCGAGCGTCGCATTGTTCAGGTTGATTCCGGCCTCCATTGGCCAACTCCTCCCCGGGTCGGGTTCGGATGGTTACCGGGCGCCCGGACCCCCGGTCGGCAACGCCGATAACAGGAGGGCGTCAGCCAGGGCGCGCCACGAGTCGGTGATAGCGACGGCGCCGGCATCGATCAATTCCTCACGGCGGCAGTCCCGTTCGTCCGGCGGTACGAACATCAGGTTGCCGACGGTGACGTAGCCGGCCGCGACGGCGGATGTCACGCCGGCCACGGAGTCTTCGATGGCCAGCCCCTGCTCCGCCGCGACGCCCAGCACCTGCCCGCTATGCAGATACACCGCCGGGTCGGGCTTGCTGGTGGGCACCGGGAGGGAGTCCTCCGCGCTGAACGTCGCCGCCTCCGAGAGGAGCGAGTCCAGGCCGGTGGCGGCGAAGCAGGCGCGCAGGCGCTTGGTGGCGCTGGAGCTCACGGCCGCCAGCGCGTAGCGCCCCGCGAGGGCTCGCAGCGGCTCCAGCACCTCGGGGTCGGGGGTCAGGGTGGCGGCAAGGTGGGCCGTGACCCGTTCCCGCTCCTCGCGCACCCACTGCTCGAGTTCGCCGGCCGACAACGCGTTGTCGCTCGCGAGGTCGCCGGCCGAGGCCACCACCGCGGCGGGGCGGCCCTGACTCAGCGCCTGATCGAGCGGCACTTCGCATTGCACCGCCAGGTCGAGAGCCGTGGTGCGGAAGTTTTTCCCGACGGCCCGCTTGCGCAACTCCTCGGAGCTGAGCGGGGACGTGACACCGAACCGGGCCAGGAAGCGGTTGGTCACCTCGGTCGAGGCGTCGAACGCCGGCCGCTCCGACCCGAACAGGTTGTCGTCGGCGTCGCACAGCAATGTCGTGATGGGCGCAGGATCGAAGCTGCGCACAAAGGTCAAGCCGTCATTCATCGCGACACCAACTCCCGCTCGTCGTGGCGCATCGCGTCGCGCAGGGTGGGCACCACGCCGCGCTCGTCGATATCGGCAATCATGGCCCTCAGGCGCTCGGCGAAACCGGGAACCGCGCGCACCTCGGCGAACATCTCATGACTCAGCAGAGGGTCGGGGTTGCTGCTCGCCACATTGGCCAGCCTGGCCACCGGTATCGCCTGTGAGTCTTCGAGGCGCAGCTTTCGCCCGTCGAGGTCGTGGCCCCGCATGTAGCGGGCCCAGCCGGCGACCGCCAACATCAGCAGCGTGTGCGGCCTGCCCTGCGCGATGGCCTCCTGCAGGGAGGGCAGCACGAACGTCGCGATCTTGCTCGTTCCCCGTCGGGCCAGCCGGGACAGCTGGTCGCTCATGCGGGGGTTACTCAGCCGCTCGAGCAGGGTGCCCCGGTACTCGGGGGAGTTCATCCCGGGAACCGCCGGCAGCAGCGGCTGGATCTCGTCGCGCAGCAGCTTCTCGACGTAATCGAAGATGACGCGGTCGCGCATCGCCTCGTCGGTGCGCTGGTGACCCGCCAGAGTGGCCAGACATGCGAGCGCGATGTGGGTCCCGTTCAGCAGGCGTGTCTTGATCAGCTTGTGGTCGCTGACGTCGGCGACGAACTCGGCTCCGACCTCGTCGAGCGGTGGTCGCCCGTTGCTGAACGAATCCTCGATCACCCATTGGCGATGCGGCTCGGTGACCACCGGCCACTTGTCGGCGATACCGAACGTCTGCTCGACGAACGCGAGCTCCGACTTGGTGGTTTGCGGCGTGATGCGGTCGACCATGGTCGACGGGAAGGCGACGTGCGTCGCGATCCAGCGGCCGAGCGCGGGATCCTTCAACGTGGCGAACGACACCAACGCGGTCCTGGCAGGCTGGCTGTCGCCGGGAACGTTGTCGCAGCACAACACGGTGAACGGCGCGATGCCGGCGCGCCGGCGCCGGTCGAGGGCTTCAGCCAGGTATCCCCACGCGGTGGCGTAGCTGCCGGATGCGACGAGGTCGGCGCGCACGTCGGGGTGGTCGGCGTCGAACTCGTCGGTGACCGGATTCAGGAAGTAGCCGTTGTCGGTGATGGTCAGGCTGACCACGCGGGTTTGCGGGTCTGCCAGGGCGCTGCGGACCGCCGCGCCGTCATTGGGCGCGTAATGAACGGAGCCGATCGAACCGACCACGCGGGCCGTTTGGCGATCATGGCCACGCTGCACCACCGTGTAGAGCCCGTCTTGGGCCGACAGCAGGTGTTTGACGTCGGGGGAATGCAGGCTGACACTGGTCACCCCCCAACGCCCGGAGATGCCCGATCGGGCCAGATCGTCGAAGTAGACGGCTTGGTGTGCGCGGTGGAAGTTGCCCGCACCGATGTGGACGACTCCTCGACTGAGTGCCGACCGGTCGTAGGTCGGCACGTCGACTCGTTGCGAGTGCAGTCGTAGTGTCGCGTCGCTCAGTGGGACGCCGCCTTTTGGACGCCAGGGAGAGGGGATCACATCAAACATCGTGTGTCTGTGCCCCGAATGTAGGGGAGGTATACGTGTCCGTGCGTCATGTCACAAAATAATCCGGCTCCCACACGATTACCGGTGGTCAAAGCGGTTAACACGCGCGAAACGCGTAGGTTGACAACATGGCACCGCGGGTGAAACTGACCAACGCCGAGAAGGTGCTCTACCCCGCGACCGGAACCACCAAGAGCGACATCTTCGACTACTACACGCGCATTGCCCGGGTAATGATCCCGCACCTCGCCGGGCGGCCCGCCACGCGGAAGCGCTGGCCCAACGGCGTCGACGAGGAATCGTTCTTCGAAAAGCAGCTGGCCGCGTCGGCGCCCGACTGGCTGCCGCGCGCCGGCGTGACACATCGATCCGGAACGACGACCTACCCGATCATCGACAGCGTGGACGCCCTCGCCTGGATCGCCCAGCAGGCCGCGCTGGAGGTTCACGTACCGCAGTGGCGCTTCGTCGCCGAATGGACCCGCAGCCGGGCCGAGGAATACAAGCCCGGCCCGGCGACCCGCCTGGTGTTCGACCTCGACCCGGGCGACGGCGTGACGATGCCCCAGCTGGCCGAGGTGGCGTGCGCCGTCCGAGAACTGATCACCGCGATCGGGCTGGAGCTGTATCCGCTCACCAGCGGCAGCAAGGGCCTGCACCTCTACGCGCCGCTGCGCGAGCCGGTGAGCAGCAAGGGCGCCACCGTGTTGGCCAAACGCGTTGCGCAGCAACTGGAAAAAACGATGCCCACGCTGGTGACGTCGACCATGACCAGGAGCCTGCGGGCCGGCAAGGTCTTTCTCGACTGGAGTCAGAACAACGGCGCCAAGACGACCATCGCGCCGTACTCGCTGCGCGGGCGCGAACGACCCATGGTGGCGGCGCCGCGCACCTGGGAGGAACTCGACGACCCGGAGCTGGGCCAGTTGCGGTACGACGAAGTGCTGGACCGGGTCGCCCGCGACGGTGATCTGCTGGCAGCGCTGGACCGGGACGCGCCCGTCCCGGATCGCCTGAGCAAATACCGCAGCATGCGCGACGCGTCCAAAACCCCCGAACCGGTGCCCAGGGCGAAACCCGTTACCGGGCAAGGGAATAGCTTCGTCATCCAGGAACACCACGCGCGTCGGCTGCACTACGACTTCCGGCTGGAACGAGACGGCGTGCTGGTGTCCTGGGCGGTGCCGAAGAACCTGCCCGAAACCACCTCGGTGAACCATCTGGCGGTCCACACCGAGGATCATCCGCTCGAGTACGGCGGGTTCGAGGGCATCATCCCCAAAGGCGAGTATGGCGCAGGGAAGGTGGTCATCTGGGACGCCGGCACCTACGAGGCCGAGAAGTTCAATGACTCCGCCGAAAAAGGGGAGGTGATCGTCAACCTGCATGGTGACAAGGTGTCCGGACGCTATGCACTGATCCAAACAAACGGCAACCAGTGGCTGGCGCACCGGATGAAGGACCAGAACGTCTTCCAGTTCGACGCCATCGCCCCCATGCTGGCCACCCACGGTTCGGTGGCAGCGCTCAAGGCGGGCCAATGGGCCTTCGAAGGAAAATGGGATGGCTACCGGCTCTTGATCGAGGCGGACCATGGCGCCGTCCGGATTCGGTCGCGCCGCGGCCGCGAAGTCACTCGGGAGTATCCCGAACTGGCCTCGCTGGCCGAGGATCTCGTCGATCACCATGTGGTCCTCGACGGCGAGGCCGTGGTCCTGGACTCCGCCGGTGTGCCCGACTTCCACGAGATGCAGAACCGCGGCCGGGGCTCGCGGGTCGAATTCTGGGCGTTCGACGTGCTGTACCTCGACGGCCGCTCGCTGCTGCGGGCCAGCTACCGGGACCGGCGTAAAGTACTGGAAATGCTGGGCGCCGGCGGCGATCTCATTGTTCCCGAGCTGCTACCCGGGGACGGCGCCCAGGCGCTGCAGTACTCCAGCGAGCGCGGCTGGGAGGGGGTGATCGCCAAGCGGCGGGACTCCACCTATCAGCCCGGCCGGCGCTCGTCGTCGTGGATCAAGGACAAGCACTGGAACACCCAGGAAGTCGTCATCGGCGGCTGGAAGGCGGGGGAAGGCGGACGCAGCACCGGCATCGGATCGCTGCTGATGGGCATCCCCGCCGCCGACGGCCTGCACTTCGCGGGGCGCGTCGGCACCGGGTTCACCGAACGCGACCTGGCCAAGCTGAAGAAGACGCTGGCGCCGCTGCATACCGACGAATCCCCTTTCCGCCCACCACTTCCCCGCAGCGAGGCGCGGGGCGTGACATACGTCGAACCGGTCCTGGTCGGGGAGGTGCGCTACAGCGAGTGGACACCGGAAAACCGGCTGCGCCAATCGAGTTGGCGGGGCCTGCGGCCGGACAAAGAAGCGAGTGAGGTGGTACGCGAGTGAAATGGGTTACCTATCAAGGCGATGACGGCGAGCGGACGGGGGTGCTCGTCGACGACGCGATCCACCCGATGCCGCCGGGGGTGACGCTGCTCGATCTGGTCGGCCGCGGCGCGGAAGGCCTGAGCGACGCCGGCGAGCAGGCGCTGCGTTCGGACCCTGTACGGGTGCACCACGTGAAGCTGATGGCCCCGATCCCGGGTCCGCCGTCGATCCGGGATTCCCTGTGCTTCCTCGACCACATGCGCAACTGCCAAGCCGCGCTGGGTGCCGGGCGCGTACTCGCCGACACCTGGTATCGCATCCCCGCGTTCTACTTCGCCTGTCCGACAACGGTTTTAGGCCCCTACGACGACGCTCCGACGGCACCCGGAAGTGCTTGGCAGGACTTCGAATTGGAAATCGCGGCGGTGATCGGCGCGGGCGGCAGGGATCTCACCGTCGAACAGGCCGAGCGGTCCATCATCGGCTACACGATCTTCAACGACTGGTCCGCGCGCGACCTGCAGCAGCTGGAAAGCCAACTGGGAATCGGGCAGGGCAAGGGCAAGGACAGCGGGGTAACGCTCGGCCCCTACCTGGTGACCCCCGACGAGCTCGAGCCGTACCGCCGCCCCTCCGATCCGGGCAGGCTGGACCTCCAGGTCACCGCCCTGGTCAACGACGTCGTCATCGGCACGGGGTCGACGGCACAGATGGACTGGACCTTCGGTGAAGTCATCTCCTATGCCTCGCGCGGCGTCACCCTCAACCCCGGCGACGTCATCGGCTCCGGGACCGTGCCCACCTGCACACTGGTCGAGCACCTCAATCCCGCTGCGCTGGAATCATTTCCCGGCTGGCTGCAGGACGGAGACGTCGTCACGCTCCAGGTGCAGGGCCTGGGGGAGACCCGGCAGACCGTCCGCGCGAGCGGCGCGCCCCACCGGTTGGCCGCCCGCCCCAATCCGGACGCCCCGCCTGCCGCCCGGCGGGTCAACCGGGCGCCGACCCGGGTGCCCTACACCCGCGGGCTGCACGCAGTCGCCGACCGGGTGTGGGCGTGGACGCTGCCGGACGGCGGTTACGGGTGGAGCAACGCCGGGCTGATCGCCGGCGAGGGCGCCTCCCTGTTGGTGGACACTCTGTTCGACCTGGCGCTGACGCGCGAGATGCTCACCGCGATGCGGCCCATCACCGGACCGGCGCCGATCACCGACGCGGTGATCACCCACTCCAACGGCGACCACACGCACGGCAACCAATTGCTCGACGCGTCGGTGCGCATCATCGCCGCACAGGGCACCGCCGAGGAGATCGAGCACGGCATGCCGCCCGAGATGCTGGCCATGGCGCAAACCGCCAACCTCGGGCCGGTGGCCACCCCGTACACGCGAGAACGCTTCGGGCACTTCGACTTCAGCAACATCACGCTGCGCAACGCCGACCAGACCTTCGAACGCGAGCTGTCCGTCGAGGTCGGTGGTCGACGGGTCGAGGTCTTGAACCTGGGCCCCGCGCACACCGCCGCCGACTCGGTGGTACACGTGCCCGACGCCGGGGTGCTGTTCGGCGGCGACCTGCTGTTCATCGGCTGCACGCCCATCGTGTGGGCGGGCCCGATCGCCAATTGGGTGGCGGCGTGCGACACGATGATCGCGCTGGACGCGCCGACGGTGATCCCCGGCCACGGCCCGATCACCGATACGGATGGAATCCGCGCGGTGCGTGGCTATCTGGTGCACGTCGCCGAGCAGGCCGAGGCCGCGTACCGCCGGGGCCTGTCCTGGGCGGACGCCGCCGACACCATCGACCTCGGTGAGTACGCCACCTGGCTGGACGCTGAGCGCGTCGTCGTCAATGTCTATCAGCGATACCGCGAACTCGACGCGCAGACACCGCAATTGGAGGTCATGGCCCTGCTGATGATGCAGGCCGAATGGCTGGCCAAACGGTCCGCCTGATCACCTGCGGTGCCCAGATCCAAACGTCGAGCGTCGGGCCTGACGCCGAATTCGTGCGTAGGCTCGCGTTCGGTGGGCCCATAACGGCTAGAGCCGCACCGCCCTGACGAAGCGGATCGTGGTTGCGGGAACCTGATTCCCGGCGGGCCCCAGTTCGGGCAGCCCTGCCGCGGAGAACAGGTCGGCGAGCCGGAATGTGGTGGTATCCCACCCGTTTGCCGCCAGGTGTTCGGCGACGTCGGTGTGCTCGCCCGGGTACGCCAGGCCGGCGATGTCCAGCTCGAGCCCGTGCCGTCGCCACCCCTCGGTCATGAGCCGGGACTGGTTCTGCCCTTCCGGCGTCGCCGGGGCGACGGTCCCAAAGTCGGCCGCGAACCGGCTGCCCTCGTGGGACAACGGGATGATGGCGTCCAGCAATCTAATTTCGGCCTCGGGCGGAAGGAACCCGATCAACACCCCCTCGGCCAGCCATGCCGTCGGATGGTCCGGATCAAAGCCCGCCGCCTGCAACGCCGTCGGCCAGTCGTCTCGCAAATCGACACCGACGGTGCGCAGTTCGGCGGTCGGGGCCGCGCCGATCTGAGCCAGCGTCGCCGTCTTGAACGCGATCACCTCCGGCTGATCGATCTCGTACACCGTTGTCTCGGCCGGCCACCGCAGCCGGTAGGCCCGCGAGTCCAGACCCGAGGCCACGATCACCACCTGACGCAGGCCGGCCTGGCCGGCCGCGGCGAAATAGTCGTCGTAGAACCGCGCCCTGGCGGCGAAGGTGTCGACCATCCGCGAAAATCCGACACCCTCCTCGATGTCGTCCGAATCAAGTTCGCCGGTCGCCAGCCTGGTGAACACGTCCAGTCCGACGGCGCGCACCAACGGCTCGGCGAACTCGTCGACGACGACCGGTTGCGGGCGTTTGGTGGCGGCCGCCCGGGCCGCGGCCACCATCGTGGCGGTGGCGCCCACGCTGTTGGCCAGGTCCCAGGTGTCGCCGTCGGTTCGTGCCATGGTTTCTCCTTCGATGGGTGGCAAAACCACGGTATGCCTCGTTGGTGAACGGCGATGTCGCCTACGGTTTCCCTATGCCCGCAGTGACACTCGAACCCGTCGAAGACGACATCGCCTGCATCACCCTGAACCGGCCGGAGCGCCTCAACGCCATCGATGGGTCGTTGATCGACGGCGTCCACGAGGCACTCGACGTGCTGGACAAAGGCGACTACCGGGTGGCGATCCTGACCGGCGCCGGACGCGGGTTCTGCGCCGGCGCCGACCTGAGCGGCACCGGTCGGGCGTGGACGCCGAGCAAGCCGACCACGCCGGCGTTCAAGGTCAACTACGACGCCCAGGTGCGGTTGGCCAACCTCTACACCCGGATCTACGAGATGGATGTTCCGGTGATCGGCGCGGTCAACGGCGTCGCCGTCGGGGGAGGCCTGGCTTTCGCGTTGGTCTGCGATATCCGGGTCGCCTCCGAACAGGCCCGGTTCGGGTCGGTGTTCATCAAAGCGGGCTTCTCGTCGATGGACATGGGCAACAGCTACCTGCTGCCGAAGATCGTCGGCGCCGGGGTGGCGCGCGAACTCATGCTCACCGGCCGCATTATCGATGCGGCCGAGGCCTATCGCATCAAGCTGGTGCACGAGGTCGTGGCCCCCGATGGGCTGATGCCGGCCGCGCTCGAGCTGGCCCGCTCGATCGCCGCGAACAACGCATACGGCGTGTGGCAGACCAAGATCGGCCTCAACGCCGCGCTGGACGCGCCGAGCCTGCGCCATGCCATCGAGATCGAGAACCGCACCCAGATCCTCAGCGGCTTCACCAACAACCCGGCCGAGGCCGCGATGGCACACCGCGAAAAGCGGGCCCCGAAATGGGATGTGCTGTAACGCTTTTCCGCCGCTGACCCGATGGCGGCGGCCCGCCGCGCCCGGCTTCTGTCGATTGTGGCGACCCGCTGCGCCCGGCTGCGCCGCGCTTGCGACCGCCGCTACAGCTTCGCGATCACATTTTCCGCGAACATCTCCAGGTTGCGGATCTTGCTGTCCAGCGGCTCGGTGTCGTTGCCCTTGATGTAGGGGATGCGAAACCCGACGATGACATCGGTGACGCCCTTGTCCTCGAGCCGTTTGATGCCATCCGCGGTGTAGGCGTCGGCCGAGATGACATGGATCTCGAACGGCCCGGTCTTGCCGGCCTCTTCGCGGAACTTCCTGAGCTTGGCCAGCAGCTGGTCGAGTTCCTCGGGGTCGCCGCCGCCGTGCATCCAGCCGTCGAGGCGCGCCGCGCGCCGCAGCGCCGCGTCAGCATGCCCCCCGATGAGGATCGGGACGGGCTTGGTGGGGGCCGGCGTCATCTTGGTCTTGGGGATGTCATAGAACTCGCCGTGGAATTCGAAATACTCACCGGTGGTGAGTCCCTGGATGATTTCGATGCATTCGTCCATCCGCTTGCCGCGCTTGGCGAACGGGACACCCAGCAACTCATAGTCCTCGGGCCACGGGCTGGTGCCGACGCCGAAACCCACCCGGTTGTCGGTCATGGCGGCCAGCGACCCGATCTGCTTGGCCACCAACGCCGGTGGCCGGATGGGCAGTTTGAGCACGAAGAAGTTGAATCGCAGCTTCGTCGTCACCGCGCCCAATGCCGAAGTCAGCACGAAGGTTTCGATGAACTCCTTGCCGTCCAGGAACTCGCGGTTGCCGTCCGGGGTGTAGGGGTATTTCGAGTCGGATTCGAAGGGATACGCGATGCTGTCGGCGATCGTCATGGCGTCGTAGCCGGCCTCCTCGGCCGCCTTGGCCAGTGGGATGTAGTACTTAAAGTCAGTCATCGCCTCGGCGTAGGTAAACCGCACGTCATCTGCCTTCCTGGAGTGGTCGTCACTCGACATTAGAACGTGTTCTAGTTTGAGCACAACCGTCGGTGGGGCGCGGCGAGGACCCGGGTTCACCGGGCAGAGCGGTCTCGGGCTAAAGCTGGTTCTCCGGGCCGATGACCGCCCATACCGTCTTGCCGGACGAGATGGGCGTGCTGCCCCATGCGCGGGACAACGCGTCGACGATCGCCAACCCGGCCACATCGATGCCCTGCTTCGGCGACGGCAATCGCACCGCGGGCGCGGTGCTTGCATCCGATACCGCGACGGTCGCGGTGGTGCCCTGCACCTCGATTCGTACCGCGGGAACGCTGTGGGTGTGTTCCAGCACGTTCTCCACGAAGACGTTGACCACCACCAACGCCACCGGGATGAGCTTGGGCCGCGACCAGATTGTGAGCCATTCGCGGACCAGGCGGCGTGACTCGCGCAGGCTGGTCAGGTCGGCGGGCAGCTGCACTTCGAAGCGGCGCACGGGGCGGCGGCTGTTCTGGCCGAGTGCCTTGAACGCGGCCTTCTCGCTCGAATAGACCGGCATGAAGTGGGTGAGACCGCTACTGGTGATCGCTTCACGGACGGCCCGGTTGGTGCAGGCCAACACGATCGGAATGTGGCCGACGCTGCCGATTTGCCAGTACGCGCCCACGAAGGCCGACCATGCCGAGGGGGTGTGCACCTTCAGCCCGGAGACGTTGACGATCACGGCGGCGGCATCGTCGAGGGCGGCCAGGAGGATGCGTTCGCGAAGGGCGGTCGAGTGGGCGTCATCGAGCTCACCGTCGACGGTCAGAACGGCGACCGCGTCATCGGTACGCATCTCAACGGCGACCGGGCTCATGCCAGCGTCCCGGCGTCCGGTTCCATTTCCGCTCCTCGCATCATCCCCGGTCGATTGCTTGAGTATCCGCTCTCAGCGACAAAAGTCTAATTCGGGGTTCGACGCCCTCGATACAGCGGGAAAATCGCAGGCCGCAACTGCGGATACCGTAAATCCATAGCGCAAGTCCGCAACGATAGCGCCATCCGGTCCCCTCCTACCAGCCCGTCGGGCAGTCGCGCACGCCACAGCCCCATGCCCGGCAGGCGTTTGCAACGGGCATACCACGCGGTGAGCGCCGCCAAACTTTTCGTTTAAATCCGGAAAACAGGTCGTTGACCTGCGCAAAGCATCGACTTCGCAGCCGTCATACCGGCGGGCCCGTGGGCGCTCAGTGATTGCTCAACGCGTATGGGGGAGCGCCCACCCCCGCGACCGAGTGCGTCCCCCAGGGTGTCTCCTCGACGATGCGTGCCCGCGCGCTGCGCTCACCGACCGTCAGCGTGCCGGTTCTCGCTCGCTTGAGGACGTCGCCGGACAAAGGGTCCGATGCCGAACCGAACACCGTCCCCTGCCAGTGGTAGTGGCCGTCGATCGGGTCGAGGTGACCGGTGAGCCGGACCCGCACCGCGTGGCGGGTACCGGCGATCTCCAGGGTGGCGGCGCCGTCGTAGGCGTCTTCGCGGGCGGGCGCGCTGCCCGACAGGTCGAAGGCCGATACCACCGGGGGTGGCGCGACAGGACGCAGCTGAGCACGCTCGTTGTACACCTGCTGGCTGCTGGCGCGCACCTCGATGCGGCCGCTGGCGGTGCGCTCCATGGCCTTCAGACATTCGCAGACGTAGCGCGCCTGCGCGGCCGGATCGGGGCCGGTGATGAAGAAGTAATTCGGAAACCCGCGGACGGATATCCCGCAGAACGGTTCCATGCCGTCGTGCCAGGCTTGCCGGATGGTCACGCCGGCCGTGCCGACCAATATGTCGTCGGCGACATCCCCGGGGATGAAAAAGCCCGTGCCGTAGATGATCGCGTCGGCGCGGTGGTCGACGCCGTCGACGGTGCGCACCCCCGAGGCGGTCACCGCGTCGATCGCGGAGGCGGCGATTGTCATCGGGTGCGAACGGGTGCGGCGGCGCAGCCTGAGCGCGGCGCGGGTGGACCACGGCTGGACGTCGGTCACGATGCGGCGCGGCGCGTGGGCGAAGACGGTGACCGACGCCGCCGGCTGTACCAGCCACCCGAGGTGGTGGCCGGCCGAGGCGTCGGTGCCGACCACCGCGATGTGCTTGCCGGACGGGTCGAACCCGCGGTCCCAGGCCGCGGAATGGAATGAGGCTCCGCCGAAATCGTCGCGCCCGGGTATGGGGGGCAGCCAGGGCCGCTGGACGGGACGGTCAGCGGCGACGGCGACGTCGGCGCGGATCTGCTCGGCATCCGCCGTGGTCAGTTGCCAGGTGTCGGAGTCGTCGTCATAGTGCACACGCTCGAAGGGCCGGTCCAGCATCACCAGGTCGGTGAAACCGCTTGCCCGCAAGGCACTTTGGGTGATCGTGCCGCGGGAACCCGAACCCGCGACGGCGATGCGGCAACGGCGCTCGGCGCGGTCCCGCGACTGGCTCACAGAAACCTGCTGCGCTTCCAGCCGCGGCGTGCGATCGGGCCCATCAGGCCGACCTCGTTCAGGAACGCCGCCAGTGGGGCGAATCCGGCGACCTGGGTGTCGCGCCGATGGGGATTGGTACGCGCGACCTTTCGCGCCCTCTTGGGGTCGAGGCCCGCCCGGGCGTAGGGGACGGGATTGCTGAACAGATAGTTGAAGAAGTAGCCGCCCAGGCCGTTGATGTTGGCCATGAACCAGCGGTTGACCCGGGGCATCTCGACCACGCGCTTGCGCGCCCCGTCGCGTGCGAACTGGATGTGGCGCGCCTCTTCCGTGACGTGAATACGCATGAGCCGCTGGATGATTGGCTGTAACTGCGGATCGTCCATCATCTGCCGCTGCAGCGAGTCGAAGATCTCCTCGCCGATCAGGGCGGCCACCCAGAGCATCGAGCCGCGCTGAAAGGCCAACGGCAGCGCATTGATGATCATCCGGTGAATGAGCCTGGGGCGCACCGGCCTGGCGCCGACGCGTTCGATGGCCTTGCCGAACATCACCATGTGCCGGGTCTCGTCGCCCAGTTCGGTCAGCTTGTAATGCGTCGACCTGCTGGTCGGGTCCTCGTGCAGGATGGTGCGTAGCAACGCCTGGTTGAGCATGTTCTCGAACCAGATGCCGGCGGACAGCGTGTTGACCAGTTCCTGCCGGGACAGCTCGATCTGTTGCTCGCGGGTCATCTCGTCCCACATCGGCGTCCCGTAGAGCGACACCAGCCGGGGCGGCAGATAGAACTTGTCCGGGTCCAGCGGGGCATCCCAGTCGATGTCGACGACGGGTTCGTACGACTTCTTGACCGAGCCCTTCAGTAAACGATCCGAAAATTCCTCACGACTCGGGCCTGCCGCCTTCACCGGGGTGGTCATCGTTGCCGTCCCTCCATTGGGTGCTTGAGACGGTACCCATGGTACTGGGTACTTGCGGTCCCGGCTAGATCTCGAAGGTTGCAATTCGGCAATCTGACTGGCAACGAGCATCAGGAGGCGACGCAGTGGGCCGGCACATTCACGTCATCGGCATCGGCGCCGGCGACCCCGGCTATGTGACTGTTCAGGCGATCGAGGCGCTCAACAACACACAGGTGTTCTTCGCGATGGACAAGGGCGAGCAGAAGAGCGACCTGGTGGCGCTGCGGCGCGAGATCTGCGGGCGCTTCATCCGCGAGCCGGGCTACCGCTTCGTCGAGCTGGCCGACCCGAAGCGCGCGGCCGACACCGACTACCGGGACGCGGTCGCGCGGTGGCACGGCGCCCGCGCGCAGATCTGGGCCGACGCCATCTGCGCCGAGCTCGGCCCGGACGGCGTCGGGGGGTTTTTGGCCTGGGGTGATCCGTCGCTCTACGACAGCACGTTGCGCATCCTCGACGCGGTGGCCGCGCGGGTCGACTTCAGCTTCGACGTGATCCCCGGCATCACCGCGGTGCAGGCGCTGACCGCGCGGCACCGCATCCCGCTCAACGATGTCGGCGAACCCGTGCTGATCACCACGGGACGCCAGCTGCGCGACCATGGGCCGGTCTCGGGGTCCGCCGTCGTCATGCTCGACGGTGACTGCTCGTTCCAGATCTGCCCGCACGACACCCGGATCTGGTGGGGCGCCTACCTCGGCACCGACGACGAACTGCTCGTGGCGGGCACCATCGGGGAGGTGGGACCCCGCATCGTTTCGCTGCGGGCGCAAGCCCGCGCCCGGCACGGCTGGATCATGGACACCTATTTGCTGCG
The DNA here is from genome assembly GCF_035617725.1 of Mycobacterium sp. 94-17. Taxonomy (NCBI): domain Bacteria; kingdom Bacillati; phylum Actinomycetota; class Actinomycetes; order Mycobacteriales; family Mycobacteriaceae; genus Mycobacterium; species Mycobacterium sp. 94-17. Next base: position 26,258 of record NZ_JAPIYN010000026.1, read on the forward strand.
ACCGGCACACTGAAAACGTGCCCGAACTTCCCGAGATCGAAGCGCTGGTCGACCACCTGCGGCGCCACGCCGTCGGCCTGACCATCGGCCGGGTCGACATCGCCGCCCTGTCGGTGCTGAAGACCTTCGACCCGCCGATCGACGCGCTGCGCGGCCAGACCTTGGTCGGCGCCGAGCGGTGGGGTAAATACCTCGGACTGCGGACGGACAGCCTCTTGCTGATCGCCCATCTGTCACGTGCCGGCTGGTTGCGGTGGTCGGACAAGCTGGCCGCGGCGCCGCTGCGGCCCGGCAAGGGCCCGATCGCGCTGCGGGTGCACCTGGGCACGCCCGGCGAGGCGCCCGGCTTCGACCTCACCGAGGCGGGCACCCAGAAGCGGCTGGCGGTGTGGCTGGTCGAGGACCCGGCGCTGGTACCCGGGATCGCCGCGCTCGGCCCGGACGCGCTGAACCTCGACGTGGACGCGCTGAGCGATCTGCTGGCCGGCAACGCCGGCCGGATCAAGACCGTCATCACCGATCAGAAGGTGATTGCCGGGATCGGCAACGCGTACAGCGACGAGATCCTGCACGTCGCCCGCATCTCGCCGTTCGCCACCGCAGGCAAGCTGTCCGGCGCGCAGCTCGCCGCGCTGCACGACGCCATGGTCTCCGTGCTCACCGACGCGGTGAGCCGGTCCGTCGGGCAGGGGGCGGCCACGCTCAAAGGCGAGAAACGCTCGGGATTGCGGGTGCACGCCCGCACCGGGTTGCCGTGCCCGGTGTGCGGGGATACCGTGCGCGAAGTATCGTTCGCGGACAAGTCTTTTCAGTACTGTCCGACGTGTCAGACCGGCGGCAAGGTCCTGGCCGACCGGCGCATGTCGCGTCTGCTGAAGTAGTCGGCGGTCCGCGACTTGACACCTGTCGATATGCTGCCCCGATGACTCGCCAGAAGATCCTCATCACCGGTGCCAGCTCCGGGCTGGGTGCCGGCATGGCGCGCGCGTTCGCGGCCAAGGGCCGCGACCTGGCGTTGTGTGCGCGTCGCACCGACCGGCTCGACGAGCTCAAAGCCGAGCTGTCGCAGAAATACCCGGGCATCACGATCGCGGTCGCCGCGCTCGACGTCAACGACCACGAGGCCGTCCCCAAGGTCTTCGCCGAACTCAGCGACGAGCTGGGCGGCATCGACCGGATCATCGTCAACGCCGGCATCGGCAAGGGCGCAAAACTGGGATCCGGCAAGCTGTGGGCCAACAAGGCCACCCTCGAGACCAACCTGGTGTCCGCTCTGGTGCAGATCGAGACCGCGCTCGAGATGTTCAACAAGTCCGGTTCGGGCCACCTGGTGCTGATCTCGTCTGTGCTCGGCAACAAGGGCGTGCCCGGAGTCAAGGCGGCCTACGCGGCGAGCAAGGCCGGGGTGAGCTCGCTGGGCGAGTCGCTGCGCGCCGAATACGCCAAGGGGCCCGTCAAGGTTTCGGTCATCGAGCCCGGCTACATCGAGTCCGAGATGACGGCCAAGTCCAACAGCACAATGTTGATGGTGGACAACGAAACTGGCGTCAAGGCGCTTGTCGGCGCCATGGAGCGGGAGGCGGGCCGGGCCGTGGTGCCGTGGTGGCCGTGGGCCCCGCTGGTGCAGTTGATGCGGACGCTGCCGCCCCAGCTGACCAAATTTTTCGCCTGAGTGCGCCCGTTCGCCCCGAGCAGTCAGTGCGATGCTGGCGTGTAATGCGCTGCGTCGGTGGTGAATTCGGGCTTGCCGTAGGTCGCCAGCCGGAGCTTGAGCAGCCCGATGACGTAGGCGTCGGTGATGTCGCGGATCACGGGGATGCGGCTGGCCTGCTGGACGGCGGTGAACCGGCCGATGATGAAGGGCACGGTCAGCGCGACGCGGATGAGGTCCGTCGACCCGAGGGATACGCCCATGGCCTCGGCGACGTCGCGGTCACCGCCGCAGAACGTGCGGACGAACGTGAGCTTGCTGAAGCTCTTCTCGACCGCCTCGGCGCACCGGTCGAACAAGGTGGTGTTCGGGCGCAGATAGGCCGACATCGTGCCGCTGACCAGTTCGCGGCAGATGTCGTCGAATCCGTGCCGTAGCAGCGCCGAGCGCGCGTGCAGGACGTGCATGATGTCGGCGGGTTCGCAGGGCAGCAGTTCCTCCGGCAGTCCCAGCAAAAAGCAACGGTACCTGGCGAATTCGACGACGGCGCGTTCTTCGGCGGTGAACTCGGTGCGGCCCTCCTGGTGCGCCTTGCGGGCCAGCAGGTACTGCCCGATCATCCCGGCGGGCATCTGGTCGACCTGCGGCACCGGCATGCCGTAGATCGCGGTGTCCCACTTGTCCGACTTCTTCAGCGCGTTGTAGCGCACCATCGAATGCATCAACCGGACCATGGCGGCGGCCTCGAAGCCGGGCCCGTAGCGGTCCAGCGCGTTGGGCAGGGTGGTGACGGCGAAGAAACTGGCCGTCTCGTTGACCCGCCGTGCGGCCCGCTTACCCGAGAGCGCGCCGGTCAGGGCCATCGGCAGCGCGGCGTAGGTGTTGGTGAAGGTCGCGATGAACGCGCCCCGCGTGATGAACGGGGCCAGCAGCGCCGCGGGGATGCGCTCCTGGCGGGCACCCTCGCGGACGAGGTCGAAGTCGATCCACTCCGGGGTGGCCTCCATGGCGGCGAGGAACGCCGCGAGCTCGGCAGGCGCGTCGGGAACCGCCTCGATACCCTCGCGGCAGGCCGTCTTGAGCATGTCGATCAGCTGGCTGACGCTGTGCGTATTCATCAGGGCGGCATAGGGATCCGCGACGACGTCACCGAGCAGCGTGGCGGTGCTGATCAATTCCATGATGCGGTCGTCTTTCAGGATCGGCGCGCGGTCGGCGACCCAGGTGGGCAGGGCGGAGTCGACGTCGGGCTGGGTGGCTAGCCGGTCCGGCCGCTGGTCGAAGTCGAAGTTCCCATAGAGGTCGGGCTGCAGGTCGCGCTGGCTTCGGACCCGCCGCGCGAGCTCGGGGTAAAACGTGACCATCAGACAACCTCCCGCTAACTAACACGTCGTGAGTAATACTCACAAGTTGTTAGTTATGCTGTCAAGCGTGACGGCGAAGCGACGGATGACTGCCGAGGGGCGGCGCGAGCAGATCCTCGATGTCACGCACGCGATCGTGGACGTCGAGGGATTCCACGCGGCGACGCCGCTGCGCATCGCCGAGGCGGCCGGGATCAATCGATCGTTGATCTATCAGCTCTTCGGCGATCCGGCGGGGCTGTTCGTCGCGCTGATCGACCGCGAGGCGGCACGCGCCGGCGCACAGTTTGCCGAGGCGATCTCGGGATTGGACACCGTCGCCGAGGACGAGTCGCTGGTGGTCGCGTTCGACGGTGTGCTGGCCGCCGTCGACGCCCACCCGGCGACCTGGCGGCTGTTCTTGTTTCCCCCGCAGGGCGCCCCGCCGGAGTTGTATGCGCGGCTGGCCCAGTCGCAGGCCGTCGTCCTGAAGTTCTTCGTCAAGGAGTTGCTGCGCCACAGTCCCACCCTGCACGAGCCGGAGTACACCGCGCGGATCCTGCATGCCGCCGGTCGGGAATTGCTGCAGCTGCACCTGAGTGACCCGCAGAACGCGACTCAAGAACGGCTGCGCACGTTTGTCCGCCGACTCGGTTCAGAGCTCGAAGTCCCCACCCGCTGACAGCCGCGGCCGACACGAAAAGTCAGTCCGCGCGGCCTCTTTCGCTGCGGTAGCGGCGCACCAGCGCGTCGGTGGAGCTGTCCGACTGCGGCGCCGGCGGCTTGTCGGAGGTGATCACCGGAAGCAGGGCCTTGGCCTGGGTCTTGCCCAGCTCCACGCCCCACTGGTCGAACGAGTCGATTCCCCAGACCACGCCCTCGGTGAAGACCTGATGCTCGTACAACGCGATCAGCTGGCCCAGCACCGACGGGGTGAGCCGGTCGGCCAGGATCGAGGTCGACGGCCGGTTTCCGGGCATCACCTTGTGCGGCACGACGTTTGCGTCCGTGCCTTCGGCGGCGATCTCCTCGGCGGTCTTGCCGAAGGCCAGCACCTGGGTCTGGGCGAAGAAGTTGCTCATCAACAGGTCGTGCATGCTGCCGCCGCCCTCGGCGGTGGGCAGGTCGTCGAGTGGCTGGCTGAACCCGATGAAATCGGCGGGCACCAAACGTGTGCCTTGGTGCAGCAATTGGTAGAAGGCGTGCTGGCCATTGGTTCCCGGCTCGCCCCAGAAGATTTCGCCGGTGTCGGTGGCGACCGGGCTGCCGTCCGCGCGGGTCGACTTGCCGTTGGACTCCATGGTCAACTGCTGCAGGTAGGCCGCAAAGCGGGCCAGGTCGTTGGAATAGGGCAGCACGGCACGGGACTGTGCGCCCATGAAATTGGAGTACCACAGGCCGATAAGCCCCAGCAGCACAGGCGCATTGGATTCCAGCGGCGCGGTCTTGAAATGCCGGTCCACGATGTGAAACCCGGAGAGGAAGTCCGCGAAGGCTTCCCGGCCGATGACGGCCATGACCGACAGGCCGATCGCCGAGTCCACCGAGTAGCGGCCCCCGACCCAATCCCAGAACCCGAACATGTTCTCGGTGTTGATGCCGAAGTCGTCGACGAGGCGCTTGTTGGTGGAGACGGCGACGAAGTGCTGGGCCACCGCGGCGTCGCCGAGCGCGTCGGTGATCCAGCGGCGCGCGGCCGTGGCGTTGGTCAGGGTTTCCAGCGTCGAGAACGTCTTGGACGCGACGATGAAAAGCGTTGTGGCGGGTTCTAAGTCGGCCAGGGTGGCGATCAGGTCGGCCGGGTCCACGTTGGAGACGAACCGCGCCGATATGCCCGCGTCCGCGTAGTGGCGCAGCGCCTGGTAGACCATCACGGGACCGAGGTCCGATCCGCCGATGCCGATGTTGACCACCGTGTTGATCCGTTTGCCGCTGGCCCCGGTCCATTCACCGCTGCGCAGCCGGTCGGTGAACTCGCCCATGGCGTCGAGCACCGAGTGCACGTCCTGCACGACGTTTTCGCCGTCCACCACCAGTTCGGCGTCGCGGGGCAGTCGCAGCGCGGTGTGCAGGACCGCGCGATCCTCCGAGGTGTTGATGTGCACCCCGGCGAACATCTGGTCGCGCCGCTCTTCGAGGTTGGCCGTGTGCGCCAGATCGACCAAGAGCCGCAGCGTTTCTCGCGTGATCCGATGCTTGCTGTAGTCGATGTAGAGATCGCCGACGGTGACCGTCAGCTCCCGGCCGCGATCGGGATCGTCGTCGAAGAACTGGCGCAGATGGGTGTCGCCGATTTGTTCATGATGCCTGCGCAGGGCGTCCCATGCCGGAGTGGCGGTGATGTCGGGGAGGGTGGTGTGCACCGGGGTCATACTTCGACCCTATGGGCTCCGACGTGACGGAGCCAGGTGTCGCGGCGGGCCGTGGGGCCGGCCGACAGACCCGGCCAGGTCAGTGACCAAGCCGGCCCCTGCCCATCCGCAACAGCAGCATCGCCAGGTCCTTGCCCTCGACGCCGAGCTCGCTGTAGCGCTCGATGACCTTCATCTCGCGGCTGTGGACGAGCCGCGTGCCGCCCGACGCCATCCGCGCCTTGCCGATCGCCTGCGACACCTCGGTGCGCCGCTTCACCGCGGCGAGAATCGCGGCGTCGAGCCGGTCGATCTCGCGGCGCAGCTCGTCAATGTCGGTGACCTCTTCGGGCTCCACGGTCTCGGTGTTCATCTCTGCTGACTCCGCGTCTTCGTCGTGATGTGGGGGTTCTGGTCTCATGCGGTATCGGGCCTCACAAAAGACGAGCCCCGGGTGGGCGAGTGCGGACCACGGGGCTCTGCGGAAGCAGTTAGGCCACGGGTACCGCGAACGGGTACCCGTAGGAAAATCGGCGGCGCCACTCGTGGCCGGGGGAGCGTCGGCTGCACTGCACATTCAGCACGAATCGAGTGTGCCACCAACACCGGCAAGCGCGCAAAAAACGGCGTTCAAGCTGCGTGTTCACGATTCGGGAGCGAATTGGCGGCCGGTGCGCCGATCGCATCGCGACACGCCGAACTCCCGGAAGTCGGCCTGACGCCGTCGCGGCCACCCGGGCCACTAGCCTGGTCTGAACTCCGCGGCGCCGTGCGTCGGTGGGCGGCGGTAGGTTTGGACTGACATGAGTGTGCACACAGCAGATGCCCAGCAGGCCTCCGAAGCAGACCAACTGCTGAAGGACCTCAATCCGCAGCAACGCCAAGCGGTGGTGCACGAGGGTTCTCCTCTGCTGATCGTCGCGGGCGCGGGCTCGGGAAAGACCGCGGTGCTGACCCGCCGCATCGCGTACCTGATCGCCGAACGCGGGGTCGGTGTCGGCCAGGTGCTGGCCATCACCTTCACCAACAAAGCCGCCGCCGAGATGCGCGAACGGGTGGTGCGCCTGGTGGGCAACCGGGCCCGCGCCATGTGGGTGTCCACCTTCCACTCGACGTGCGTGCGCATCCTGCGCAACCAGGCGTCCCTGATCGACGGACTCAACTCCAACTTCTCCATCTACGACGCCGACGACTCCCGGCGCCTGCTGCAGATGATCGGGCGCGACATGGGGCTCGACATCAAGCGCTACTCGCCACGCCTGCTGGCCAACGCCATCTCGAACCTGAAGAACGAGCTGATCGACCCCGCCGAGGCGGTCGCCGACCTGACCGACGACTCCGACGAGCTGTCCCGCACGGTGGCCGGGGTCTACGGCGAATACCAGCGGCGGCTGCGCGCGGCCAACGCGCTGGATTTCGACGACCTGATCGGCGAGACCGTGGCGGTGTTGCAGGCCTTCCCGCAGATCGCCCAGCACTACCGGCGGCGCTTCCGCCATGTCCTCGTCGACGAGTACCAGGACACCAACCACGCGCAGTACGTGCTGGTGCGCGAACTGGCCGGCCACGGCGGAGGCGAGGCGGGGCAGCGCGGCGGCGAGGAAGTCCCCGACGAGGTGCCCCCGGCGGAGTTGTGCGTGGTCGGCGACGCCGACCAGTCGATCTATGCCTTCCGGGGCGCCACCATCCGCAACATCGAGGACTTCGAACGCGATTACCCGAACGCGACAACGATTCTGCTGGAACAGAATTACCGCTCGACGCAGAACATCCTGTCCGCGGCCAACTCGGTGATCGCCCGCAACTCCGGCCGCCGCGACAAGCGGTTGTGGACGGCCGAAGGCGCCGGCGAGCTGATCGTCGGCTACGTCGCCGACAACGAGCACGACGAGGCCCGCTTCGTCGCCGAAGAGATCGACGCCCTCGCCGACAGGGGTGAGATCACCTACAACGACGTCGCCATCTTCTACCGCACCAACAACTCGTCGCGATCGTTCGAAGAGGTGTTCATCCGCGCCGGAATCCCCTACAAAGTCGTTGGGGGAGTGCGGTTTTACGAGCGCAAAGAGATTCGTGACATCGTCGCCTACCTCAGGGTGCTCGACAACCCCGGCGACGCGGTCAGCATGCGGCGCATCCTCAACACCCCGCGCCGGGGCATCGGCGATCGTGCCGAGGCGTGTGTGGCGGTGTACGCCGAGAACACCGGCGCCAGTTTCGCCGACGCGCTCCTGGCCGCGGCCGACGGCAAAGTGCCGATGCTGAATTCGCGGGCGGAGAAGGCGATCGCCGGTTTCGTCGAGCTGCTGGACGAGCTGCGCGGCCGCCTGGACGACGATCTCGGTGACCTGGTCGAGTCGGTGCTCGAACGCACCGGCTACCGCCGCGAACTCGAATCCTCTACCGATCCGCAAGAACTCGCGCGCTTGGACAACCTCAACGAACTCGTCAGCGTGGCGCACGAATTCAGCACCGACCGGGCCAACGCCGCGGCGCTGGGCGAGTCGCTGCAGACCCCCGAAGACGAAGACGTGCCGGATACCGGCGTGCTGGCGGAGTTTCTGGAGCGGGTGTCGCTGGTCTCCGACAGCGACGAGATCCCCGAGGACGGCGCCGGCATGGTCACCCTGATGACCCTGCACACCGCCAAGGGCCTCGAGTTCCCGGTGGTGTTCGTGACCGGCTGGGAGGACGGGATGTTCCCCCACATGCGGTCGTTGGACGATCCGGTCGAACTCTCCGAGGAGCGGCGGTTGGCCTACGTCGGGATCACCCGGGCCCGCCAACGGCTCTACGTGAGCAGAGCCATCGTCCGGTCCTCCTGGGGGCAGCCCATGCTGAACCCGGAATCGCGCTTCCTGCAAGAGATTCCGCAGGAACTCATCGAATGGCGACGCACCGCGCCTGGTCCGTCGTTCAGTGCGCCGGTGAGCGGCGCCGGCCGGTTCGGCACGCCGCGGGCGGCCCCGACCCGCTCGGGCATGAGCAAGCGCCCGCTACTGGTGCTCGCACCCGGCGACCGGGTAACGCACGACAAGTACGGACTCGGCCGGGTCGAGGAAGTTTCCGGCGTCGGCGAATCGGCGATGTCACTGATCGACTTCGGCAGCTCTGGCCGGGTGAAGCTGATGCACAACCACGCGCCGCTCAGCAAGCTCTGACGGCCACCGATCGGCGCGGGCTCAGGCCTCCAGCCACCGTTTAGTCTGGGGCAGCATCACCAGCACCACCGTGGCGACCGGCAATATCGGCAGCAGGTGCACCACCCACGCGACGCGGGCACCCGCGATGAACACGCCCGCGTAGGTCAGCACCGCGACCAGCGCGCCGGCCGCCAAGAGGTAGCGGCTCACCGCCCGGCGCTGCAGGAGCATGATCACGCCCGACACCGTGGTGCCCGCGAACACCAGGGCCAAGAAGGCGACCGCGATGCAGAACAGGCGGTCGGTTCGCCACCAACCGGCAATCAGGTCGGTGGCCACCACCGAGGTTGCCCAGCCGCTGACGATGCTCACCGCGCACGCGGCGACGGCCGTCCGATCGGTGGGCTCGGGCGCCGCCACTCCGGCGTAACCCGCGCGGGATGCTGCCCGGTGGGGCGGTGACTGCGGGGAGAAGTGGGTGGTCGGGGTGTCCGGCGTGGTCGGGATGGGCCCGGTCGGCGCGCGCCGGATGATCCGTGTCCGTGAGTCGGAGGGCGAATCGTGCTGCGGTGTGGGCTCGGGCGGACGCGGACCGGGATGTTCGTCGTTCGGCGCGGTCACCTCAGCCAGCGTAGTTGCCGACCATAAGACCACGCTTAGCGAGCCACGGCACGGGGTCGATCCTCTCGGTGCCGCCCTGCAGCACCTCGAAATGCAGGTGCGGGCCGGTGGAATTGCCCCGGTTACCCATGGTGGCGATCTGGTCGCCGGCCATCACGCGCTCACCGACGCTGACCAACGTGGTGTTGATGTGGCCGTAGAGCGTGACCGTCCCATCGGCGTGGCGCAACTTGACCAGCATGCCGTAGCCGCTGGCAGGGCCGGAGTCGATGACGACGCCGTCGGACACCGCGTAGATCGGTGTCCCGATCGAGTTGGCCAGGTCGATGCCGGCGTGCAACACGCCCCAGCGGTAGCCGAAGTTGGAGGTGAAGATGCCCTTGGTCGGCATCACGTAGAGCGGCTGGGACAACCGCGCCTCGCGCTGCGCGCGATCGTTGGCGAAGGCGACGCCCTTGGCGAACTCCTGGTTGTGCAGCGCGGCGGTGGCCGCCGGCGCCGCGGCGATCACCTGCGGGCCGCGAACGGTGCCACTGCCCGCCCCGCCGGTTAGCGACGACGCGTTGGCCGTCAGCACGGCGTCGGTCTTGGGGGTGTCGGCGTGACTGGTGGCCGTGTGGGCGGCCGCGGCGGCCGCTCCCGCCGCCATCGCCGAGATCAGCAGGCGGCCCCGGGCCGCGCTGGTCGGTTCCTTGCGGTGCTGTCCTCCGCGGCGTGCGACGCCGACAACGTCGGTGCGGTGCGAGCGTTCCAGACGTCGCTCGCTGCGCGGCTCGGCGATCACCTTCGGCAGCATCTCGGTGACGGGCACGGCCAGCCACAGCGGGCGGACGTCGTCGGCCTCGGTCAGGTCGTCGAGCTCGGGTGCCAGCAGCACCTGCGCTTCGTTGTCGAACGGCGAGTCATTGCTGAAGTCCAGGTCGCCGAGATCGCCGGTGTCGTCGCTGAGGTCGAAGTCGTCGAAGTCGAACCCGTCGAGCGGAAGAATCTCCGTGACCTCGGTGCGATGCGGTGCCTCGGACCGTCGGGCGCCTGCCGCGCGACCGACCCTAAGGACGCCTTCAGCCACGGCAGAAGGCCGGGCAAAACGGTGCTGGGACAACCTGAAATGTCCTCGTATCGTGACCATAACGTTATCTGGACCCTAGGAAGGTATCCGCTGACGCTCGGGACTGGCAACCTCGCGGGTGAATCCGGGCAGAATTGTGATTTGGATCACGAGCACGGTCAACCCGTGGCCCGTGAGCTGAGCCACATCGGCGGACGCGGCGGTAGACGCCGTCAGCGGGGTGGATACAGTTCGTCCGTGCGAGTTGCCGAGCGCGGCGCCGCCCACCACGAGGCCTAGAAGTTGAGTCGAGCGAAGACAGAGAGTCCATGGACCTTTTCGAGTATCAAGCAAAAGAATTGTTCGCCAAGCACAACGTACCGACTACGCCGGGACGAGTGACCGACACCGCCGAGGGCGCTCGCGAGATCGCCACCGAAATCGGCCGTCCGGTGATGGTCAAAGCGCAGGTGAAGGTCGGCGGGCGCGGAAAGGCGGGGGGCGTCAAGTACGCGGCGACACCCGACGACGCCTACGAGCACGCCAAGAACATCCTCGGCCTCGACATCAAGGGGCACGTGGTGAAGAAGCTGCTGGTCGCCGAGGCCAGCGACATCGCCGAGGAGTACTACATCTCCTTCCTGCTCGACCGCGCCAACCGCACCTACCTGGCAATGTGCTCGGTCGAGGGCGGCATGGAGATCGAGGAGGTGGCCGCCACCAAGCCCGAGCGGCTGGCGAAGGTTCCGGTGGACGCCGTCAAGGGCGTCGACCTGGCGACCGCCCGTTCCATCGCGGAGCAGGGCCACCTGCCCGCCGAGGTGCTCGACGCCGCCGCGGTGACCATCAACAAGCTGTGGGAGGTGTTCGTCGCCGAAGACGCCACCCTGGTTGAGGTCAACCCGCTGGTGCGCGACCCGCAAGACCAAATTCTTGCGCTGGACGGCAAGGTCACGTTGGACGCCAACGCCGACTTCCGTCAGCCCGACCACGCCGAGTTCGAGGACCGCGACGCCACCGACCCGCTGGAGCTCAAGGCCAAGGAGCACGACCTCAACTACGTCAAGCTGGACGGTGCGGTCGGCATCATCGGTAACGGCGCGGGCCTGGTGATGTCCACGCTCGACGTGGTCGCCTACGCGGGCGAGAAGCACGGCGGCGTCAAGCCGGCCAACTTCCTCGACATCGGCGGTGGCGCGTCGGCCGAAGTGATGGCCGCGGGGCTGGACGTCATCCTGAACGACAAGCAGGTCAAGAGCGTCTTCGTGAACGTGTTCGGCGGCATCACCTCGTGCGACGCCGTCGCCAACGGGATCGTGACCGCGCTGAAGATGCTCGGCGACGAGGCCAACAAGCCGCTGGTGGTCCGCCTCGACGGCAACAACGTCGACGAGGGCCGCCAGATCCTGGCCCAAGCCAACCACCCGCTGGTCATCCAGGCCGAGACCATGGACGCCGGTGCCGACAAAGCCGCCGAGCTGGCGAACAAGTAAGGGAGCCAAGCCATGTCGATCTTTTTGAATAAGGACTCCAAAGTCATCGTCCAGGGCATCACCGGCGGCGAGGGCACCAAGCACACCGCGCTGATGCTGAAGGCCGGCACCCAGGTCGTCGGTGGGGTGAACGCCCGCAAGGCGGGCACCACCGTCTCGCACGTGGACCCTGTGGGCAAGGACGTCGAGCTGCCGGTGTTCGGCACCGTCGCCGAGGCGATGAAGGAGACCGGCGCCAACGTGTCGGTCGTCTTCGTGCCGCCCAAGTTCGCCAAGGACGCGATCATCGAGGCCATCGACGCCGAGATCCCGCTGCTGGTGGTCATCACCGAGGGAATTCCGGTGCAGGACAGCGCCTACGCGTGGGCCTATAACGTCGACAAAGGCCAGAAGACCCGCATCATCGGGCCGAACTGTCCCGGCATCATCACGCCGGGCGAGGCGCTGGCCGGCATCACGCCCGCGAACATCAGTGGGCCCGGGCCCGTGGGGCTGGTGTCCAAGTCGGGCACCCTGACCTACCAGATGATGTACGAGCTGCGCGATTTCGGCTTCTCCACCTCGATCGGCATCGGTGGCGACCCGGTGATCGGCACGACCCACATCGACGCCATCGAGGCCTTCGAGAAGGATCCCGACACCAAGGTCATCGTGATGATCGGCGAGATCGGCGGTGACGCCGAGGAACGCGCGGCCGACTACATCAAGGCCAACGTGTCCAAGCCGGTCGTCGGGTATGTCGCGGGATTCACCGCGCCGGAGGGCAAGACGATGGGCCATGCCGGCGCCATCGTGTCCGGCTCGTCGGGCACCGCGGCCGCCAAGAAGGAGGCCCTGGAGGCGGCGGGCGTCAAGGTCGGCAAGACGCCGTCGGAGACGGCGGAGCTGGCCCGGGAGATCCTCAAGAGCCTGTAGCTCTATTCCGAGACTGCGATCAGAGCGCGATTCCACTTTCGAATCCGCGGCCTGGTCGCGGTTTCGTTTTGGCCCCGGCTATCGGTTAGCCTGTCGAACTAACAGTTGCCAGGAGGTTCGTCATGCCGGTGGATCCGCGCACTCCGGTGCTCGTCGGCGTCGGCCAGTTCACCGAACGCATCGACGACCCCGGCTACCGGGGCATGTCGGCGGTCGACCTCGCGACGGCGGCGGTACGGGCGGCGCTCGCCGACACCGGTGCGCCCGGCGTTGCGAAGGCCGTCGACACTGTGTTCGCACTGCGACAATTCGAGATCTCCGGCCCGATTCCGACACCCCTCGGCAAGTCGAACAACTACCCGCGTTCGGTGATGAACCGGCTCGGCGGCAACCCGGCCCGCGTGGTACTCGAACCCGTCGGTGGGCAAGGGCCGCAGAAGCTCGTCACCGAGGCGGGCAACACCATCGTGGCCGGCGACGCCGACGTCGTAGTGATCATGGGCTCGGAGGCGGGGTCGACGGCTCGTTACTTCGCAAACCGCGACGACAAGCCGGACTTCTCCGAACACGTCGACGGTCAACTGGAAGACCGCGGCCACCGGATCTTCAGCTACATCGACGCATACACGATTCAGCACGGCCTGACCGGCGCCCCCGTGCAGTACGGGCTCATGGAGAATGCCCGCCGGGCGCGCCACGGCCGCAGCGTGGCCGAGTATCGGCTCGAGATGGCCGAACTGTTCGTCCCGATGTCGAAAGTCGCTGCCAAGAACCCGTTTTCGTCTTCACCTGTGGAGCGGTCGGTCGACGAGATCGTCACGCTGACCGACGACAACCGGATGATCTGTGACCCGTACCCGCGGCTGCTCGTCGCCCGTGATCAGGTCAACCAGGGCGCCGCGGCCGTGCTGATGTCGGTGGAGGCGGCCACCCGCCTCGGTGTGGCCGAGGACAAATGGGTTTATCTGCACGGCCATTCGGACATGATCGAGCAGGCGATGCTAGACAGAGTCGACCTCGGCGCCAGCCCGGCAGCGGTCCACGCGGCCCGAGAAGCGTTGCGCGTGGCCGGAATCGGCATCGACGACATCGCCACGTTCGATCTGTACAGCTGCTTCCCGTTTCCGGTGTTCGTCATCTGCGAAGCCCTGGGCATCGACGGCGACGACCCGCGCGGCCTGACGCTGACCGGTGGATTGCCGTACTTCGGTGGCCCCGGCAACAGCTACTCGCTGCACGGTATCGCCGAAACGGTAGCTCAGATGCGCGACAGGCCAGGGCAATTCGGCCTCGTCGGCGCCAACGGCGGCATCATGAGCAAGTACTCGGTCGGCATCTACTCGACCACTCCGGTGGGCTGGCGCACCGACAACTGCGCGGAGCTGAAGCACGAGATCGACGCATTGCCGAAGGTCGACGTCACGAAGACGCCCGACGGCCCGGCCACCATCGAGACGTATTCGGTGCGGTATGACTGGCCCACCCGCACCGGCATCATCGTCGGCAGGCTCGCCGCGGACGACGTGCGGTTCATGGCGACGACCGACGACGACGATCTCGTCGCACTGATGTGCGACGGCGATCCACTCGGTGCGGAGATTTTTGTGTGGTCCACCGATAACGGCAACCGGGCGTCGCTCTGACGCCTACACCATCGCGGCGAGCTTGCCGGCGAGGCGCTCGACGTAGGCGGCGACCTCGCCCTCGGATTTGTCCGGCAACCCGAACAGCACCTCGGTCACCCCGAGCTCGGCCCACTTGGCGAGCTTCTCGGGTACCGGCTTGAAGTCCAGCGCCACGATCTGCGGAGCACCGTTGCGGCCCGCGGCCGCCCAGGTGTCCTGTAACAGCTTCACCGGCTCATCGATATCGAAATCGCGCGGGGTGGTGATCCAGCCATCGGCGCTGCGGGCGATCCACTTGAAGTTCTTTTCGTTGCCCGCGGCGCCCACCAGCACCGGGAGGTGCGACTGCACCGGCTTGGGCCACGCCCAGCTGGGGCCGAATTTGACGAATTCGCCGTCGTAGGAGGCTTCTTCCTGTGTCCACAGCGCCCGCATCGCCTCGAGGTACTCGCGCAGGCAGGTGCGGCGCCGTCCGGCCGGTACGCCGTGGTCGGCGAGTTCGTCGGTGTTCCAGCCGAACCCGACGCCCAGACTGACCCGGCCGCCCGACAGGTGGTCAAGAGTGGCAATACTTTTCGCCAAGGTGATTGGGTCGTGCTCGACCGGCAGGGCCACCGCGGTCGACAGCCGCACCCGCGAGGTGACCGCGCACGCCGCGCCCAGACTTACCCACGGGTCTAGTGTCCGCATGTAGCGATCGTCGGGCAGCGATTCGTCCCCCGTGGTGGGGTGAGCCGCCTCGCGCTTCACCGGGATGTGAGTGTGTTCTGGCACGTAGAAGGTCGCAAAGCCGTGGTCGTCGGCGAGCTTCGCGGCGTTCGCCGGCGAGATGCCCCGATCACTGGTAAAAAGCACAAGCCCGTAATCCATGCAGAGAATTAGAACGTGTTCTACCTGCGCTGGGCAAGCCTTTGTGACACGGACCGTCTCGCGAGCGGAGCGCGGCGCCGTCGCTGTGGGCCGCGCCGTGCAAGGCAGTGGCGGCGGCACGGGTTAGCGAACGTGCGCTAGCGTGGTTGATCGACCGCGTCTGCGAAGGCAGCGAGGCGCCTGGAAGCACAGCGTTGCACGTGCCACCGTGGCGACCGCTGGGCAGTTCAAGGCACTGGAAGCAACAGGAGGAGCGATGACCTACTCTCCCGGAGGCCCGGGCTATATACCGGCGCAACCCGGCGGAACCTATGCGGGCGCCACGCCGTCCTTCGCCAAGGACGACGACGGGACGAGCAAGCTCCCGCTGTACCTGAGCATCGCGGTGGTTGTCCTCGGCCTGGCCGCGTACCTGTTGAACTTCGGTCCCACCTTCACCATCGGCGCCGAGCTCGGCCCCGGCATCGGTGGGCGCGCGGGTGACGCCGGCACCGCGGTGGTGGTTGCCGTGCTGGCCGCGCTGCTCGCCGGCCTCGGCCTGCTGCCGAAGACCAAGAGCTATCCGGGAATCGTCGCGGTGATCGCGGTGCTGGGCGCCTTGCTGGCCATCACCGAGACGATCAACCTGCCCGCCGGTTTCTCGATCGGCTGGGCGATGTGGCCGCTGGTGGCGGCCGTCGTGCTGCAGGCGATCGCCGCGGTGGTCGTGGTGCTGCTCGACGCCGGGGTGATCACCGCGCCGGCGCCGCGGCCCAAGTACGACCCCTACGCGCAATACGGCCAGTACGGGCAATACGGCCAGTACGGCCAGCAGCCCTATTACGGTCAGCAGCCGGGCGCCCAGCAACACGGGGCGCAGCAACACGGGGGCCAGCAGCAGGCCCCGCAGGGATATGGGGCGCAGTACGGCGGCTACTCGCCGAGCGGGGCGCCCACCCAGAGCGGCGTACCGACCGGTGGTTTCGGCGCTTCGCCCGCGCAGTCGGCTCCCCAGCCGTCCGCGCAGCAGCAGGGCCCGAACACGCCGCCCACCGGCTTCCCCAGCTTCAGCCCGCCGCCGAACGCCGGCGGATCCGAAGCTGGCTCCGCGACGGCTAACTTCTCCGAGCATGGTGGGGGCCAGCAGTTCGGCCAGGAGCAGCAGTCGCCGTCGTCACCGTCTGGTCCAGCGCCCGCCTAACCGTGCGCTGTCGCGCCTAGTCGGGAACGTGCCCCAGAGTGACACGGGTGGAGGACAACCGGGCAGCAGGCGCTCGCCAGGCGCGTGACCTCGTCAGGGTCGCGTTCGCGCCTGCGGTGGTGGCGCTGGTCATCATCGCCGCGATCACGCTGACCCAGTTGTTGATCGCCAACAGCGACATGACCGGCGCGCTGGGCGCCATCGCCAGCATGTGGCTGGGCGTGCACCAGGTACCGGTCTCGATCGGTGGCCGCGAGCTCGGGGTGATGCCGCTGCTGCCGGTCCTCCTGATGATCTGGGCGACCGCGCGCAGCACCGCACGGGCCACCACGCCCCGCTCGTCGTGGCTGGTCGTCCGCTGGGTGATCGCCTCGGCGCTGGGCGGCCCGCTGTTCATGACGGCTATCGCCCTGGCCGTCATCCACGATGCGTCGTCGGTGATCACCGAGCTGCAAACCCCCAGCGCGCTGCGCGCGTTCCTCAGCGTGCTTGTGGTGCATGCCGCCGGGGCCGGCGTCGGTGTCTGGTCCAGGATCGGGCCGCGTGTGTTGTCGGTGTCGTCGTTACCCTTCTGGGTGGGCGACTCACTGCGCGCCGCCGCCGCGGGGCTGCTGGCGTTGCTCGGGTTGTCCGGCCTGGTGACGGCGGGGTCGCTGGTCGTGCACTGGTCGACCATGCAGGAGCTCTACGGCATCACCGACTCGATCTTCGGGGAGTTCAGCCTCACCCTGTTGTCAATCTTGTATGCGCCCAACGTGATTGTGGGTACCGCGGCGATGGCCGTTGGGTCCAGCGCGCACATCGGGTTCGCGACATTCAGTTCGTTCACCGTGTTCGGGGGTGATATCCCGGCGCTGCCGGTGCTGGCCGCGGTTCCCAGACCTCCGCTGGGGCCGGTGTGGGTGGCGCTGTTGATCATCGGCGCGTCGTCGGGGGTGGCTGTCGGCCAGCAATGCGCCCGGCGCGCGCTGCCGCCGCTGGCCGCGGCGGCCAAGTTGCTGGTCGCCGCGGTGGCCGGGGCGTTGGCGATGTCCCTGCTCGCGTACGCCGGCAGCGGGCAGTTGGGCAACTTCGGCCACGTCGGGGTGGACCAGGGCGCACTGCTGATCGGCGTCTTCTTCTGGTTCGCGGTCATCGGCGGGGCCACCGTGATGATGAGCGGCGGGATCAGCCGCCGTCCCCGACGGCGCAAGCCCCGGCCCGCGCCCGCTGCGACGGCCGAGGAACCCGCGGACTTCGTGCCCCCGGACGACTCGGCGGAACTTGGCGCGCCGAGTGGCGGGCCGCTCGAATCCGGTGCTCCGGGCGGCGGGCCGCGCGAACCCGATGCGCCGGATGACGGGCCGCTCGAACCAGGTGCGCCAGACGATGACGACGCGCCGCCTCCCGCCGAGCCGGAGCGGGACGCGACCGAGCGAGAGTCCGGGGATTAGGACTTTTGCCCGCCTCGCAGCGACTGCCGCGGCGGGCGGGGTGTGGAACACGGGCACGGGTGCGACGGCGCCGCTGTGGCACCCGCGATTGTCGCTGCGAGGCGGGCAATTCCCCTATGGCCGCCCTGCTCGCCAAGGCGCAAACCGCCGACGGAGTCGGCTACCCGACACTCCCCGCGCCACGGCGCGCCCGGCAACGCGCCACCTCACGTCGCCGCGCGTCGCGCATCGCCATTAGGCTCGCCGATGTGGTCGAACCGCTCCATGTGCCGCCGAACGCACCGGCACGGGTGGTGGTACTGGCGTCCGGCACCGGGTCGCTGCTCAACGCCCTGTTGACGTCGGCCGTCGCGGACTATCCCGCCCGGGTGGTCGCCGTCGGTGCCGATCGCGACTGCCCGGCGATCGCGATCGCCGCGGCCGCTTCCGTGCCGGCGTTCACCGTCCGGCTGGGCGATCACCCGGACCGCGGTGGCTGGGACGCGGCCATAACCGAGGCCGCCGTGGCGCACTCACCCGACCTGGTGGTCTCCGCAGGATTCATGAAAATACTTGGGCCACAATTTCTTTCGAGATTCCACGGCCGGGTCATCAACACCCATCCGACGCTGCTGCCTGCGTTCCCGGGCGCGAACGGGGTGGCCGAAGCGCTGGCCTACGGTGTGAAGGTCACAGGCTGTACGGTGCACCTGGTGGACGCCGGGACGGACACCGGGCCGATTTTGGCGCAGGAATCCGTTCCGGTGCTCGACGGCGACACGGAAGAGACTCTGCACGAACGCATCAAAGTCACCGAACGGAAGCTACTGGTGGACGTGGTGGCCGCGATCGCGGCGGGCGGCCTGACCCTGGTCGGGAGAAGAGCGACGATCGGACGAAAGGCGACCAACCGATGAGCACCGACGACTGGCGCGAAGGCGCCAAACGGCCGATCCGGCGCGCGTTGATCAGCGTGTACGACAAGACCGGGCTGGTCGACCTCGCCCGGGGCCTGGCCGATGCGGGCGTCGAGATCGTCTCTACCGGCTCCACGGCGAAGACCATTGCCGACAAAGGCATTTCGGTCACCCGGGTCGAGGAGCTCACCGGTTTCCCAGAGGTGCTCGACGGCCGGGTCAAGACCCTGCACCCACGTGTGCACGCGGGCCTGCTCGCCGACCTGCGCAAGCCCGAGCACGCCGCGGCGCTCGAGGAGCTGGGCATCGCGGCGTTCGAGCTCGTCATCGTCAACCTCTACCCCTTCACCGAGACCGTCGACTCGGGGGCGAGTATCGATGAATGCGTCGAACAGATCGACATCGGCGGCCCGTCGATGGTGCGGGCCGCGGCGAAAAACCATCCCAGCGTGGCCGTGATCACCGACCCACGCGGCTACGACGGCGTGCTCGCCGCGGTAAGTGAAGGCGGCTTCACCCTTGCCCAACGTAAAAAGCTGGCCGCACTGGCATTTCAGCACACCGCCGAATACGACGTCGCGGTCGCGAGCTGGATGGAGTCGACGCTGGCTCCCGAACACCCCCCGGCGACCTTCCCGAAGTGGCTGGGCCGCAGCTGGCGTCGCTCGGCGATGCTGCGCTACGGGGAGAACCCGCACCAGCAGGCGGCGCTCTACAGCGACCCCGGCGCGTGGCCGGGCCTGGCGCAGGCCGAGCAGCTGCACGGAAAAGAGATGTCCTACAACAACTTCACCGACGCGGACGCGGCCTGGCGGGCCGCTTTCGATCATGAGCAGACCTGCGTGGCGATCATCAAGCACGCCAACCCATGTGGGATCGCCGTCTCCTCGGTATCGGTCGCGGACGCACACCGCAAGGCGCACGAATGCGATCCGCTGAGCGCCTTCGGCGGGGTGATCGCCGCCAACACCGAGGTCAGCCTGGAGATGGCCGAGTACGTGAGCACCATCTTCACCGAGGTCATCATCGCCCCGGCCTACGAGCCGGCCGCCCTGGAGGTGTTGACGCGCAAGAAGAACATCCGGGTGCTGGTGGGTTCGGAGCCGTTGAGCGGCGGTGTCGAGCTGCGGCCGATCAGCGGTGGCCTGTTGGTGCAGCAGCGCGACGAGCTCGACGCGCACGGCGATAACTCGGCGAACTGGACCCTGGCCACCGGCTCGCCCGCCGATCCGGCGACGCTGGCCGACCTGGTGTTCGCCTGGCGCGTGTGTCGCGCCGTGAAATCCAACGCGATCGTGATCGCGGCCGGCGGCGCCACCATCGGCGTCGGCATGGGTCAGGTGAACCGCGTCGACGCGGCGCGGCTGGCCGTGGAACGTGGTGGCGATCGGGTGCGCGGCGCGGTGGCGGCGTCGGACGCGTTCTTTCCGTTCCCCGACGGGCTAGAGACGCTGACCGGCGCCGGTGTGACCGCGATCGTGCACCCCGGCGGGTCGGTGCGCGATGACGAGGTGACCGCCGCGGCCGCCGGCACCGGCACCACGCTTTACCTCACCGGAGCACGACATTTTGCTCACTGAAGGGCGCACCCGCGCGGCGCCGTGTGCGGGCGCAATAACTTTCGGCTCTTGATGTATGTATGCCAAGCGCAATAGAGTCCGAATTGGGTAAGCCGATGGCCGTCTTATTCAATTCGAGAGGAATGAAATGCGCGAGATTGCTAAACGAACAGCGGCATTTTCCATTGCGATAGCTGGATTTGCACTACTGGGCTCGGCGTGCAGTCACAACAACAACTCCAGCGGAGCGTCGTCGTCGGCGTCATCGTCGGCGTCGTCATCTGCGACATCCTCAGCTGAAACCGCAACCACCAGTGCCAGTGCGGGCGCGTCGACAACCATCCCGGGCGCCAACGGCACGCCGTACACCGTGCAGGGACCCATTCTGGCGAAGTACCAGACCCTCACGCCCGACCAACTGAAGGACTTGGGCAAGCCGTACGACAACGAGCAGAAGACCAAGGACGGTACCGGCGTCTATCAGCAGTTCGACGGTGGCGTGCTCATTTATCGCACCGGTGGGCAGGTCTACTTCGTTTGGGGCAAGATTCGCGACGCGTGGAATGCGCAGCAGGCTTCTCAGGGCAAGCTCGGTTACCCGACCTCTGATGAGCAAGTCCAGCCCGACGGGTCGTACAAGTCGACGTTCGAACACGGCACCATCACGTGGAAGACAGGCGATCCGGAAGCCACTGTCACCACCAGTTAATTCAAGATTCGGGCCGGAGGTCGGGCAGTCACGCGATTGCCCGACCTTCTGCGTTGTCGGGGACCCCGTGCCGTTTCGGCGCCACCGTCGTAGCGTGGAGTGGTGACTTCACCCAGCAACCTGCCCCGCACCGTAGCCGAACTGCGCGCCGCCGGTCACCGCGAACGGGGAGTCAAGCAGGAAATCCGCGAAAATCTGCTCACCGCATTAGCCGACGGGGCCGACAGCGCGGCCATCTGGCCGGGCATTCTGGGCTTCGACGACACCGTTTTGCCCCAGCTCGAGCGGGCGCTGATCGCGGGCCACGATTTCGTTTTGCTGGGTGAGCGCGGCCAGGGGAAAACCCGGCTGCTGCGCGCGCTGACCGGGTTGCTCGACGAGTGGACACCGGTGATCGCCGGCGCCGAACTGGGCGAGCACCCCTACTCGCCGATCACGCCCGAGTCGATCCGCAAGGCCGCCACCCTGGGCGATGACCTGCCGGTCGAATGGCGGCACCGCAGCGAGCGCTACACGGAGAAGCTCGCCACCCCCGACACCAGCGTCGCCGACCTGGTCGGCGACATCGACCCGATCAAGGTCGCCGAGGGGCGCAGCCTGGGCGACCCCGAGACCATCGCCTACGGACTGATCCCGCGCGCACACCGCGGCATCGTTGCGGTCAACGAGCTGCCCGACCTCGCCGAGCGCATCCAGGTGTCGATGCTCAACGTGATGGAGGAACGCGACATCCAGGTCCGCGGTTACACGCTGCGGCTGCCGCTGGATGTGTTGGTGGTCGCCAGCGCCAACCCGGAGGACTACACCAACCGGGGACGCATCATCACGCCGCTCAAAGACCGGTTCGGCGCGGAGATCCGCACCCACTACCCGTTGGAGCTCGACGCGGAGGTCGGCGTGATCGCGCAGGAGGCGCACCTGTCCTCCCAGGTGCCCGACTACCTGATGCAGATCATCGCGCGGTTCGCCCGCTACTTGCGGGAGTCCAACTCCGTCGACCAGCGCTCCGGCGTGTCGGCGCGGTTCGCCATCGCCGCCGCCGAGACCGTCGCCGCCGCCGCACGGCACCGCGGCGCGGTGCTGGGGGAGACGGACCCCGTTGCCCGGGTGGTCGATCTGGGCACGGTGATCGACGTGCTGCGCGGCAAGCTGGAATTCGAGTCAGGCGAGGAAGGCCGCGAACAGGCCGTGCTCGAGCACCTGCTACGCCGGTCGACCGCGGACACCGCGTCACGGGCGCTGGGCGGCCTCGACGTCGGCCAGTTGGTGGCGGCGGTCGAGTCCGGCTCGGCGGTGACGACGGGTGAGCGGGTGTCGGCCAAGGACGTGCTTGCCGCGGTGCCGTCCCTGCCGGTGGTGGACAAGATCGCGGCCAAGCTCGGCGCGCAGTCCGAGGGCGAACGCGCAGCGGCGCTGGAACTGGCGCTCGAGGCCCTGTATCTGGCCAAGCGCATCGACAAGGTGTCCGGGGAGGGTCAAACCGTCTATGGCTGAACCCGTCAAGGGCCACTCGCTGCGCTACTCCGCCTATACCGGCGGGCCCGACCCGCTGGCCCCGCCGGTGGATCTGCGCGAGGCGCTCGAACAAATCGGTCAGGATGTCATGGCAGGCACGTCGCCACGGCGTGCGCTGTCCGAGCTGCTGCGCCGCGGCACCAAGAATATGGCCGGCGCGGACCGGCTGGCCGCGGAGGCCAACCGGCGCCGGCGGGAGTTGTTGCGTCGCAACAATTTAGACGGAACCTTGCAGGAGATCAAGAAACTCCTGGACGAGGCCGTGCTGGCCGAACGCAAGGAGTTGGCCCGCGCGCTCGACGACGACGCGCGCTTCGGCGAACTGCAGTTGGACGCGTTGCCGCCGTCGCCGGCCAAGGCCGTCCAGGAGCTCTCCGACTACAACTGGCGCAGCGCCGAGGCCCGTGAAAAGTACGACCAGATCAAGGATCTGCTCGGCCGCGAGATGCTGGACCAGCGCTTCGCGGGCATGAAGCAGGCCCTGGAAGGCGCCACCGACGAGGATCGCCAGCGGGTCAACGAGATGCTCGATGACCTCAACAACCTGCTCGACAAGCACAGCCGCGGCGAAGACACCCCACAGGACTTCGACGATTTCATGGACAAGCACGGCGAGTTCTTTCCGGAGAACCCGCGCAACGTCGATGAGCTGCTGGACTCGCTGGCCAAGCGCGCCGCCGCCGCGCAGCGCTTCCGCAACAGCCTGAGCGCCGAGCAGCGCGCCGAGCTGGATGCCTTGGCGCAGCAGGCATTTGGCTCACCGTCGCTGATGCAGGCGCTGAACCGGCTCGACGCGCACCTGCAGGCGGCGCGCCCGGGGGAGGATTGGGGCGGATCTGAGCAGTTCTCCGGTGACAACCCGTTCGGGATGGGCCAGGGCGCCCAGGCGCTGTCCGACATCGCCGAGCTGGAGCAACTGGCCGAGCAGCTCTCGCAGAGCTATCCGGGCGCCACCATGGAAGACGTCGACCTGGACGCGCTGGCGCGCCAGCTCGGTGACGAGGCGGCCGTCGACGCGCGCACCCTCGCCGATTTGGAACGTGCGCTGGTGAACCAGGGCTTTTTGGACCGCGGCTCCGACGGCCAGTGGCGACTGTCGCCGAAGGCGATGCGCCGGCTCGGCGAGACAGCGTTGCGCGATGTGGCGCAACAGCTTTCCGGGCGCCGCGGCGAGCGTGACCATCGGCGCGCGGGCGCGGCCGGCGAGCTCACCGGTGCCACCCGGCCCTGGCAGTTCGGTGACACCGAGCCGTGGAACATCTCCCGCACATTGACCAATGCCGTTCTGCGGCAATCGGGAACCGCAACCTTGGACGGCCCCGACCGGCGGTTGAAGATCAGCGTCGACGACGTCGAGGTCTCCGAAACCGAGACACGTACGCAGGCCGCGGTCGCGCTACTGGTGGACACCTCGTTCTCCATGGTGATGGAGAATCGCTGGCTGCCGATGAAGCAGACGGCGCTGGCGCTCAACCATTTGGTGTGCACGCGTTTCCGCTCGGATGCCTTGCAGATCATCGCCTTTGGCCGGTACGCGCGGACGGTGACCGCCGCCGAGCTGACCGGTCTGGAGGGCGTCTACGAGCAGGGCACCAACCTGCATCACGCGCTGGCGCTGGCCGGTCGCCATCTGCGCCGGCACCCCAACGCTCAGCCCGTGGTGCTGGTGGTGACCGATGGTGAGCCGACCGCACACCTGGAGGACTTCGACGGCGACGGCACGACCGTCTTCTTCGATTACCCACCGCATCCGCGGACCATCGCCCATACCGTGCGCGGCTTCGACGAGATGGCGCGGTTGGGCGCCCAGATCACCATCTTCCGGCTGGGCAGCGACCCGGGCCTGGCCCGTTTCATCGACCAGGTCGCCCGGCGCGTCGAGGGACGGGTCGTGGTACCCGATCTCGACGGATTGGGTGCGGCCGTGGTCGGGGACTACCTGCGGTCTCGGCGCCGCTGACCGCGCAGCCGATTTCGCGACACCGGGTCAGGGGATAGGTACGCCCCGGACTGGGTACCCCGGACCTCGTAAAGGAGGAGACGCATGAGCAAGGTGCCAATGATCGAACTCAACGACGGAGTCAGCATTCCGCAGCTCGGTTTCGGTGTGTTCCAGATCAAGCCCGACGAGACCGCGGCGGCGGTGCAAACCGCCCTCGGGATCGGATATCGCCACATCGACACGGCCGAGATGTACGGCAATGAAAAAGAAGTGGCACAAGGCATTCGCGGTGCGGGACTGGATCGCTGCGACGTCTTCATCACCAGCAAGCTCAACAACGGATTTCACCAGCCCGACGACGCGCGTCGTGCCTTCGACAAGACGCTGAAGAAGCTGGATTCCGACTACGTCGACCTGTTCCTGATTCACTGGCCGCTGCCCACGCTCTACGACGGCGACTTCGTCTCGACGTGGAAGGTGTTCGAAGAGTTCGCGCGCGACGGACGCGCCCGCAGCATCGGTGTGTCGAACTTCCAAGTCGCACACCTGGATCGGCTCGCCGGCGAGACCGATACCGTCCCGTCGGTCAATCAGATCGAAGCGCATCCCTACTTCGCCAACGACGAAGTCCGAGCGTACGGGCGCAAGCATGGCATCGCCACCGAGGCGTGGTCGCCCATCGCCCAGGGACGGGTGCTCGATGACCCGGTGGTCAACCGCATCGCCGACGCCCGGGGGAAATCGGCGGCACAGGTGGTGTTGCGCTGGCACATTCAGCGGGGCGACATCGTCTTCCCGAAATCGGTGACGCCGCAACGGGTCAAAGCCAACTTCGAGCTGTTCGACTTCGAACTCGACGACGAGGACGTGGACGCGATCTCGGCTCTGGACAAGGGTGAGGCGGGCCGCAACGGCCCCAACCCCGACACGTTCGATTACGTGCCCGGCTAGGGGCTTGCGTTACCCGCGCGGCCGGCGCGCTTTGCGGAGGATGCCGACAGTGCCCCACAGCGAGAAGCCGCGAATGCGGACCGTCGGCGCGCCGGGGGTGCCCTGTCCGGGGACGGCGCGGTCGAAGTTTCCCATCACGCCGCGGCCGTGCACCTCGACGTTGACTTCGGGCGGCAGCAAAATGTTCTGCACACCCATGACCGACATCGCATGAATGTCGACCTCGGTCGAGGTGAAGTCGGCATAGCGCAGATCGATCACCCCGCTGCCCCACAGGGCGAAGGTGGTGAGCTTCTTCGGGACGTTCCATCGGCCGCGACGCTCGAAGCCGCTCATCAACGCCAGCAATAGCGTCGACGGCGCAGGATTGGGCTTGCCGCCCCGGCGCGGGCTGATCGGCGTCCCCGGCAGGTCGGCCCGCAGCTGATCCAGCTCCTCATACGTCGTTGCCGCGTAGGCCCTGGTCAGGCGGTCTTCGTAATCGTTGAGCTGCAGGCGGCCCTGCTCGGCGGCGTACGCGAGCAACTGCGCGATCTGGATGCGATCGGTGTCGGCCGCGCGCGACGGTTCGTCACGCGTGTCCTCCGCGTCCCGCTGCGTTGAGTTGCTCATCACCCACGAGCCTACGACGTCCAGTTTTTGCCGCAAGAGGATTGGCTAAACTGCAACCTTGCGCCCGCGGGGGCCGCGCCGCCGGCCGTCTGGCCGGCCCTTTTGTTTGCCATGTGGCTAACTTCGGGGCGGGCTACCTCGTCCAGTTTGGCGAACGCTTCTGCAGGAACGCCAGCATGCCTTCGCGGGCCTCGTCGGACACGAAGAGCCGGGCCGATTCCTCGGCGAGGCGCTCGGCGTCGCGGTCGAACCCCGCCAGCACCGCGGCGGTGGTCAGTGCCTTGGACGCCGCGAGGCCCTGGGGCGAACCACGGCCGATATCGGCGACCAGTGAGGCGACCGCCGCGTCGACGTCCTCGGCGGCCTCGGTGATCAATCCGATCTCGGCCGCCCGGACGGCGTCGAACGTCTCGCCGCTGAGGTAGTAGCGCGCAGCGGCCCGCGCCGACAGCTTCGGCAGCAGCGTCAGCGAGATGATCGCCGGCGCGACGCCGATCCGGGCCTCGGTGAGCGCGAAGGTGCTGCGCGGGCCGGCGACCGCGATATCGCAGGCGCCCACCAAACCGAATCCGCCCGCCCGGACGTGCCCGTCGACCGCGGCGATCACCGGCAGCGGCGAGGAGACGATGGCCCGCATCAAGGCGGCCATCTCCCGGGCCCGCGCGACGGCCATGTCATATGCCGATGGCGGCGATGCGCCGTCGCCACCCGCGTCACCCCCGCCGGCCTCGCTCAGATCCGCACCGGCACAAAAGGTTCCGCCGGCGTGGCCCAGCACCACCACCCGCACCGCCGGGTCAGCCGCTGCGTCGCGCAGCCCCTGGTGCAGCTGGTTGACCAGCCTGCTGGACAGCGCGTTGCGGTTGTGCGGCGAGTTCAGCGTCAGCCGCGCGCACAGCCCGCCCGTGTCGGCGGGCCCGGCGTATTCGACGAGCGCGTCCATCAGTAGCTGCGGGGCAGGCCCAGCGACGTCTGCGCGACGAAGTTGAGCACCATCTCGCGGCTCACCGGAGCGATGCGGCCCAGCCGGGCCGAGGTCAGCATGGCCGCCACGCCGTACTCCTTGGTCAGTCCGTTGCCGCCCATCGACTGCACCGCCTGATCCACCGATCGCGTAGCCGCCTCGGCCGCAGCGTATTTGGCCATGTTCGCGGCCTCGGCCGCACCCATGTCGTTACCGGAGTCGTAGAGGGTGGCGGCCTTCTGCAGCATCAGCTTGGCCAGCTCGACTTCGATGTGGCATTGCGCCAACGGATGTGACAGACCCTGGTGCGCACCGATGGGAGTGCCCCATACCTGGCGGGTCTTGACGTAGTCGGCGGCCTTGTTGAGGGCGAACCGTCCCATCCCGACAGAGCTCGCCGCGCCCATGATGCGTTCGGGGTTAAGCCCGGCGAAAAGCTGTGCGATAGCGGCATC
The DNA here is from genome assembly GCF_035617725.1 of Mycobacterium sp. 94-17. Lineage (NCBI taxonomy): Bacteria > Bacillati > Actinomycetota > Actinomycetes > Mycobacteriales > Mycobacteriaceae > Mycobacterium > Mycobacterium sp. 94-17. Next base: position 53,534 of record NZ_JAPIYN010000026.1, read on the forward strand.
TTCGGCGCCGACGAGCGCGTCGCCGGGCAGTCGGACGTCGTCGAGGAAGACCTGGAACTGGCGTTCGGGGCTGATCAATTCCATTTCGATCGGGGTGTAGCTGAAGCCGGGTGCGTCGGTGGGCACGACGAACAGCGCTGGGCGCAGCTTGCCGGTTTTGGCTTCTTCGGTGCGAGCCACCACCAACACCGCCTGCGCCTGGTCGATGCCGGAGATGTAGACCTTCTGACCCTTGAGGACCCAGTCGCTGCCGTCGCGGCGGGCGGTCGTGGTGATCTTGTGCGAGTTGGAGCCCGCGTCCGGTTCGGTGATGGCGAACGCCATCGTCAGCGTGCCGTCGGCGATCCCCGGAATCCAGCGCTTCTTCTGCTCCTCGGTGCCGAACTTGCTGATGATGGTGCCGTTGATGGCGGGCGAGACGACCATCAGCAGCAGCGCGCTACCCGCTGCCGCCATTTCCTCCATGACCAACGACAGCTCGTACATTCCGGCGCCGCCACCGCCGTACTCCTCGGGAAGGTTTACCCCGAGGAAGCCGAGTTTGCCTGCGTCCGACCATAATTCGTCGGTGTGCTCATGTGCGCGGGCCTTGCGCAGGTAGTACTCGCTGCCGTAATTGGCGGCCCACGCAGCCACCGACTTGCGCAGGGCCTGACGCTCCTCGCTCTCGATGAAGCTGGTGTCGCTCATGCTGGATCTCCTTCTGAATGCGGCGCTTCCACTCGTGCCAGCACCGCGCCCACTTCGACTTGCTGACCGGTCTTGACGTTGAGTTCGGCGAGCACCCCGTCGACCGGGGCGGCGATGGTGTGTTCCATCTTCATGGCTTCCAGCCAGATCAGTGGCCGGCCGACTGCGACGGTGTCGCCCACCGCGGCACCGAGCCGGATGACGCTGCCGGGCATCGGCGCCACCAGCGAACCCTTTTCGACGGTCGAACCGGGCTCGGGGAACCGCGGCACCGCGGACAGGTGCACCGGCCCGCGCGCGGAATCGACGTAGACATCGGAATCGCTGGTGCCGTAGCGCCGTACCGAGAAACCGTGCTCGACGCCGTCGGCGCGCAGCACGACGTCGTTGGCCGTCGCCGAAACCAGCTGCACCGACGGGTCGTCGGGGAGCGCCAAACCGGTTCTGGTGAAGCGGTAGCGGACCCGATGCTCCTCGCCCAGGTCGTCGAGATAGCTCTTGACCTGATGGCCCGACGACAGGTTTCGCCAGCCGCTGGGAACGGCAGCCATCACCCGCGCGACTGCGCGGTTGTGCGCGGCGTCGGCGAGTGCGGCGGCGACGGCGGAGAGCCGGGTCACCGCGGCATCGGCCAGCGGTGCGGCCAGAGTGGCCAGGTCGTGGGTGTCGAAAAAGGCTGTGTCGGTGGCGCCGTCGAGGAACGCCGGGTGCCTGAGCACGTGCACCAGCAGGTCGCGGTTGGTGCGCACCCCGTGCACGTGGGTGCGGGCCAGCGCGTCGGCGAGAACGAGCGACGCCTGACGGCGCGTCGGTGCGTAGGAGATGACCTTGGCCAGCATCGGGTCGTAGTGGATGGACACGGTGACACCGCCGACGATGCCCGAATCCAGCCGGATCCCGGTCCGCCCGCCCAGCGAGCCGAATTCGGTCCGAACCGACGGCACCTCGAACGCGTGCACCGGCCCGGCTTGCGGCTGCCAGTCCTTGGCGGGGTCCTCGGCGTAGAGCCGGGCCTCGATCGAATAGCCCCGCGCGGCAGGGGGTTCCGGGCTGAGTCGGTCGCCGTCGGCGACGGCGAGCTGCAGTTCGACGAGGTCGAGGCCGGTGGTTTCCTCGGTGACCGGGTGTTCGACCTGCAGCCGGGTGTTCATCTCCAGGAAGTAGAACTCGCCTTCGTCGTCGGCGAGGAACTCGACCGTGCCTGCGCCGGTGTAGCCGATCGCGGAGGCGGCCAGCCGGGCCGCGTCGAACAGCTTGGCGCGCATGCCCGGGACCCGCTCCACCAAGGGCGACGGGGCCTCTTCGATGACCTTCTGGTGCCGGCGCTGGATCGAGCATTCGCGCTCGCCGATCGCCCACACGGTGCCGTGGGTGTCGGCCATGACCTGGACCTCGATGTGGTGCCCGGTGGGCAGATAGCGCTCGCAGAACACGGTCGGGTCGCCGAACGCCGACTGCGCTTCGCGGCCGGCGGCGGCGACTTCGCCCGGCAGAGCGGATAATTCGCGGACCACCCGCATGCCCCGCCCGCCACCGCCCGCGGATGCCTTGACCAGCACAGGTAGCTGCGCCTCGGTGACGGTGTCGGGATCGAGCTCCTCGAGCACCGGCACCCCGGCCGCGGACATCAGCTTCTTGGACTCGATCTTGGAACCCATCGCGCGCACCGCGTCGGCCGGCGGCCCGACCCACGTGAGGCCCGCCGCCCGTACGGCCGTCGCGAATTCTGCGTTCTCCGAGAGGAAGCCGTAACCGGGGTGGATCGCGTCGGCGCCCGCCGCGTGGGCGGCGCCGATGATGGCCTCGGCGTTGAGGTAGTCGCTTGTCTTTTCCAGCCGCACCCGGGCGTCGGCCTCGGCAACGTGGGGTGCGCCCGCATCAGGGTCGGTGTACACGGCGACGGTGCCCAGGCCGAGCCGGCGGCAGGTGGCGAATACCCGCCGGGCGATTTCGCCGCGGTTGGCGACCAGAACTCGAGTAACCATGGGGCTCACATCCGGAAGACGCCGAAGTTCGACGTCCCCTCGATCGGGCCATTGGCGATGGCGGATAGACACATACCCAACACGGTGCGGGTATCTCGCGGGTCGATCACCCCGTCGTCGTAGAGCATCCCGGACAACACCAGCGGCAGCGACTCGGCCTCGATCTGGCCCTCGACCGCTGCCCGCATCGCCGCGTCAGCCTCCTCGTCGACCTGCTGGCCGCGCGCTTCGGCGGCCGCGCGGGCCACGATCGACAGCACGCCCGAAAGCTGGGCGCCGCCCATCACCGCGGACTTGGATGTCGGCCATGCGAAGAGGAACCGCGGATCGTAGGCGCGGCCGCACATGCCGTAATGGCCCGCGCCGTAGGACGCGCCGATGAGCAGTGAGATGTGCGGGACTGTCGAGTTGGAGACGGCATTGATCATCATCGACCCGTGCTTGATCATCCCGCCCTCCTCGTAGTCCTTGCCTACCATGTAGCCGGTGGTGTTGTGCAAGAACAACAGTGGGGTGTTCGAGCGGTTGGCGAGCTGGATGAACTGGGTGGCTTTCTGCGACTCCTCGCTGAACAGCACGCCGCGCGCATTGGCCAGGATGCCAAGAGGATAGCCGTGCAGTTGGGCCCAGCCCGTCACCAGCGACGGCCCGTACAGCGGCTTGAATTCGTCGAATTCCGAACTGTCGACGATGCGGGCTATCACTTCCCGGGGATCGAACGGGATGCGCAGATCCGCGGGCACGATCCCGATGAGCTCCGCGGTGTCGAACAGCGGCGCGGTGACCGGTTTGGGTTTCGGACCCTGTTTGACCCAGTTCAGCCGGGCCACCACGCGGCGGCCGATCCGGATCGCATCGATTTCGTCGACGGCGAAGTAGTCGGCCAAACCCGAGACGCGGGCGTGCATTTCGGCGCCGCCGAGGGATTCGTCGTCAGATTCCTCGCCGGTAGCCATCTTTACCAGCGGGGGTCCGGCGAGGAACACCTTGGAACGTTCCTTGATCATCACCACGTGGTCTGACATGCCTGGGACATAGGCGCCGCCCGCGGTGGAGTTGCCGAACACCAATGCGACGGTGGGGATCCCGGCGGCCGAGAGCCGGGTCAGGTCGCGGAACATCCGTCCGCCGGGAATGAAGATCTCCTTCTGCGTGGGCAGGTCCGCCCCGCCGGACTCCACCAGCGAGATCACCGGAAGCCGGTTCTCGAACGCGATCTGGTTGGCCCGCAGGATCTTTTTCAGGGTCCACGGGTTGCTGGTGCCGCCTTTGACGGTCGGGTCGTTGGCGACGATCATGCATTCGACGCCCTCGACGACGCCGATGCCGGTGACCGTGCTGGCCCCGACCTTGAAGGCGCTGCCCCAGGCGGCCAGCGGGCTGAGCTCCAAGAAGGGCGAATCCTGGTCGACCAGCAACTCGATGCGTTCGCGAGCCGTGAGCTTGCCGCGGTCATGGTGGCGCTCAACGTATTTGGCGCCGCCACCGGCCAGCGCGTTGGCCAGCTCGGTGTCGATCTCCTCGAGCCGGGATGCCGCGGCCGTTGCGGCCGCGGCATACGCGTCGCTCGCGGGGTCCAGCACGGACTTCAACGGGCTCATGACTGGAATCCCAGGAGTTTTGCGGACAGTGCGGTGAGGATTTCGGTGGTTCCCCCGCCGATGCCCAGAATTCTCATGTCCCGGTATTGGCGTTCGACCTCGGATTCGGCCATGTAGCCCATGCCGCCGAACAACTGGACGGCTTGGTTGGCCACCCACTCGCCGGCTTCGACGGCGGTGTTCTTGGCGAAACACACCTGTGGAATCAGGTTGGTCTCGCCGGCGAGCTGCCGTTCCACCACGCTGCGCGAGTAGACGCGGGCGACGTCGATGCGGCGGGCCATCTCGGCCAGCGTGTTCTGCACCGACTGCCGTGATATCAATGGGCGACCGAAGGTTTCGCGGTCGCGGCACCATTGCACGGTCAGGTCCAGGCAGCGTTGTGCGCTCGAATAGGCCTGTGCGGCAAGGCCGATTCGCTCGGCGACGAAGGCCTGCGCGATCTGGGCGAACCCGCTGTTCTCGGTGCCGACCAGGTTGGCCGCCGGGACGCGGACGTCGGTGTAGGACAGCTCGGCGGTGTCCGAGGAGCGCCAGCCCATCTTGTCCAGCTTGCGCGACACCTCGAAACCGGGCGTGCTCTTCTCGACCACCAGCAGCGAAACCCCGCCGGCGCCGGGGCCTCCGGTGCGCACCGCGGTGACCACGTAGTCGGCGCGGACCCCCGAGGTGATGTAGGTCTTGGCGCCGTTGACGATGTAGTGGTCGCCGTCACGAACCGCGGAGGTCCGCAGATGCCCGACGTCCGAACCGCCCCCCGGCTCGGTGATGGCCAGTGAACCGATCATCTCGCCCGCCAGCGTCGGGCGGACGAATTGTTCGATGAGCCGCTGATCGCCCGAGGCGATCATGTGCGGTACCGCGATGCCGCAGGTGAACAACGACGCGAACACGCCGCCGGGCGCCCCGGCCTGGTGCATCTCCTCGCAGATGATCACCGCGTCGGCGCCGTCGCCGCCACCACCGCCGACCGATTCGGGGAAGCCCGCTCCTAACAGCCCGGCTTGCCCTGCGCCGCGGTGCAATTCGCGCGGCAGATCGCCGGTGCGCTCCCACTCATCGATGTGGGGCAGGATCTCGCGTTCGGTGAACGAGCGCACCGTCTTTCGCAATTGTTCGCGCTCGGGCGTGTTCCAAAGATTCACAGCAGACTCTCCGGGATGTCGAGGTAGCGGGCGCGGAGCCATTCGCCGAGCCCCTTGGCCTGGGGGTCGAATCGGGCTTGGTAGGCGACGCCCTGGCCGAGGATGCCGTCGATGACGAAGTTGACCGCCCGCAGGTTCGGCAGCAGGTGGCGGGAGACGTCGAAGTCCTCGGCCTCGGGCAGTAGCTCTTTGAGCAGCCCGACGGTCAATGTGTTGGCCAGCCACCGCCATTGCTCATCGGTGCGGACCCAGACCCCGACGTTGGCCGAGCCGCCCTTGTCGCCGCTGCGGGCGCCGGCGATGCGGCCCAACGGCGCCCGTTGCGTCGGGCCGGCCGGCAGCGGGTCTGGCAGCGGGGGTGCGGCGGGAGGCGCCAATTTCAAAGTCTGAGTGGCGCAAGCGATGTCAACTCGGGTGCCGTCGGCGTGCACCGCGACGTGTGGCACGGCGGCGGCATCGACGAAACCGGGGGTGAACACACCGTAGACCTGACCGTCGCCCGGCGGTGCGGTGACGTGAAATCCGGGATAGCTGGCCAGCGCCAATTCCACAGCGGCCGAAGAGAATTGGCGTCCGACATTGGCGGGGTCGGGGTCGCGTGCGACGCAGTGCAGCAGGGCGCTGGCGGCCTCTTCGGTGGGGGCGTCGGGGTGGTCGGTGCGGGCCAACGACCACTGCAGCTCGGTGGGCTTGACGGTGAGCGCGGCGTCGAGCTGCCGGCGCACCAGGTCGGCCTTGGCCTCGATGTCCAACCCGGTCAGTACGAACGTCATCGAGTTGCGGAACCCGCCGATGCTGTTCATCGACACTTTGTAGGTGGGTGGCGGGGCCTCGCCGCGCACCCCGCTGATGCGCACCCTGTCGGGCCCGTCGGACGACAGCTCGACGCTGTCCATCCGGGCGGTGACGTCGGGGTTGGCGTAGCGCGCCCCGGTGATCTCGTAGAGCAGCTGCGCGGTGACGGTGTCGACGCTGACCAGGCCGCCGGTGCCCGGGTGTTTGGTGATCACCGACGATCCGTCGGCGCTGACCTCGGCCAGGGGAAAGCCGGCGTGCAGGAGGCCGGAGGACTCCGGGATTTCGGTGAAGAACGAATAGTTGCCGCCGGTGGCCTGGACCCCGCATTCGATGACGTGGCCGGCGACCACGGCTCCGGCGAGCCGGTCATAGTCGGTGCGGTTCCACCCGAAGTGCGCGGCGGCCGCCCCGACGATCACCGACGCGTCGGTCACGCGGCCGGTGACGACCACGTCGGCGCCGCTGTCGAGGCAATCGACGATCCCCCATGCGCCCAGGTACGCGTTCGCGGTCAGCGGGCTGCCCAGCCCGAGCTCGGCGGCGCGCGGCAACAGGTCGTCGCCCTCCACGTGCGCGACCCGGGCTTCGATGCCCAGGCGTTCGGCCAGCGCGCGTATCGCGTCGGCCAGGCCGGCCGGGTTGAGACCGCCCGCGTTGGCGACGATGCGGACCCCGCGGTCGCAGGCCTCGCCCAGACAGTCCTCGAGCTGCGTCAGAAACGTCTTGGCGTAGCCGCGCTCGGGGTGCTTCATCCGGTCGCGGCCCAGGATCAGCATGGTGAGTTCGGCCAGGTAGTCACCGGTGAGGTAGTCCACGGAACCATTCGGGCCACCGCCGGTGAGCATCTCGCGCATGGCCGCGAGCCGGTCGCCGTAGAACCCCGAACAGTTCGCGATCCGGACGGCTCCGGGACTGCCCGTGGCGCCAGAGGCGCCGGACGCAGCACCGGACGCAGCAGAGGCCATGCCTGTCCTCCATTCGGGATTCACCGGTTCGGACCCACCAACCAACCGGTAGGTTAGCGGGTGCCGCCGGTGTCACGTCAAGGATGCCCGCTGGACCCCAGTCGCTGAGATTGGACCCAGGGTCGTGGACCGCGTCCGTTTCACAGCCCGCACGGCAATCCCGACGTAGCGCGGGGCGTGGTCCGGGGCGCGTGGCCCAGGGTCCAAGCCCCCGGGGGCGCCCATTTTGGCGACGAGCGGACCAGCGACTATCCTGATATGCGATCGTCGCCCGTTCGGCCGTAACGGCCACGCCGCGCGACATACGTCGAATCACCGAAGCAACACGAGGAGTTAGGCCCGACCATGGCCGTACCCAAGCGCAGAATGTCGCGCGCGAACACCCGTAGCCGGCGCGCGCAGTGGAAGGCCGAGAAGACCGAACTCGTCGGTGTGACGGTCGCAGGTCAGCGCCACAAAGTGCCCCGCAGGCTGCTCAAGGCGGCCCGCCTCGGTCTGATCGACCTCGACCGCCGCTAGTCCCGATGGCGGCGGCCCGCTGCGCCCGGCTTCGCCGCGCTGGCGACCGCCGCTAGCCCCTCGCGCGGCGCGCCTCTCAGGTCCGTCTCAGGCGGTGGGACGAAACTAGGGGCCGTGCGAATACTGGTCGTCGACGATGACCGCGCAGTGCGCGAGTCGTTACGTAGGTCGTTGTCCTTCAACGGGTACTCCGTGGAGTTGGCCCACGACGGGGTCGAAGCCCTGGAATTGATATCGCGCGAGCGCCCCGACGCGCTCGTCCTGGATGTGATGATGCCGCGCCTCGACGGCCTCGAGGTGTGCCGTCAGCTCCGCAGTACGGGTGACGACCTGCCGATCCTGGTGCTCACGGCGCGCGATTCGGTGTCCGAGCGGGTCGCCGGGCTGGATGCCGGCGCCGACGACTACCTGCCGAAGCCGTTCGCGCTGGAAGAGCTGCTGGCCCGGATGCGCGCGCTGCTGCGCCGCACCAAGCCGGAGGACGACGCCGAATCGGTCGCGATGACGTTCTCCGACCTGACGCTGGACCCGGTGACCCGCGAGGTCACCCGCGGACAGCGCGGGATCAGCCTGACCCGCACCGAATTCGCGCTGCTGGAAATGCTGATCGCCAATCCGCGCCGGGTGCTCACTCGCAGCCGCATCCTCGAGGAGGTCTGGGGATTCGACTTTCCCACCTCCGGCAATGCGTTAGAGGTGTATGTCGGATACCTACGGCGCAAAACCGAAGCCGCCGGGGAACCGCGGCTGATCCACACCGTGCGCGGCGTGGGTTACGTGCTGCGGGAGACACCCCCGTGACGATGCGGGCCGCTGGATGATCCGGTTTCCCCGGCCCCAACGTCCACCCCTGCGCCCGCCGCTGCGCGCGACGCCATCCCTGTCGCTGCGGTGGCGGGTGATGCTGCTGGCGATGTCGATGGTCGCCATGGTGGTCGTGCTGATGGCGTTCGCCGTGTACGCCGTGATCTCGGCCGCGCTCTACAGCGACATCGACAACCAGCTGCAAAGCCGGGCGCAACTGCTGATCGCGAGCGGTTCACTGGCCGCTGACCCCGGCAAGGCCATCGAAGGCACCGCCTACTCCGACGTCAACGCGATGCTGGTGAACCCCGGTCACGCCATCTACACCGCCCAGCAGCCGGGTCAGACCCTGCCGGTCGGCCCGCCGGAGAAAGCGGTGATCCACGGCGACTTGTTCATGTCCCGGCGCACCGCCGGTGATCAGCGAATCCTTGCCGTGCACCTGCAGAACGGCACGTCGTTGCTGATCTCCAAGAGCCTCAAGCCCACCGAGGCGGTGATGAACAGACTGCGCTGGGTGCTTTTGATCGTCGGCGGCGTCGGGGTGGCGGTTGCCGCGGTGGCGGGCGGCATGGTCACCAGGGCCGGGCTGCGCCCGGTGGCACGTCTGACCGAGGCGGCCGAGCGCGTGGCGCGCACCGACGACCTCCGACCCATCCCCGTGTTCGGTAGTGACGAATTGGCAAGGCTCACCGAGTCGTTCAACCTGATGCTGCGTGCGCTCGCCGAGTCCCGGGAGCGGCAGGCGCGGCTGGTCACCGACGCCGGGCATGAACTGCGCACGCCGCTGACGTCGCTGCGCACCAACGTCGAACTGCTGATGGCCGCGATGGAACCGGGGGCGCCGCGGCTGCCCGAGCAGGAGATGGTTGACCTGCGGGCCGACGTCATCGCGCAGATCGAGGAATTGTCGACGTTGGTCGGCGATTTGGTGGACCTCACCCGTGACGACGCCGGCCAGGTGGTGCACGAGTCCGTCGACATGTCTGAGGTCGTCGACCGCAGCCTGGAGCGAGTTCGCCGGCGGCGCAACGACATTCAGTTCGACGTCGACGTGACGCCGTGGCAGATGTTCGGCGACGCCGCCGGGTTGTCGCGGGCGGTGCTGAACCTGCTGGACAACGCGGCCAAGTGGAGCCCGCCCGGCGGCCATGTCGGTGTCACGATGCGTCAGCTCGACCACTCGCACGCCGAGTTAGTGATCGCCGACCATGGCTCCGGTATTCCGCCGCAGGAGCGCCGACTGGTGTTCGAGCGGTTCTATCGCTCGACCACGGCGCGCGCCATGCCGGGCTCGGGACTCGGGCTGGCGATCGTGAAGAAGGTGGTGCTCAACCACGGGGGGCTGCTGCGCGTCGAGGACACCGTTCCGGGCGGCCAGCCCCCGGGTACATCCTTCTATGTGCTGCTGCCCGGTCGGCCCCTGCCCGCCCCGGCGTACCCGCCCGCCGCCCCTGCTGAGCCGCAAATCGGCCAGGTAGACACCGCGACCGGCACCAACCAGGCGGTAGCCGGAGCTGAGGCGAACTCTCGGGATTCAGCGAACGTTGTCTCAGTGGACTCTCAGTCCGCGCGGGCAAAGTAGGTCTGCGGCTACTGTTGAACGCAGCCGTCGACTTGCCGACACACTGAGATAGAGGAAGAGCGACTTAGCGACATGACGAATGACCCGAGGTATTCGCCACCGCCGCAGCAGCCGGGATACCCCCCCGCGCCGAATCAGGCTGCGCCCCTCCCGAGCCATGCGGCGTCCTCCGGTTACGCCCCGGGACAACAGCAGCCGTACCACCCGCAGTATGACTGGCGCTACCGGTCGCAGCCCTCGTCGTCGCCGACGACGCAGTTCCGTCCGCCCTACGAGCCCTTCGGCAACACCGGGCCGGGCCGGATCCCGGGGGGCACCGGCGCGGGCCCGATACCGCGAGGCACCGGCGTGGGCCCAATTCCGGGCATGCCGCCGGGAATGCCCGCCCCGCCCGAACCCCAAAAGCGTTCTCGCACAGGCTTGTTGGTCGTCGGCGCGCTGGCCGTCGCGGTGGTGTCGGCCGGCATCGGCGGCGCCGCAGCGACGGCCGTCGAACTCGGTACGCACACAACCGGCAACGGCGGCGGCCGAGTGATCGGTGCCGCGCCCAGCGTCCCTGCCGCGAACATGCCGCCCGGCAGCGTCGAAGGTGTCGCCGCGAAGGTGGTGCCGAGCGTGGTGATGCTCGAGACCGACATGGGGCGGCAGTCCGAAGAGGGCTCCGGCATCGTCTTGTCCACCGACGGGCTCATCCTGACGAACAACCACGTGATCGCGGCCGCGGCAAGTCCGCCCAAGGGGCCCGGAGGCGCTTCCGGAGCCCCGCCCCCTGCTGCTCCCGCGCCCCCAAGCGGGCCGGGTGGCCCCGGCGGTGCCGGTGGCGGCGGCCCGGCGCCCAAGACGACGGTGACCTTCTCTGACGGTCGCACCGCACCCTTCACGGTCGTCGGCGCAGACCCCACCAGCGATATTGCCGTGATTCGCGTGCAGGGCATGTCCGGGCTCACCCCGATCTCGCTGGGCTCGTCGTCCGACCTGCGGGTCGGTCAGCCGGTCGTCGCGATCGGGTCGCCGTTGGGTCTGTCGGGCACGGTGACCACCGGCATCGTCAGCGCACTGAACCGGCCGGTGTCCACCACCGGCGAGTCGGGCAACCAGAACACCGTGCTGGATGCGATCCAGACTGACGCCGCGATCAATCCGGGTAACTCCGGGGGCGCGCTGGTCAACATGAACGGCCAGTTGGTGGGCGTCAACTCGGCGATAGCCACCTTGGGCGCCGACTCGCCGGACGCCCAGAGCGGTTCGATCGGTCTGGGCTTCGCGATCCCGGTCGATCAGGCCAAGCGTATCGCTGACGAGCTGATCGCCACCGGCAAGGCGTCGCACGCCTCGCTGGGCGTGCAGGTGATGAACGACAAGGGCACCCCCGGCGCCAAGGTCGTCGAGGTTGTCGCGGGCGGGGCGGCGGCATCCGCCGGGGTCCCGAAGAACGTGGTCGTCACCAAGGTCGACGATCGGCCGATCAACAGCGCCGACGCGTTGGTCGCGGCCGTGCGGTCCAGGGCGCCCGGCGACAAGATCACGCTGACGTTCCAGGATCCCGCGGGCGGCGGCAGTCGGACATTGCCGGTCACCCTGGGGAAGGCGGATCAGTAGTGAGAGTGGACGAACCCTCGGGGACGGGATTGTCTGAGCTCGGATATACGGTTGCACCCATGGAAACGGGTGCGGAATTGGTCGTGGGCCGGGCTCTGGTTGTGGTGGTCGACGACCGCACCGCGCACGGCGACGAGGACCATAGCGGTCCGCTGGTGACCGAACTGCTCACCGAGGCGGGATTCGTCGTCGACGGTGTGGTCGCGGTCGCCGCCGACGAGATCGAGATCCGCAACGCGCTCAACACCGCGGTGATCGGCGGGGTCGACCTGGTCGTCTCGGTCGGCGGGACGGGCGTCACACCGCGCGACGTCGCCCCGGAGGCCACCCGGGAGATCCTGGATCGCGAGATCCTGGGTATCGCGGAGGCCGTCCGCGCGTCGGGGCTGTCGGCGGGAATCATCGATGCCGGATTGTCACGCGGCCTGGCCGGGGTGTCCGGCAGCACGCTGGTGGTCAACCTGGCCGGCTCGCGCTACGCGGTGCGCGACGGGATGGCGACGCTGAATCCCTTGGCGGCCCAGATCATCGGGCAGTTGTCGAGCCTGGAGATTTAGACCGCGGGCTGACTATTTCGATTCGGCTTCCGCGCGCGGCCCGTAATCGGGTGGGGGCGTGGTGTGCACGTTCCCGTGCCTGCCAGACGAGTCGCCGTTGGTTTGGGCGAGCAGGTCGCGGATCTCCGTGAGCAGGACGACCTGCGCGTCTTCGGCCGGTTCTACCTCACCGCGCTTGCGCAGTGTGGTGAACGGCAGCACGACCAGGAAGTAGACGATCGCGGCGATGATCAGGAAGTTGATCGCGGCCGTTAAGACATTGTTCAGGTCGATGGTCTGACCGCCGCCGATGCCGATCCGGAGGATGCCGAGGTCGGATTTCTCGTTGACGCCGATGCGGTTGATCAAGGGTTTGATGATGCTGTCAGTGAACTGCGTGACCAGCGCGGTGAAAGCGGTACCGATGACCACCGCAGTAGACAGGTCGACGATGTTCCCCCGCGAGAGAAACTCCTTGAACCCTTTGAGCATTGGAGACGGCCTTTCTGCGACTGGACAGAGTTAGCTGTCGGCTGGCGGACCAACAACGGCCGAGTGCTCAGTGCAGGGTGAGCGTCACAGCCTGGCCCAACGCCGACCCCGCCACCGCGTTCGCCACACGAGCCGGCAGCGCAACCAACACTACGCGGTCGTGGTCGGCAGCCTGCATCTTTTCTTTGGCCGACACGAGCACCACCACGGCGTCGGTGGCCACAACTTTGGGGGCGGCGTGAGCGTCGTCCGGCGAGCTGGTGGCCGGCGCGGCGAGCACGTCGACCACGTCACCCACCCGCACCAGGTCGATCAACGCGCCGTCCGCCAGATGCAGCGGCACGATGCGTGCTCCCGGCCCGGCCTTCGACCCGACCGCGGCCTCCGCCAACCGGCTGCCCAACAACCGGACGTCGGTGAGCACCTCACCGCGCCGGGCCGGGCCGGCCAGCGTCGAACCCAGTACCGAGTGCAGGTCGGCCGATGCCCCATCGGGAACGGTTGCAGCCAAACGCTTTTCGAGCCGAACGTCGGCCGGAGTCAACGCAGCACCAGGAGTCAGGTCATGGTCGGCTACCACGACCTGCGCGTAGTCACCGGCGGGATTGGAACGCAAACTCGCGATGCCGGCCAGCACGACGAGCCCGCCCGCGGCGACTCGGCGCGCCAGCACGGTGCGCGTCCAGTCCGGGCGCAGCCACAGCGACAGCCTGCTCAACAGGCTTGGATTCAGCGAAGGTTCGCCCACGCCGCAACGGTAAGCGCAACCCGGTAGGCGGGCGCACGGCCGACAAGGCCGGTGTGGATAACCGTCAGCTGGTGGTGGCGGCGGCGGTGGACGTCGCGGCGCTGCTGCTGGACTTGTCGTTCGAGCTCGAGCCCGACTTCTCGCTCGAGCCGGAGCCAGAGCCGTTGGTACCGGAGCCGTTCGAGCCGGAGCCGTTGGATCCCGAATCGCTCGACGAGGAGCCGTTGCTCGAACTCGCCGCCTTCTTCCCGGACTCGCGGCTGTCGGTGCGGTAGAAGCCGCTGCCCTTGAACACCACTCCGACGGAGTTGAAGCGCTTGCGTAGCCGTCCCGAGCAGTGATTGCACGTGGTCAGGGCGTCGTCGGTGAAGGCCTGCACGATGTCGAAGCGATCGTCGCACTCGGTGCACTGATAGCTGTAAGTCGGCACGAAAAACCTCCGGATGATTGCAAACCTGGTTAGCACTCTAGCGTCTTAAGTGCTAGAACCGCCAGGTGACATGTCTCATTCCCGGGGCGTCAGCGCGGAACGAGATCGATCAACCCCTGTCGCGGCGTGAGCGCGTGGGTCATGGGGACGTCGTGCGGATCGGCCGGTAATTCGTCGAGCACTTCCGCGTCGCGGACGACCGCGATCAGCCGCGCGTGCGGGTCTCGGCCGCCCAGCGAACGATCGTAGAAGCCCCTGCCGCGGCCCAGCCGCACGCCGCGGCGGTCCACGGCCAGCGCGGGCACCAGCACGGCGGCTGCTTCCGCCAGGGCCGATGCCGGCAGCCACGGCTGCGGCGGCTCGAGCAACCCCCACCGCGCGGTGGTCAGCGTGCCGGGCCGGTATGCGCCCCAGGACAGCGGCAGCGGCGTGTTGTCGGCGGTGGTGCGCGCAACCGGCAACAGGACTCGCCCGGCGCTGTGCAGCAAGGTGTCGAGCATCTCGATCGACCCTGGCTCGGTGCCCACCGGCACGTAGGCGCAGACCGTTCCGGCCCCGGTCAGGACGCCGCCGAGGGCCCGCAGCCGCGCGCACAGCTGCCGCGTCTCGGCGGCACGAACGTCGTCGGGAACGTGACGCCGGGCGGCAAGCAACTGGTCGCGCAACGCGGCCTTGCTGGTGGTCGCCATGCGTCAACGATGACAGCCGGGCGGTCACACCCGCCACATCGCCTGGAGGCAATGGACGCGGGTTATCGTGTGAACGATGTCCAGCCGAAACGTGGTGGTGCCACGCACTGCGGTCGTGCCCGCCGCGGGTCTCGGTACCCGCTTCTTGCCGGCGACCAAAACCGTCCCCAAGGAGCTGCTGCCGGTGGTCGACACGCCCGGCATCGAGCTTGTCGCCGCCGAGGCGGCCGAGGCCGGCGCCGAGCGGCTGGTGATCATCACCTCGGAGGGCAAGGACGGCGTCGTCGCGCACTTCGTCGAAGACCTGGTGCTGGAAAGCACGTTGGAGCAGCGCGGCAAAACCGCGATGCTCGATAAGGTCCGGCGCGCGCCGCAGCTACTCAAGGTCGAGTCCGTGGTGCAGAGCGAACCGCTGGGCCTGGGCCACGCGATCGGCTGCGTGGAACCGCGGTTGGCTGACGACGAGGATGCCGTCGCGGTGTTGTTACCCGACGACCTGGTGCTGCCCACCGGGGTGCTCGGGACCATGTCGAAGGTGCGGGCCCACTACGGCGGCACGGTGTTGTGTGCCATCGAGGTGACGCCCGAAGAGATCGGCGCCTACGGCGTTTTCGATGTCGAGCCGCTGCCCGACGACGACGATCCGGACGTGCTGCGGGTCAAGAGCATGGTCGAGAAGCCGAAGGCCGAGGACGCGCCGTCGCTGTTCGCCGCGGCCGGCCGTTACGTGCTCGACCGCGCCGTCTTCGATGCGTTGCGCCGCATCGAGCGTGGGACCGGCGGCGAAGTACAGCTCACCGACGCGATCGCGTTGCTGATCTCGGAGGGCCATCCGGTGCACGTGGTCGTGCATCGCGGATCTCGACACGATTTGGGAAATCCTGGCGGCTACCTCAAGGCTGCGGTTGACTTTGCATTGGATCGTGACGACTACGGCCCGGATTTGCGGCAGTGGCTGGTGGCGCGATTGGGCCTGGCCGAGCGGTAGCCGGCCGGTAATCCGGCTGGCGGACGACGGCGGGCCCGCGGAAAGCGTGGCGGTCCCGGGCGGGGATGCCCCGCCTGCGCAGAGAGCGGGTCGCCCGAGACGTGGCGTCCGCCGGGTTTGAGGGCAGAGAGGCGCGCTGTGCGTTCGGTGGAAGAGCAGCAGGCCCGGATCACCGCGGCCGCGGTGGCGCCGAGGCCGATCCGTGTGGCGATCGCGGAGGCGCAGGGCTTGATGTGCGCCGAGGAAGTGGTGACCGAACGCCCGATGCCCGGCTTCGATCAGGCGGCGATCGATGGCTACGCCGTGCGCAGTGTCGACGTGCTCGGTGTCGGGGAGGTGGGCAGCGAGGGTCTGCCCGGACCGTTCGACGATTCCGGCGAGAACGAGGTGCGCGACGGCCTGGTGCTGCCGGTGATGGGGATCGTCGAGGCCGGGTCGCGCGCCCCCAGCCGGTTGCAGCCGCGCCAGGCCGTGCGCGTGCAGACCGGCGCCCCGTTGCCGACCCTGGCCGACGCGGTCCTGCCGTTGCGCTGGACCGACGGCGGGACACAGCGGGTGCGAATCCTGCGCGGCGCCCCGTCCGGCGCCTACGTGCGCCGCGCCGGCGACGACGTCCAGCCCGGTGACGTGGCGGTGCGGTCCGGGACGGTGATCGGTGCGGCGCAGGTCGGGCTGCTGGCCGCGGTCGGCCGCGAGAGGGTGCTGGTACACCCGCGGCCCCGGGTGACGATCATGGCTCTGGGCGGTGAACTGGTCGACATCTCACGCACCCCGGGCAACGGACAGGTCTACGACGTGAACTCCTACGCGCTGGCGGCCGCGGCCCGCGATGCCGGCGCAGAGGTCAACCGCGTCGGCATCGTCAGCGGCGGCGTCCGCGAGCTCCGCGAGATCGTCGAGGGGCAGATCAATCGCGCCGAGGTGATCGTGATCGCCGGTGCCGTCGGGGGCGCGGCGGCCGAGTCGGTGCGCCAGGTGCTCGCCGAGCTTGGCGAGATAGAGGTGGTACGCGTCGCCATGCATCCGGGATCCATCCAGGGTTTCGGGCAGCTGGGTCGTGAGGGGGTGCCGACGTTTCTGCTGCCGGCCAATCCGGTGAGCGCGCTGGTGGTCTTCGAGGTGATGGTCCGCCCCCTGATCCGGTTGTCGCTGGGCAAGCGTCAGCCGATGCGCCGCGTCGTGCAGGCGCGCACGCTGTCGCCCATCACGTCGGTGGCCGGGCGCAAGGGTTTCCTGCGCGGCCAATTGATGCGCGACCAGGAGAGCGGCGAGTACCTGGTGCAGGCGCTCGGCGGCGCCCCGGGCGCGTCGTCGCACCTGCTGGCCACCCTCGCCGAGGCGAACTGTCTGGTGGTGGTGCCCAGCGGCGCCGAGCAGATCCGCACCGGCGAGATCGTCGACGTCGCCTTCCTGGCCCAGCGCGGCTGAGCGAAACGACCGCACACACGGTGAACCTGTTGCGCTCCAATTCCCGCCATCCGGGTTGGCCCATGAGGGTTGGGCCACTGCGGGTACCTGCCGGAGTTGTACAACTGCGGCCGGTGCGGCTGCGCGACGGCGCCCAATGGAGCCGGATCCGGCTGGCCGATCGCGCGCATCTGGAACCGTGGGAGCCCAGTTCCGAGGGGGATTGGACGGCCCGTCATGCGGTGGCGGCCTGGCCGGCACTGTGTTCTGGTCTGCGCGCCGAGGCGCGGCAGGGGCGGATGCTGCCTTACGTCATCGAACTCGACGGCCGGTTCTGCGGCCAGCTGACCATCGGCAACGTGACGCATGGTGCGCTGCGGTCGGCGTGGATCGGCTACTGGGTGCCGCAGTCGGCCACCGGCGGCGGCGTGGCCACCGCCGCGCTGGCGCTGGGACTGGATCACTGCTTCGGCCCGGTGATGTTGCATCGGGTCGAGGCCACCGTGCGCCCGGAAAACGCCGCGAGCCGCGCGGTACTGGCAAAAGTCGGGTTTCGCCAGGAAGGCCTGCTGCAGCGCTACCTGGAAGTGGACAGGGCGTGGCGGGATCACCTGCTGATGGCCATCACGGTCGAGGAGGTGACCGGATCGGTGGTATCCACGCTGGTCCGTGCGGGTAACGCCAGCTGGGCGTGAGCACTCCCCGGGCAGGGAGGGCTCGCCGAGAGTCCGAATCGTTGCCGTTCTGGGACCTGCGCGACACGAGTGACTCATGGTGCTTGTGAGAGGCAAATTACAGGTGTGTAATTGTCCTGGTCACGTAGACCCGGCCGCGCCGGCCACCTAGGGCTTTCGCGGAGCACGGACACCGAAGAGAGCAGGTCCTCATGCCAAGCATCCCGCAGTCACTGTTGTGGATATCGCTCGTGGTGCTGTGGCTGTTTGTTTTGGTGCCGATGCTCGTGAGCAAGCGCGACGCGGTGCGGCGCACCAGCGACGTGGCCCTGGCGACCCGGGTGCTCAACGGCGGGGGCAACTCCCGGCTGATCAAACGCAGTGGTCCGGCCGCCGGGCATCGCAGCGACCCCGATTGGGCACCACCGCAAGACTCGGCCGACACCGACCTCGAAGACGAGCACGACCTCGCTGACGATGAGGGCCGCGACCACGAGGCCGACGACGACGCCGACACCGACGAGCTGAGCCGCCGGCGGCCAGTGGTGATGAGGATGGCCGTCGCCGAGCCCACCGAGCCCGACTACCTCGACGTCGACGTCGTCGAGGATTCCCACGTACTTCCGGTGGGCGCCGGCAATTCTGACGTCGAGGCGGAGACGGCCGATATCGAAGCCGCCGACGACGACGAGGTGGACACCGAGGCCGTCGCGAAACGTGACGGCGAGGACGAGGTCGAGGACGGCTACGAGTACGTCGAGGACTCGTCCGGATTGGAACCGGCGGCCGAGGAGGCCGACGACGAGGCGGCCGCGCCGATGCCGCGCAACGCCTCGCGGCGGCGCCGGTTCGACAACAAGACCGCCGCCGCGGTGAGCGCCCGCAAGTACGCCTTCCGCAAGAAGGTGCTGGTCCTGATGGCGGTGATCCTGGTCGGCTCGGCCACCGCGGCCTTCAAGATCTCGCCGAATGCCTGGTGGGTGTGCGGCAGTGCTACCGCCATCACGCTGCTGTACCTCGGTTACCTGCGGCGCCAGACGCGCATCGAGGCGCGGGTGCGTCACCGTCGGATGAAGAGGATGGCGCGCGCCCGACTCGGGGTGGAGAACGCATACGACCGCGACTACGACGTGGTGCCGGCGCGGCTGCGGCGCCCGGGTGCGGTGGTCCTCGAGATCGACGACGAAGACCCCATCTTCGAGCACCTGGACTACGCGATGGCGATGCGGACCTTCGGCTGGCCCAGGGACTTGCCGCGCGCCGTCGGCGAATAGTCCTTGCAGTTCGGCGGTTAGAGCCGCGGCTGGTAGCCTGCTAGCGGTCAGGGGCTATGGCGCAGTTGGTAGCGCGACTCGTTCGCATCGAGTAGGTCAGGGGTTCGATTCCCCTTAGCTCCACCCTTAGCTCCACACCCTTAGCTCCACAGAAATCCGCAGATAAGTGGCTCTTCGGATCTTGCCGGGGTGCTGTGTTCATCGGACGACGATGGATGTGAGGACCCGCCAGTTGGGCTTGCCGG
>NZ_JAPIYN010000027.1:0-71923 GCF_035617725.1 Mycobacterium sp. 94-17
CACCTCGAAGCGGCCCGCCATCGCCCGCATTTCGTGCGGGTCGGTCATAAAACGTGTTGCCATGTCGGCTGTCTCCTATCTTGATGGTTCAGTTTGCCGAAGTTTTAACATTTGTAATCGATGCGCTGGTGGCCGCGGTGGAAACGAATGACGGCCCGCTGGTGGATTGCTCGCCTCAAGTGGGTGACATGTACCCCCTTTTTCCCATATCAGCGGGCCCTCTCAGACGACAACCTGTTTGGGCATGACGATCGGCTTGACGCCATAGCGCGGTCCGCTGCCGTAGGCGCCGGCGCCCTTTGCTGCCGCGGCCATGCCGGGCATACCGGGCATCGCGGTGACCGGCTCGGCCGCCGCCGCTTCGGAGGCGACGGTCCAGCCCGAGCCCCCGAGTGGGGAGCTGGCCGAAACCAATTGCGCCGGTGCGGCGGCAGACCACGTGGCCGGCACCGACAGGCGGCCGACCATGGACGCCTCTCCCATCGCCGCCGAGGATGCGGCGCCCAAACCGGCCGTCGGCGCCACCCTGCTCACCATGGTGCCTTCGGTGATACCCGCGACACCGTCGGGAGCCACGTCGCCGACGGCGATGGCCGGCACGGCGCCAAGGGTGTGGCCCAGCGATACCGCGGTTGGGATGGTGTTCATGGTGAACCAGGCCGCGGTGTTGACCCCGCCGTTGATGGCGTTGTAGACCGCCGGCGTGCCAAGGAAGTTGTCAATCGAGTCCAGCCAGTTGCTGTTGGCATCCGGCAGGGAGGAGAGCGCGCTCGAGACTGGCGAATCCAGGGCCTGGATTGTGCCGTTTGTCGTGTTACCGGCGAGTGCGGCGTTGTCGACCGTCGCGGCCGCGGCCGGGTCGGTCGTCGACGTCAGCGGTGTCACCGGCTGTAGAGTGCCGGCCGCCGCAGAGGCCGCCTGATAGGTGGCCATCATGGTGGCGTCTTGTACCCACATTTCGGCGTACTGGGCCTCGGTCGCGGCGATTGCGGCTGAGTTGATCCCCAAGAAGTTCGTCGCGATAAGCGTCGCCAGTAGCGTCCTGTTGGCCGCAATCACCGGCGGGGGCACCGTCGCCGCGAACGCGGCCTCATACGCGGCCGCCGACGCAGTGGCCTGAGTGCTCGCCTGTTCAAGCGCAGCCGCCGTCTGCGTGAGGTAGGACACGATGGGCTGGGCCGCGGCCGCTGCCGCTGTCGACCCGCCACCGGTCCACTGCTCGGTGGTCAGCAGCGAAATGATGGATTCCCACTGTGTGGCAGTGGTGCTCACCTCGGCCGCCAGGTTGGCGTATGCCGTTGCGGCGGCCATCAGGGGTGCGGCGCCCGGTCCGGTGTAAATGAGCGAGGAGGTGATCTCCGGAGGTACTGCGGCAAAACTAAGAACCATTTCTTGTCCCGCTCCCTTTGTCTATTCGAATTCGGTGTCTGGTGGTGTGGCCGCGACCGCTGTCTAAACGGCCGTCGGTTTCGGCATGACGATCGGCTTGACGCCGTAGCGCGGCGCGCCGAAGCCGGCGCTGCTACGCGCCGCCGTGGCCATTCCGGGCATGCCGGGGACGACCGAGCCGACGCCGGCCTGCGGTGCGGCGGCGGTCCAGCCCGCCGTCTGGATCGCGCTGACGGGCGCAGCGACCGGAGCGGAGGCGCCCGCCCAGCTGGGCGGCACCGCGAGGCTGTTGACCATGGTGGCCGAGCCCATCGAGGCCATTGGCATCGCGCCCACCCCGCCCATGCCGACCGCACCAACCGTGCCGCCGGCCGCCACACCTGTAACGCCCAGCTCCGGTGATGCGGCGATGTCCGCGGCCAGGCCGGCGCCGGCAGCATCGCCGGAGGTGTCGAGCAGACCACCACCGGCCAGTCCGATCAGGTCGGATCCGGCGGAGGCCCAGTTACCAGCACCGATGTTCAAAATGTTGGCGCCGTTGCTCGAAAGGCCGAAGATCCCGCCGAGCATGGCCGGGTTGGTGTTGTTGCCGGTGCTACCGAGTAGGTAGGAGAGCCAGTCCAGGGGGGTGCCGGAACTGGTGGTCGCGCTCGAGACCGCGTCGAGGGGGGAGGCGCTCGACAGCACGGCCTGGCTCGCGTTGACGGCCTCGGTGTCGCCGTAGGCACCGGAACTGATCCCCAGGGTGCTCGCGTACTGCTCCATCAACGTCTGCGCCTGCGCGGCGACGGTCTGGTACGTCGTGCCGTACGTCGAGAAGATGGTCGCCTGCTGAATCGACACCGGATCGGCCGCTGCGGGAGCGATCACAGTGGTCGCCGACGCGGCGCCCGCGTTCTGCGCTGCCAGGCTGGCGTTGATTCCGCTGAGCGCCTGCTCCGCGGCTAACATTTCTTCAGTTTGTGTTGTCAGAAATGACATCAAGTGCTCCTAGTGTTGGAACTGACCGGCCCCCGTCGGGAGGCCGGCCTGTGTGTTCGCGTCACGTCCGCTGTGCGTCGGCTAGAGGCTAACTACCCGCGGCCTCCACATTCCCGCCGAAAAGGCGCACGTGACAGCCGTTTACGCTTTTTTAACGCTGAGGCCGGTAGTTTTAACAAGCCACTGCTGGGCGATACCGCGATGTCACCTGAATCGACGCGGCGGCAAAAAGAAAACGCGCGCGGCGCGCGCATAGTAGTAGACGCTGGTTCGCCTTGCATGTCAGGCATCTGGCTAATGTCTTCGAGGCGCCGGCGGCACGTATTCGTGAGTCGCACGCGCCAGCCGCGGAAGGTTCGATCGGCGCTGCCGGCAGTGTCAAATCCCCAGCGCCGGTAGGACTTCGGCTGCGAGCCGGGGATAGTGGCCGTCTTCGATCCACGCGGGACACGGTTGCACCGCTATCCAGCCGGGACCGTAAGTGGGCAAACTGGGCCGGCGGCGGGGGCCCGCGTTCGTCATCCGCCCCGCCCAGCGCCGGACGGCACAGATCCGGCGGTGCGCGGCTAAGGAATCTTGCTTCGGAATTCCGGGCAGTACGCGGCTGTCGCGGCACCGATGATCGTGCCGCTGCCGTTGTTGCTGAGCCCGAGTGTCTTCTGCACATCGCCCACGGTCTGGGCCAGCGTGTCCCCGCCCGCCCAATCCTGGCAAACGGCGTGCCCGACCCGGATCATTGCCTCCTCCGAGCCGCTCGGCCAGCCGATCCCATGTTGTTGCAGGCTGTTCAGGTACTGATCGTCGGCCGGGTCGGCACCCGCGGTGGGCGCGGCGGCGATCCCAACGACACCGACTACCGCGGCAGCTACCGGGCCGGCCCAACGTGCCGTGTTCTTCACTCTCGACTCCTCCGTGGCCATGCCTGCGTGCAGAAGGCGAATTTTAATTGTCTCCGGCAATTCTGTCTCGACGAGCTCACCAGCGGTTTCACCGCGCCCGACAACGACGGATCCTTGTAAGTTTGTCGCGATCAGCAACACATCGCCCATAAGACCCACCCGTCGCGAAGGAGCCAGCGCCGAAGTGACCGACGACCCGCGCGGTGACGGTGTCTCCCGCCAATACGACCGGTGGGACTATCCGCCCCCGGTGGTCGACCTCGCGGCGTGGAGCGAGACCCACTGGGACTGGTTTGACCCATTCTGGGCCCATCGAGTGTTGTGGCCGAACCGGGAATACCAACCTGACCTCGACATTCTGATCGCAGGGTGCGGCACCTTTCAGGCGGCCCTGTTCGCATTCACCAACCGCGACGCCACGGTGGTAGGCATCGACGTCAGCCAGAATGCGCTGAATCACCACAGGCAGCTGAAAGACAGGCACGGGCTGACGAATTTGGAGTTGCGCTTGCTGCCGATCGAGGAGGTGTCAACGCTCGGGCGCGACTTCGACCTCATCGTCTCCAGTGGCGTCCTGCATCACATGGCGGACCCCCTCGTCGGCATGACCGCGCTGGGCCGGTGCCTGCGCAGTGACGGGGCCCTGGCGGTCATGCTCTACGCGAAGTACGGCCGGATCGGCGTCGAGATGCTCGAATCGGTGTTTCGCGACCTCAAGCTGGCGCAGGACGAAACGTCGGTCCAACTGGTCAAGGACGCCATAGCGATGTTGCCGCCCGATCACCCGGTACGCAGCTACCTGAATGCCGCGCGCGACCTGGTCTCCGACGGCGCGCTGGTCGACACGTTCCTGCACAGCCGTGCGCGCAGCTACACCGTCGCGGAATGCCTGGACCTGGTCGCCGCGGCGGGACTCGCGTTCCAGGGATGGTTTCACAACTCGCCGTACTACTCGCACGACCTGCTCACGCCGGCGAGTGGATTCCAATCGGCGCTGAACAACTTGCCCGACGCCGAACTGTGGTCCGTGATGGAACGGCTGCAGCCGGCGAACGCCACGCATTTCTTTGTGGCCTGCCGCCCGGAACGTCCCAGGGAGCAGTACGTCATCGATTTCGCCTCGCCGGCTTCCCTCGATTACGTGCCGCTGCTGCGCACGGCGTGCCGGCTATCCGCCGACGAAATCCGTTGGCCGGGCGGGCAGCAAAAGCTCAACCCGGCCCAGCTGCCCTTCATCCAGCGCGTCGATGGCCGCCGCACCGTCGCGGAGATCATCGAGTCCGTCGCACAGGACAGCGGCGTCCCCGACGAGCACAGAGCCTTGATGCGAGATTTCGCGCGGCAGTTGTTCCGGGGGCTGTGGCGTCTGGACTTTCTGGCCATGGCGCTGAGCACCGGGGCCGCCCAATAACCGGCGCACCGTCGGCTACATTCGCGACCGGGCCCCCATAGCCCAATTGGCAGAGGCAGCGGACTTAAAATCCGCCAAGTGTCGGTTCGAGTCCGACTGGGGGCACCCGAACAGCCAGCTCAGCCCGGTTTAGGTCGGGGCAGCCCTGGATCTCGGTGATCAACAGCGGCACAAGAACTTCGGTAGCGGCACGCTACGGGCACCGTGGTTCTTCGTGCGTCCTTCGGTGAGACCCTTGCCGGGCGCGTCGGTCACCGACCGGCTGACCCGGATGCGTCGGGCATTTCGGTCGACACCGCCCCCACCCGGCCGGAGAACGCTCGAAGTCTCGGCGCCGCAGCGAGTGCCCGTGTGGTTGCGAGGATCGTATCGGCGCATAGGCGCGGATTGTCGATCATCGGCACGTGACCGACGTCGGGGAGCAGCAGGTACTCGGCTCCGGGGAGCCGTTCTCGGGCGGTGGTGCCGTAGACGTGCGGCGGAAGAATGCGGTCGTTGCCCGACCATGCCAGGGTGATTGGGCAGGGCAGCGGATCGAGAGGTTCGACGCTCTCGGATGGTTGCAGCATGTCTTCGGCGGCGGCGCATCCTGCAACGTCGAGGAGCGCATCGAGGGCCTGCGCCGGGGTGAGGCGCTCACCGTGGTCGGCGGCGTCCTGCATCGCCATTCGACGAAGATATGCGAAGCGGAGCAACCTCGGTGCAACCGGCCGGACCAGCTGCACCCGACGTCTGGCGCGTCGAATCTTGTTGCTGGCATTAGTTTCGTCGCTTGTACCGTGCGTCCAGAATCCTGCTGGTGAGAAGGCGAAGACGCTGAGTGCACGGCCTCGGCGGGCCAGTTCGATGGCCATCCACCCACCCATCGAATTACCGGCGATGTGAATGCGATCGAGTCCTCGGGCATCCAGGAGACGCTCCGTTTCATCGGTGAGGGTCGCAACGGTGGCTCTGCATTTGAGCGTTTGTCCGCCGCGATGGCCGAGGGCGGTGGGCGCGATGAGGTCATGGCGGCTGGCGAGTAGCGGGATGACGTCCGCCCACACTCCCGCGGACATCATCAGGCCGTGCAGGAGCAGAAGTGGCTGCTTGGCGGTCATGAGTTCCTTCGCTTCGGTGCCATCGCGCCCGAGCCAGGGGTGGCGGCCATCGCCAACCAATCAGTGGTGGCGCACTTCGCCAGGCTCGTCGTTGATGGCCTTTAGACACCGCCCGTTTGCGCAATGTGACAAATATGGCCGCCCGGTATGACCGAGTCGTCATTTCCGGATGTCTATCCATACGACGAACCAAGCTGTGCGTAGAACGATGGCCCGACAACAATCAACCGGTGCGGGCTTACCAGCCCGATGCCTCGCGCGCCGAGCCGCAAGATGATGGAAGCCGGACCAATAGTTTGGGCTTGCCGCCGACGGCGCCGCGAACCGGCACTCATACACTCACCCACCATGGGCATGCTGTTCGGCCTCGCGCCGTGGATCGTCTATTGGGTACTCGTCGGCAATGTTCCGTTCGCCGTGGCCGCAGTGGTGGCGCTGGCGATCGCCGCCGTCGGCCTGGGCGTGGGCGGCGCGGTGGGCCGGAAGTGGCAGCTCTTTGATTTGGCATCCGCCGCAGCGCTTTTGGTTATCACCGCGCTGTCCGTCGCGCTCGGTGAGTCGTTCCTGCAGCGCTGGATCCTGCCGCTGAGCTACGCCGGGATATTGCTGGTGACGCTCATCGGGCTGCTCGCGCGCAAGCCCTTCGTGGCCGAGTTCGCCGCGGCGGAACAGGCTCCCGACGTGGTCAACACCGGACTGTTCGGCCGGATCGTCACGATCCTGAGTTGGCTGTGGGTCGCGACGTTCGCCGCGATGACGGCGTCGGCGGCCGTCCCGGCCATCGTGGCGGGACGCGACCGCGGGCCCGCCGGGACCGCCGCCGCCCTGATGCTGGACACGAAGACCCCGCTGTCGTATCTGTGCTACTGGGTCATTCCCTTCGGCCTGCTGGGGCTGGCGGCGGTGGCGTCGCGGCTGCTGCCCGACCGGATGCTGGCCGGCATCGACGACCTCGCCCGGGAAACGTCGTTCGTCGCCTACGACGAGGCCACCATCGACGAGCTCTACTTCCTGGCCCAGGAACACGCCAACCGTGAGGTGGGTCCGGGCAAGGAGGCGTACTCCGTCAAGGTCGGCGGGATGGGCACGCCGTTGACCGGCGACGAGTCCCGGAAGTCGTGGCCCTCGACGTACAAGGTGCGCGACAAGCGGCGCTGAACCCGCCCGGCGGTTCGGCTACGTTGGGTCTCGGCGAAGCCGAGACAAGGAGCGATGAGTGAACGCACCCAGCGCAGACGCCATCCGCGCAGAAACCATCACCATCACCGGCCACGGCGGCGACGAGATCGAGGCATACCGGGCCGTGCCGCTCGCGCCGGGCTCGCGGGGCGGCGTCGTGTGGATCCACCACATGCCCGGTTACGACCGGGAGACCAAGGAGTTCGTCCGCCGGCTCGCCGTCAGCGGATACCACGCGGTCGCGCCGAACCTCTACTCGCGCGAAGCCCCTGGCGCCGCACCCGACGACGCGGCCGCCGCGGCCCGGGCCGCGGGCGGGGTGCCCGACGAGCGTTTGGTCGGTGACGTCGCGGGCGCGGTGGAGCACCTGCGCTCGTTGACCGGAGCCAACGGCAAGTTCGGGGTGATCGGGCACTGCTCGGGCGGGCGGCACGCCTACCTGGCGGCCTGCTCGCTGCCGTTCGATGCGGCGGTGGACTGCTACGGGGCCTTCATCGTCGAGGACCCACCCGAGGGCATGCCCAAGGCCATGAAGCCGATCCTCGACCTGGCCCCGGGCCTGGGCTGCCCGCTGCTGGGCCTGTTCGGACTCGACGACCGCTTTCCGGCCCCCGCTGCGGTGGCCACCCTGGACGCCGAGCTCGACAAGCTGGACAAGCCGCATGAGTTCCACTCCTACGAGGGCGCGGGCCACTCGTTCTTCTCCGTCGACCGGCCCGCGTACCGGCCGCAGGCCGCGGTGGACGGCTGGCGCCGCATCGACGAGTTCTTCTCCACCCACCTGAAAGGCTAGGCAACGCCCGTGTGCATCTACCTCACCGAACACGTCGAGATCGACGGCAGCGCCAAGGGCGCGACGGGATGGTTCGACGCCGCCCGCGCGACCGTGTACGTCGACCATCCCGTCCATGCGCCCTACGGCCACACCGTCAACATCGACGTGATCAACCCCCAGCTCGGCCCCTCGGCGCGGGTGGCCCTGGAAATGACCGAGGAGAGCGCGCTCGCGCTGGCCGACGCCATCCGCAGGGCGATCCGTCACGCACCCGCCGGACTGGCCTCCAAGGATCAGTAGGCCGGCGATGAGCACCGACTACCCGCAGATGGCCGCCGCACGGGGCCGGATCGAACCCGCCCCGCGGCGGGTCCGCGGTTATCTCGGCGATGCGCTGGTGTTCGACACCACCGCCGCCCGATACGTGTGGGAAGTCCCGTATTACCCGCAGTACTACATCCCGCTCGACGACGTCCGGCCCGGGTTCCTGCGTGACGAAAACCATGCCCAGACAGTGCAATTCGGACCGTCGCGGCTGTATTCGCTGGTCGGTTCGGACCAAACGCGGGAGTCCGCCGCGCGGGTATTCGACGCCGACGGCGACGGCCCGCTGGCCGGCACCGTGCGATTCGAGTGGGATTCGTTGCGCTGGTTCGAAGAAGACGAGCCGATCTACGGTCACCCGCGCAACCCGTATGCGCGCGTCGACGCCTTGCGCTCACGCCGGCACGTCCGGGTCGAGCTCGAAGGAATTGTCTTGGCCGACACGGATTCTCCCGTACTGCTCTTCGAAACGGGCCTGCCGACAAGGTATTACATCGATCCGACCGATGTTTCCTTCGGGCACCTGACACCCAGCGCGACGCAGACGTTGTGTCCCTACAAGGGAGTGACATCGGGGTATTGGTCGGTGCGGGTGGGTTCCCCGGGTGAGCAAGTGATCCATGAGGATCTGGCATGGACCTACCACTATCCGCTTCCGGCGGTCGCGCCGATCGCCGGCCTGATCGCGTTCTACAACGAAAAGCTGGACATCGCCGTCGACGGCGTGAGGTTGGCGCGGCCGCGCACGCATTTCAGCTAGCCGCGGCGCATTTCAGCCAGCGGCGGCGCGTCGAAGCCCGGTGTGATTTATCCCTCCTCGGCTCGAAAAACCTGAGAATCCCTTAATTTTGCGCCGACATCGCCTCACGTGCGCTGTTAGCGGCCGAAGGGAAACCGGCCGGGAGCGCGTTTGCCTGCATTCGCTACGGGTACGCGACGGCGGTACAGCGTGATTGGAAGTCTGAGCGGAACCTAAGGGCGCGGAGTGACGTAGCTAACGTCAGGCAATTCCGGACCGGTGGGGGCGATATTTGGCCATTAGACTACCGAAAACCAGTCTCGTCAGTGCCTTTCGGTGCTGAAAGCCGGTGCGTCCGGGGCCGGTTCGTCGCATGCCTTTTCCGCGACGTCGCCCCGCATCGACAAACACAGCAAAGGCGGTGCCAACGTGAACGACTTGAACGGCCCTAAGGCCGCGCACGACCATCGAGACGGCCTGTTCCCCGAACTCGACACCACGTCGGTGGTGCGAGTCCCGTTGCACCACGGTGCGATCAGCGATATCGACATCAGCCCCGACGGGCGCCGGCTGGTGGCAACGCACTACGGCCGCAACGTGCTTTCGGTCATCGACGCCAAGACATGCCGGGTCGCGAGCACCATCGCCGGGCCGGCCGAGCCGTTCGCGGTCGCCATGAGCAGTGCGGACTCGAACTATGCCTATGTCAGCACCGCGAGCGCCGGATACGACGCCATCGAAGTCGTGGACGTCGTCACCAACTGGCGCATCGCCACGCACCCGCTCGCGAACAGCGTCAGCGACCTGACCGTGAGTCCGGACGGAAGGTACCTTTACGCCAGCCGCAACGCGGTCCGCGGCGCCGACGTGACAGTGCTCGACACCACCAGCGGTGAGCTCGAGGTCGTCGATCTGGCGACCGCGCCGGGGATCTCGACCGCGTGTGTGCGGATCAGCGCCGACGGGCGCCGGCTGTACGTCGGCATGAACGCCCCGACCGGCGGCGCCCTGGCGATAATCGAAACCCGGACGCGGTCCGACAATCGCCGGGTCGGTGGCCGGTCGCGCATCGTCGGCCGCCTCGACGTCGGCCTGCCCGTCCGCGATGTGGCGCTCAGCGACGACGGCGCGACGGCGTACGTGGCGAGCTGCGATCCGGTCGCCGGCGCGGTGCTCGACGTGGTCGACACCCGGGTCAACAGGATCGTCAGCACCCACAAGATCCCGGAGATCACCGGCCCGCTCACGCGCATCACCCTCAGTCGCGACGGTGCGCGCGCCTACCTGGTCAGCGACGACCGCATCACGGTGGTGAGCACCCACCGGCTGGAGGTCGCCGGCGACATCACGGTGTCGCAGCAGCCGTCATGCGTGGTGGAAAGCCCCGACGGCAGCCATCTGTACGTCGCCGACTACCTCGGCGTGGTCACCGCGGCGCGGATCACCCCGGCGGCCCCGGCGCAAACCCACGCCATCGCGAGCGTCGGAGACCTGTCGCTCGCGGGCTGGCTGCCCGAGCTTCACGCGTGGGAGCCGGTCCTGGCCTAGCGCCCGTGCCGCCGGTCCAAAGCGGCCCCGGCCGAACGGAATCCACGCCATCGACCGTCAGTCCGGTCAGGTGCTGCCACTCTCGCCGAATTCCGGCTTAGGGTGGGAGACGGCCGGCGGCACACGCGGTGCTGCGCCGACACTAAGGCGGTAGCCCAATGGATGGCACGATGCAGGACTTTGCGTTGACCATCACCGCGATCATGCGCCACGGCTGCACGGTGCACGGCGAACGGACCGTCACGACCGCCACCGGGGACGGCTACCGGCGCACCACCTACCGGGAACTGGGGCGCCACGCCGCGCAACTGGCCAATGGCCTGCGCCGGCTCGGCGTCACCGGCGACCAGCGGGTGGGCACGTTCATGTGGAACAACGCCGAGCACCTCACCGCATACCTCGCGCTGCCGTCGATGGGTGCCGTCCTGCACACCCTCAACATCCGGCTGTTCCCCGAGCAGATCGCCTTCGTCGCCAACGAAGCCGAAGACCAGGTGGTGCTGGTCGATGGCTCACTGACCAAACTGCTCGCCCCCGTGCTGCCCGAGCTCAAGACCGTGCACACCGTGATCGTGGTGGGCGACGACACCGAGTCGCTGCAGGGCAGCGGCCAGACCGTGCTGCGCTACGCCGACGTCCTCGACGGCGAGCCCACCGAGTTCGACTGGCCGTCCGTCGACGAGAACTCGGCCGCCGCGATGTGCTACACCAGCGGCACCACCGGAAACCCGAAAGGCGTTGTCTACAGCCATCGTTCGAGCTTCCTGCACACCATGGGCGCGTGTACCACCAACGGCATCGGCGTCGGGTCCACCGACTGCGTGCTGGCCATCGTGCCGATGTTTCACGCCAATGCCTGGGGGTTGCCGTACGCGGCGCTGATGGCCGGCGCCGATTTGGTGCTGCCCGACTGCCACCTCGACCCCGCGTCGCTGGTCGCGATGGTCGAGGACTTGAAGCCCACCGTGACCGGTGCGGTGCCGACCATTTGGAACGGCGTCCTGCACCACCTCGAGGACGACCCCGATCACGACATGTCGTCGCTGCGGCTGGTGGTCTGCGGCGGCTCGGCCGTCCCGGTATCGCTGATGCGCACCTTCGAGGAAAAGCACGGGGTACAGATCCGGCAGCTGTGGGGCATGACGGAGACGTCGCCGCTGGCAACCATGTCGTGGCCCCCGCCGGGTACCCCCGAGGACCAGCACTGGGCCTTCCGCGGGACGCAGGGCCAGCCGGTCTGCGGGGTGGAGATGCGCATCGTCGATGACGAGGGAAAGGTGCTGCCCAACGACGGCGAGGCCGTCGGCGAGGTCGAGGTGCGCGGACCGTGGATCGCCGGCTCCTACTACCTGGCCCGCGACGAGTCGAAGTTCGACTCCGGCTGGCTGCGCACCGGCGATGTGGGCCGCATCGACGAGCGCGGATTCGTCACCCTGACCGACCGCGCCAAGGACGTCATCAAATCCGGTGGGGAGTGGATCTCCTCGGTCGAGTTGGAGAACCTGCTGATCGGCCACCCGGATGTGGTCGAAGCCGCCGTCGTCGGCGTGCCCGACGAACGCTGGGAGGAGCGGCCGCTCGCGGTGATCGTGGCCAAGGACGGCGCCTCGGTGAGCGCCGATCAGCTGCGAACCTTCCTCACCGACAAGGTTGTTCGATGGTGGCTGCCCGAACGGTGGACGTTTGCCGACGAGATTCCCCGCACCAGCGTCGGCAAATACGACAAGAAGACCATCCGGTCGCGATACGCCGACGACCAATACCAGGTCATCGAGGCGCACTGAGCTGAAAGGCTTTACCGCAGTGGCACATTCACTCGTCGTCGATCAATCCCTGGTGACCCCGGTCGCGGTCACCGACGCCTTTCACCGGACCCTGCCCATCCCACTCCCGACGCTCTTCGCCCGTTGGTACGGACCGTTTCCGCCGATCAGGGAAGTGCGCGAGCAGACCGGCGCCTGGGACGCGGTCGGCCAGACCCGCGTCGTGCACCTGGTCGGCGGCGCCACCATGCGCGAGGAACTGACCAGCGTCGACCCGCCGCACTCGTTCGGCTACCGGCTCCGCGAGTTCACCGGCCCGATGGCGCTGCTGATCGACCACGTCATCGGCGAATGGACCTTCGCCCCGGCCGGGAGCGGCACCGACATCACGTGGCGCTGGGATATTTATCCGCGCTCGGCGCTGACGGCCTGGGCGCTGCCGCTGCTGGGCAGGGCGTGGAAGGGCTATGCGCGCCGCGCGCTGCGGGACCTGTCTGCCGAGCTGACCGGCTCCGGCCGCTAGCGGGGACGTCATGTGCCGACTCTTTGGCCTGCACGCCGGGACGCACGCGTGCACCGCGACCTTCTGGCTGCTGGATGCCCCGGACAGCCTGGCCCGGCAGAGCAAAAGGAACGCGGACGGGACCGGCCTGGGCGTCTTCGACGAACACGGCACCCCGCACCTGTACAAGGAGCCGATAGCGGCCTGGCGGGACGCCGCATTCGCGACCGAGGCGCACCGGATGACCGGCACGACCGTCATCGCCCACGTCCGATACGCGACCACCGGCTCGCTCGACGTCCGCAACACCCACCCGTTCCTGCAGGACGGGCGGATCTTCGCGCACAACGGCGTCCTCGAAGGTTTGGACGTCATCGACGCGCGGCTGCGTGAGCTCGGCACCGACGACTTGGTGTTGGGCGACACCGACTCCGAACGGGTCTTCGCGTTGATCACCGGCGCGATCCGGGCGCGCGGCGGCGAGGTCACGGCCGGCCTCACCGACGCCATGCGCTGGCTCGCCGAGCACGCCGCGATCTATGCGGTCAACGTGCTGTTGAGCACGGCCACCGAGATGTGGGCGCTGCGCTACCCCGAAACTCATCAGCTCTACATCCTGGACCGGAGCGACGACACGGAGCCGCCAGATCACGAATTCGACCTGTGCACCAAGCGGATTCACGCCGTATCGGAACACCTGTGTGCGCGGCCGTCGGTGGTGTTCGCCACTGAGGTGATGGACGACGAACCGCGCTGGCGGCTGTTGCCCGCGGGCGAACTCTTCCATGTCGATGCCGGTCTGCAAATCCATCGCAGCATGGTCTTGCCAGACCCGCCCCGACATCTGCTGCGTCGCGAGGATCTGAGTTCGCCGGTGGAGGAGTCGCAGCACGCCCTGCCGAACACCCGGCAGCTGGCCTGACGCCGTTTGGCAGAGTTGGTGAGCGTGACAACCAAACGCGCGCTGGTGCTTGCCGGTGGAGGAATAGCGGGAATCGCCTGGGAGACAGGTGTTCTGCGGGGGATCGCCGACGAGTCACCCGCGGCGGCGGAGCTGTTGACCTCCTCAGACGTGCTGGTCGGGACGTCGGCGGGCTCGGCGGTCGCCGCGCAGCTGAGCAGCGGCCAGACCCTCGACGAGCTGTTCGACCGGCAGGTCGCCGAGTCGTCGGCCGAGATCGACTCGGGGCTCGACATCGAGACCATCACCGAACTGTTCCTGACCGCCCTCGGTGAGCCGTACGAAAAGACGCTGGACAAGACCCGGCAACAGATGCGGCGCATCGGTGCCGTGGCGCTGTCCACCGAGACCGTTCCGGCGCCGGTGCGCCGCGACGTCATCGCGCAACGCTTGCCGTCGCATCACTGGCCCGACCGGGAGCTGCGGCTCACCGCGATCGACGTCGGAACCGGCGAATTGACCGTTTTCGACCGCGACGGCGTCGACCTGGTCGACGCCGTCGCGGCCAGCTGCGCGGTGCCCGGGGCGTGGCCGCCGGTGCTGATCGGGGGCCGCCACTACATGGACGGTGGCATCGCCAGCTCGGTCAACCTCGTGGTGGCCATCGACTGTGCCGCCGCGGTGGTGCTGGTGCCCTCGGGCGTCGACGCTCCGTCGCCGTTCGGTGCCGGCCCGCTCGCCGAGGTCTCGTCCTTTCCCGGCGCGGCGTTCGCGGTCTTCGCCGACGCCGCTTCGCTGGCCGCGTTCGGGCCCAACGCGCTGGACCCGGGCTGCCGCATCCCGTCGGCCCTGGCCGGACGCGAGCAGGGCCGCCGCGAGGCCGCGTCCCTCGCCCGCTTCCTGGGGTTATGACAGCGCTTGGCGCACAAGCGTTTTCAGCGCTCGATCGCCGGTGGGGCGTCCTGGTCATCCCCCGCTTCGAGGGCGTCCAGCGCGTCGTCCGCGAGCGCGCGGCCCGCGGCGATCACCTCCACCGCCCGGTGAAATTCCAGGGCCCGGCACGTCGAGCGCGGGACCTCGATGAGCAGGTCGGGCGGATACACCGCGAGCGTGTGGCGCGCCAACGCGGCCTGGGCGATGTCGATGGTCCGGTTCATCACCTCGAAGCTGCCCAGTTTGGGCACCTCGGTTCCCGTCCCGGCTAGTTCGCCTGCGTCGCCATCGGCCGCGCCCTGCTCGTCGCCCTGCTCGTCGTCCGGACCGTCCGACCAGCTGTCCGGCCCGCCCAACCGGCTCAGTACCGCCCGCGCGGTCGGCCGGTCGAGCAGCGAACGGGCGGCGGCCGTGTCGAGCAGCGCGGAGGTGCTGCGCACCATGCGGGTCAACCACTCGACGGTGGCCCCCGGCTCCGCTTCACGGTGGGCGATCGCCTCGCTGCCGGACAGGCTGACCGCGATGGTCAGGTCGGCGTTGACGGCGGCGAGCGGCGCCATCGGCAGCGGATCCAGGATGCCGCCGTCGGCGAGCAGTCGTCCCTCGACGGCGTGTGGGGCGATCACCCCGGGGATCGCGATGGACGCCCGGATCGCCTCGTCGAGCGGGCCGCGCTGAAACCACACCGACTTGCCCGTCAGCAGGTCGGTCGCCACCGCGGTGTAGGGGATGGGCAGTTCTTCGATGGCGACCGGGCCCAGGATGTCGCGTACCGCATCCAGGATCTTGCCCGCCCGCATCACCCCGGCCGCGCTGATGGAGGGGTCCAGCAGCCGCAGGATGGTGCGCTGGGTCAGCGACTTCGCCCACTCGGCGAACTCGTCGAGCCGCCCGGCCGCCTGCAGGCCGCCGACCAGCGCGCCCATCGACGAGCCGGCAACGCCGACGATCTCGTAGCCGCGCGCCGCCAAGGCCTCGATCACCCCGATGTGGGCGTAGCCACGGGCGCCACCGCTGCCCAGCGCGACGGCCACCCGGATCGATTCCGGTCGGCGCGCAATAGGGTCGGGCACCACACCATTCTGCGCGGACGAGGTTCCGCAACGGATACGCGCGGCAGTTTTTTCAGCCGTGATCCCAATTAGGCGGCGACGAAAAGCGCCCGCGGCGCGGCGCTACCCGCATTCGTCGTTCACGGCCGCCCGCGCGGCGACGATCACGGCGGCCTGCCGGGCCGGCGTCAACGCCGACCAGGGGGAGTTCCAGCTGCCCGCGGTGCCCAACGGGGACGACTGGACCATCGAGAGATACGGCTCGAAGGGCGACGTGCCCGTCTTGGGCTGCGCGTCCATCCACTCCTTCGCGGCGTGACAGGCCTGGTAGTACTCCTCTTCGGTGGAATTCGCGGGCACGTCCACCCTGGTCGTCACGCCGGCGGGAGACAGCCCGATCGAGCCCGGCGGCGGCGCACCCGGGCCGTGGGAAGTGCCGGACTGCCGCGCCGACGGCGCCGGGGGCGCACCACTGGGGCTTCCGTGCGAGCACCCCGCCGTCGCCGGCAGCACGGCCACCGCGAAGGCCATCGCGGTGGCCGTCACCAGGGCGGGGTACGACCGCCGGGACCAATCACCGCTGCAGCGCACGGTCTCAATGTATGCAACACTGGCGCCCGTGATGGAGCGCTTCGGATTTTGCGAGTGTTGTCGGCCCTGACGCCGCCGCTTGCCCTGTCCGTTTCGCGCGAAAGTTGCCCACCGTGTCATTGCCCCTTGCCGGACCCGTGCGCGTCCCCGCCCCGGTCGCCCCCCGCCTGCGAACCCCGTCCTCCGGCCCCACCCGGCTGCGGGTGCCCGACCTGCTCTACGCCACCGACCAGGCCGCCGACGACGTGCTCAGCGGGCGCTGCGACCACCTGTTACCGGCGGGCGGCATACCGCAGTCGCGGCGCTGGTTCGCCCGCATCCACGGCGACGAGGAACTCGACATCTGGCTGATCAGCTGGGTGCCCTGCGAGCCGACCGATTTGCACGACCACGGTGGGTCGCTGGGCGCGCTGACCGTCATTTCCGGATCGCTGAACGAATACCGTTGGGACGGTAGGGCATTGCGACGCCGCCGGCTCGACGCCGGCGATCAGGCCGGATTCCCGCTGGGCTGGGTGCACGACGTGGTCTGGGCGCCGCGGCCGGTCACGGTGCCCGCCCGCCTGCCGGGCGCGGCGCCGAGCGCCGCCGCCCCGGTGCAGCCCACCCTGAGCGTGCACGCCTACTCGCCGCCGCTGACCGCGATGTCGTACTACCAGATCACCGACCGCAAGACGTTGCGCCGCGAGCGCACCGAACTGACCGACCAGCCAGAAGGATCGTCATGAGCCGCATCGACGTCGTCTTGAGATCCGCCCGGCGCCGGTATCGCCGCCTGCCCGCCGGCGAGGTGCCCGAGGCGCTGCGGCGCGGCGCGGTGCTGGTCGACATCCGGCCGCAGGACCAGCGCGCTCGCGAGGGGGAGGTGCCTGCGGCCCTGGTGATCGAACGCAACGTGCTGGAGTGGCGCTGCGATCCCACCAGCGAGGCGAGGTTGCCCGAGGCCGTCGGCGACGACGTCGAATGGGTGATCCTGTGTTCGGAGGGCTATACGTCCAGCCTGGCGGCCGCCGCCCTGCTGGACATCGGCCTGCATCGGGCCACCGACGTCATCGGCGGCTATCACGCGCTGGCCGGGGCCGGCGTGCTGAGCGAGCTGGCCGGCGGCCGGGTATTCGCGGACGCCGGCGACGTCAGCCCTCGCTGGGTCTAGTCCGTCTCGTCGGAGTGCAGCAGCCGACGCAGTTTCGCCGTCTTGTCCGGCGTCCAGCCGGGTGGTGACAGCACGGCCGCCCAGCCGTCGGCGACGTTGGCGATGTAGCGGTGGCCGTGCCCGTCGGGCACGTCCAACGCCACGGCCATGTCGGCCGACACCTGCAGGAAGGTGACGACCGGAATCCAGCGTGTCTGAGGCAGCACGTCATACCCGCGCGGTTCGCGCAGCCAGTCGGGCTCCTTGAACAACAGCTCCGGCGTCCACCACGCGATGGGATCCGAGGCGTGCTGCAGATACACCACCCGCGGGTGATCCCACGGCGCGTTTGGACGCGTCAAATCCTTTGCGCGGGCGGCGAATCGGACGTACCGGCCGTCCTGGTAGATCGGCAACCACTCCGGCGATCCGCTGTCGCGCGTCGACGTCAGGTCCGTCCAGATGGTGTTTTTGAAGGTCGGTCCGCTGAACAACGCGCCGTCGGTGCGCGCCAGCACGTTGTTCAGGCTCAGGAACGGCGCCTCGCCCCCGAACGACCCCAGGCTCTCCCCGAACACGACGAGCTTGGGCCGCTGGGCCTCGGGCATCTGGCGGATCAGCTTGTCGACGGCCTCGAAGAGCGCCTGCCCCGCCTGCCGCGCATTCTCCTTGTCCACCAGGAACGACAGCCAGCTCGGCAGGAACGAATACTGCATGCTCACGATCGCGGTGTTGCCGTTGTACAGGTACTCCAGCGCCGAGGCTTCCGCCTCGTTGATCCAGCCGGTGCCGGTGGTGGTGCCCACCGCGACGACGGCGCGCTGCAGCCCGCCGGTGCGCTGCAATTCCCGGGCCGCCAGCTCGGCGGTCGCCGTGATGCCCTTCGATGAGTCCAGTCCCGCGTAGGCCCGGATCGGCTCGAGCGCCGGGGTCCCGTTCAACGAGCCGAGCTGCTCCACCGTCGGACCGCCCTCGACGAACACGCGGCCCTCGCGGCCGAGCGAGTCCCACGACACCAGCGACTCCGGCCCCCCGGAGCGCAGCGGGGTCTTCGGCGGAGCGGTGTCGGGATTCATCTCGTTGTTGGCCGAGGCGAAGGTGTGGTTCATGGTGCGCATCGCGAACTTGAGCACGACGCCGTTGAGCACGGCGATGGTCAGGGTGATCAGCACCACCACCACGATGGTCGCGGACAGCCGAAACGGTGCGATGCGGTCGAGCTGTCCGACCAGGAATCTGACCAGC
Source organism: Mycobacterium sp. 94-17 (assembly GCF_035617725.1). Taxonomy (NCBI): domain Bacteria; kingdom Bacillati; phylum Actinomycetota; class Actinomycetes; order Mycobacteriales; family Mycobacteriaceae; genus Mycobacterium; species Mycobacterium sp. 94-17. The sequence continues at coordinate 18,465 of NZ_JAPIYN010000027.1, forward strand.
CAGCGGGTGAACTGGCCTAGCTCGACCACCGTGAACAACACCACCAGCGACAGCACCCCGGACAGCGGGTAGTCGTACCAGTTGAGGTGCTCGACACCCATCAGGTCCCGCACGTCGTCCTGCCAGACGTGAAACCAGATCGCCATGAGCACCTGGCCCACCACGCCGATCGGGATCAGCACCTTCCACGCCCAGCGCGGCGGCGGCGGGCTGTGCTCCTTTTCGCGCATGAACCGCACCAGCCAGACCGAAAAAACGCCCAGCCCGTAGCCGATGGCTCCTGAGAACCCGCTGACCAGTCCCTGGAACAGCGGCCCGCGGGGCAGCAGCGACGGAGTCAGCGAAAGCCAGATGAAAACCAGGCCGACCGCGGTGCCGGTGAACGTGTAATGCCGCACCCACCAAGGCTTTTCAGTCCAGGGCAGGGTGGGTGTCGTGCGCTCTGCCCGCGGTGCCGGTGGCGCCGCTGCCTCGGGAACGGGATCCCCGGCGACGTCCGCCGGCTGCTCGCCTGCGTCCGTGTTTGTCGCCGAACCCGGTTCGCTCATGGCCGCGTCCTAGCGGTGGGTGAAGTTCGGCGGGCGCTTCTCGACGAAGGCCGCCATTCCTTCGGACTGGTCCTCGGTCGCGAAAGTCGAGTGAAACAGCCTGCGCTCGTAGAGAAGTCCTTCGGCCAGGGTGGACTCGAACGCGCGGTTGACGGCCTCCTTGGCCATCCTGGCCGCCGAGCGCGACATCTGCGAAATGGTGGTCGCGACGGCCTTGGCCTCGGTCAGCAGGTCGTCGGCCGGCACCACTCGCGAGACCAGACCGCTCCGTTCGGCCTCCTCGGCGCCGATGGTGCGGCCGGTCAGGATGAGGTCCATGGCCTTGGCCTTGCCGATGGCGCGGGTCAGCCGCTGGGAGCCGCCCATGCCGGGCAGCACACCGAGTTTGATCTCGGGCTGGCCGAATTTCGCTGTGTCGGCGGCGATCAGGACGTCGCACATCATCGCCAGCTCGCAGCCGCCACCCAGAGCGTGCCCGGCCACCGCGGCGATCGTCGGCGTGCGGACCGCGGCGAGCTTGCCCCAGGGGGCGAAGAAGTCGGCGCCGAAGGCGTCGGCGAACGTCAGGTCTGCCATCTCTTTGATGTCCGCCCCGGCGGCGAACGCCTTGGCCGAGCCGGTGATGATGATCGCGCCGATGCCGGGGTCGTCATCGAAATCCGCTGCTGCGCTGGTGACTTCGTTCATCACCTGAGTATTCAGCGCGTTGAGTGCCTTGGGCCGGTTCAGGGTGATGATGCCGACACGCTCATCGCGCTCGACGAGGATGGTCTCGTAGTTCGTGGGAGTCGGGTCTGTCATCCAGGACGCCTTTCTAGAAGTTCAAGTCGTCGTTGACCGGGGCGAAATACGCCTCGACGTCGGCCGCGGTGACCGCGGACAGCCGCGCCGGCGACCACTGCGGATTTCGATCTTTGTCGATCAGCTGCGCGCGGATGCCCTCCACCAGGTCGTGCGAGCGCAGCGACGCCGAAGACACCCGATAGTCCTGCACCAGAACGTCTTTCAGTGTCTCGAGGTGGGCGGCGCGGCGCACTGCCTGCAGTGTCACCGACAGCGCGATCGGGGAGCGGGTCGCGATCAGGTCGGCGGCCGCGTTGGCCGGCCCCGCGTCGTGGCCGCGCAAAGCGGCGACGATGTCCTCGACGGTGTCGGCGGCGAAGCAATCGTCGATCCAGTCGCGTTGCGCGTCAAGCTCGCTGGGTGGCGGTTCGACGGCGTGCTTGGCCAGCGCCCGCTCGACACCGTCGCCGATGACCGCGCGGCGGAACGCCTCGACGTCGCAGTGCGGGACGTAGTGGTCGGCAAAGCCCATGGCGATGGCGTCGGCCCCGGAGAACGGCGCCCCGGTCAGCGCGGCGTGCAGGCCCAGGCCGCCGGGAGCCCGCGACAGCAGATGGACGCCGCCGACGTCGGGGATGAAGCCGATGCCGACTTCGGGCATGGCGATCTTGGAGGTATCGGTGACCACCCGGGTGTTCGCGTGCGCGCTGACGCCCACGCCGCCACCCATCACGATGCCGTCCATCAACGCCACGTACGGCTTGGGGAAATCGGCGATCTGCGCGTTGAGCTGATACTCGTCGCGCCAGAACCGTCGCGCGTCGACGCCGTCCTTGCGCGCGCTGTGATAGATCGAGACCACGTCGCCGCCGGCGCACAGTCCGCGCTCGCCTGCGCCGGACAGCACCACGTCGCGCACCGCGTCGTCGTCCGCCCAGCCGGTGAGGATGGCGCTCAGCGCGTCCACCATGTGCTGATTGAGCGAGTTGATGGCCTTGGGCCGGTTGAGGGTGATCAAGCCGATGCCTTCCTCGACTTCGGTCAGGACCTCATCGGATTCGTCGGTCACGCCCTCGCCTCCCTTGAGCCGATCCAGGCCGGTCCGGCCCCGAGGAAGAAATCTAGATCGTCACGACCGGCGCGGTACCCGCGGGTAAGGGTTATCTTTAACGCGACGACAACGGCGCCGGCCCTATGCACCGCAAAAAGCCCAGGTCCGCTGGGAACCAGCGGGCAGCGCCGATCGTTGAGATTGTGTTCGCACAGCTCGAAGCCAATCAGAGAGGATCCGACGGTGCGGGAGACAAGCAACCCGGTATTTCGTTCGCTGCCTAAGCAGAGGGGCGGATACGCGCAATTCGGCACTGCAGCGCCCCCCATGCAGGGCTACGGTGCCGACCCCTACGCGGCTCCTTACCCGGCCCCGTACCAGGAGGCCAAAGCCTCGCGTCCGCTGACCATCGACGACGTCGTCACCAAGACCGGCATCACGCTGGCCGTGCTGGCGCTGTCCGCCGTGGTCTCCTACTTCGTGGTGGCCCGCGACGTGGCGCTGGCCATGCCGCTGGCCCTGGTCGGCGGGTTGGGCGGCCTGGTCCTGGTGCTGGTGGCCACCTTCGGCCGCAAGCAGGACAACCCCGGCATCGTGCTGAGCTACGCCGTGCTCGAGGGTTTGGTCCTGGGCGCCATCTCGTTCGTGTTCGCTCACTTCTCGGTGTCGAACGCCAACGCCGGGGCGCTGATCGGTGAGGCGGTAATGGGCACCTTCGGGGTGTTCTTCGGCATGCTGGTCGTCTACAAGACCGGCGCCATCCGGGTGACGCCCAAGTTCACCCGCATGCTGGTCGCCGCGATGTTCGGCGTGCTGGCCCTGATGCTGGGCAACTTCGTGCTGGCGATGTTCCACGTCAACGGGGGCACCGGCCTGGGCCTGCGCAGCGGTGGCACGGTGGCGATCATCTTCTCACTGGTGTGCATCGGCATCGCCGCGTTCAGCTTCCTGATCGACTTCGACGCGGCCGACCAGATGGTCCGCGCCGGCGCGCCGGAGAAGGCGGCCTGGGGTATCGCGCTGGGCCTGACCGTGACGCTGGTCTGGCTGTACATCGAAATCCTGCGCCTGCTGAGTTATTTGCAGAACGACTAGCGTTGTCCCGGAGAAAAACCGGCACGCCGATCGGCGTGCCGGTTTTTTCGTGCGCTGACGCGGATTCAGGCGCGCCGAGCGTGGGCCTCAAGTACGAAAACCACGGTTAATTCGTTCACGGACCCTACGTTCGGCGCCGACCGAGCGCGGGCGAGCGGCCTAGTTGAGCCGCTCGAACACCATCGCCATCCCCTGGCCGCCGCCCACGCACATGGTCTCCACGCCGAACGTCTTGTCGTACGTCTGCAGATTGTTGAGCAGCGTGGTGGCGATGCGCGCGCCGGTCATGCCGAACGGGTGGCCCAGCGCGATCGCGCCACCGGACACGTTCAGCTTGTCCTCGTCGATGCCCAGTTCGCGCGCCGAGCCCAGCACCTGGACGGCGAACGCCTCGTTGATCTCGAACAGGTCGATGTCGCTGACCGACAGCTTGGCGCGCGCCAGCGCCTTCTTGGTCGCTTCGATCGGTCCCAGGCCCATGATCTCCGGGGACAAGCCGCTCACCCCGGTGGACACGATGCGCGCCAGCGGCGTCAGGCCCAGTTCCTTGGCCTTGGTGTCGCTGGTGATCACCACCGCGGCGGCGCCGTCGTTGAGCGGGCAGGCGTTGCCCGCGGTGACGGTGCCGTTGGGCCGGAACACCGGCTTGAGCTGGCTGATCTTCTCGTAGGTGGTACCCGGGCGCGGGCCGTCGTCGGTGCTCACGGTGGTTCCGTCGGGCAGCGTCACCGGGGTGATCTCGCGCTCGAAGAACCCGCTCTTGATCGCCTCCTCGGCGCGGTTCTGGCTGCGCACCCCCCAGTGGTCCTGGTCTTCGCGGCTGATGCCGGTCAACAGCGCCACGTTTTCGGCCGTCTGTCCCATCGCGATGTAGACGTCGGGAATGTTGTCGTCGGCGCGGGGATCGTGCCACTCGTCGGCGCCCTGCGCGGCGGCGGCCGAGCGCTCCTGGGCCGCATCGAACAGCGCGTTCTTGGTGTCCGGCCACGAGTCGGCGCTGCCCTTGGCGAAGCGGGACACGGTTTCCACACCCGCGGAGATGAAGGCGTCGCCCTCACCGGCCTTGATCGCGTGGAACGCCATCCGCGAGGTCTGCAGCGACGACGAGCAGTACCGGTTCACCGTGGTGCCCGGCAGGAAGTCGAAGCCCAGCTCGACGGCGACGACCCGGGCCAGGTTGTAGCCGGATTCCCCGGCGGGCTGGCCGCAGCCCAGGATCAGGTCGTCGATCTGGTGCGGGTTGAGGGCGGGCACCTTGTCCAGCGCGGCGCGCACGATCTGCACGGTCAGGTCATCAGGGCGCATGTTGACCAGCGACCCCTTCATCGCGCGGCCGATCGGCGAGCGAGCAGTTGAGACGACGACGGCTTCAGGCATGGTGGTTCCCTTCAGATCCCTGCAGATCCCACGGATGGGGCTGGCTCGCTTCACCTTCGGGCGGTGGGTCCACGCCGACGGGCGAGAACAAATCTAGTCGCTGCCGACCTCGGGGCACGAAGTCGGGGCAGGTCCGGGCATCGGACGCCGCCACAGCCGCGACATCACGCTGGTTCGGGTGTGCCGCTGACCGAGCATCGGCGCCGCCACCGGCATCGGAGCACTCGGCGGCAACCCCTGCACGTCCTCGCCCAGCGCATCGCAGAGCGCGAGCAGCAGCGCGTCGGCCGCCAGCGCGTAGGCGGGCGCCGACGGGTGGTAGCCGTCGGCGGAGAACATGGCGTCCGGGGTGGCGCGGAATTGCGGCGCCATCAGCTGCGCCAACGGCACCGGCACGCCGCCGGCCGACCGGACCGTCGCCGTCTGGGCGCGGGCGAGCTGCAGGCAACGCTCGTGCGCCAGCGACCGCAGTGGCTGCGGGATGGCGCTGATCAACCCGAGGTCCGGGCAGGTGCCGACGACCACCACGGCGCCGCGGGTGCGCAGCTTGCGGACGGTCGTCGCCAGCCGCTGCGCCGACTGGCTGATGCCGTTGAGGGCGGTCACATCGTTGGCGCCGACCATGATCACCGCGAGGTCCGGTGGCGGGCCCGCCACGAACATCGCGTCGACCTGACCGCACACGCCCTTGGAGGTGGCGCCCACGATCGCCTTGGTGCTCAACCGGATTCGTTTCCCGGTCTGCTCGGCAAGGCCCCGGGCGACCCGCACCCCGGGCACTTCCTCGGCGCTCACGCAGCCGTATCCGGCGGCGGTCGAGTCACCGAAGATCATCAGCTGCAGGTCGACGGCCACGCCGCGGTGCCACCGTTCCACCGGGCCGCCGCCGCGCATGTACACGCCGTCGGCGCGGGGCGGGATGTCCCACGACTTGGGGATGATCGTGCGCGCGTGGGTGGCCTGGCCGACCAGCAGACTCCGCGCCCCCAGGTAGGCCGTTCCCGTCGAGGCCAGCGCGCCCGCTGTGGCCAGCGCGATCGCCGAACGACGTGGCACCCGCATGGTCACGCGATCAAGTTTAGAGCGGCCGGCAGGTTTGCGCGGGCGCCTGGAAAACGAAGTGGTCACGGTGCGAATCAAAACTGGTATCGAATCAGCTATTTCATACGTTGTACTAAGCAATACCTGTCAAGCTGACAGCACGGGGTCGTCTGAGCGCCATGGCAAACGGCTGAACCGGACGCTTGGGCGCCTCCGCATGCTGTATCGCACTACGACGGCGTAGGAAGTGGCGAGCATGACTGCACCTAGCAAGGAATCGGGGTCAGCGGCAAATACCCTTCGGCCCCACGACGTTCTGCGGGCGCGTCGAGCCCAGGCGCGCAAGTTCGCGATCAGCGACGGCGCACCGGTCGAGGTCCTCGAATCCGGTCCCAGCGTCGCCGCCCGACTGGCGAATCTCACCTCGCGGCTGACCATCCGGCCGATCCTGTCCGTCGGCAGCCACGTCCCCAACCTGCCATGGCCCTGGGGTCTCATCGATCTCACTGCCCGGGTGGTGATCCCGGTGTCGGCCACGGTCCGCGAGACGGTGCAGCTGCCCAATGCGTCGGCGCAGCTGGTGCGCGCGCCGGGGGTGCTGCCCGCCGACGGCACCCGCCGGGTGATCCTCTACCTGCACGGTGGTGCCTTTCTGACCTGTGGAGCGAATTCGCACGGGCGGCTCGTCGAAGCGCTCTCCAAGTTCGCCGACTCGCCCATCCTGGTGGTCAATTACCGTCTGCTGCCGAAGAATTCGGTCGGGATGGCGCTCGACGACTGCCACGACGCGTACCGCTGGCTGCGCCGGCACGGCTACGAACCCGACCAGATCGTGCTGGCCGGTGACTCCGCGGGCGGCTACCTGGCTCTCACCCTGGCCCAACGCCTGCAGGAGGAGGGGGAAGAGCCCGCGGCGCTGGTGGCCATCTCGCCGCTGCTGCAGCTGGCCAAGGAACCCAAGCAGGCCCACCCCAACATCGAGACGGATGCGATGTTCACGGCCGGGGCGTTCGATGCGCTCACCCAACTGGTGGCCGCCGCGGCCGAAAAGAACATCGTCGACGGGAAGCCCGAAGAGATCTACGAGCCGCTGGAACACATCAAGCCGGGCCTGCCGCGCACGCTGATCCACGTGTCGGGTTCCGAGGTGCTGTTGCACGACGCGCGGCTGGCGGCCGGCAGGCTGGCCGCGGTGGGCGTGCCTGCCGAGGTGCGGGTCTGGCCCGGGCAGATCCATGACTTCCAGCTGGCCGCCCCGGTGGTGCCCGAGGCGATGCGTTCGCTGCGACAGATCGGCGACTACATCCGCGAGGCAACGGAGTAGATGCGCGAATTCCGCGCGGAGTCGTTGTGCACCGCGCGAAACCGCCTGAGACGATGAACGCATGCGGATCGCGCAGCACATCAGTGACCTCATCGGCGGCACACCGCTGGTGCGCCTGAACTCCGTCGTCCCCGACGGCGCAGGCATCGTGGCGGCCAAGGTCGAATACCTCAATCCCGGCGGCAGTTCGAAGGACCGGATCGCGGTCAAGATGATCGACGCGGCCGAAGCCGGCGGGCAGCTGCGGCCCGGCGGCACCATCGTGGAGCCCACCTCGGGCAACACCGGCGTCGGGCTGGCCCTCGTCGCCCAGCACCGCGGCTACAAGTGCGTGTTCGTCTGCCCCGACAAGGTCAGCGAGGACAAGCGAAACGTGCTGATTGCCTACGGGGCGGACGTCGTCGTCTGCCCGACCGCCGTGCCGCCCGAGCACCCCGACAGCTACTACAGCGTCTCCGACCGGCTGGTCACCGAGATCGAGGGCGCCTGGAAACCCGACCAATACGCCAACCCGGAGGGTCCGGCCAGCCACTACGCCACCACCGGCCCGGAGATCTGGGCCGACACCGACGGCAAGGTGACGCACTTCGTCGCCGGCATCGGCACCGGCGGCACGATCACCGGGGCGGGCCGCTTCCTCAAGGAGGTGTCCGACGGCCGGGTGCGCATCATCGGCGCCGACCCCGAGGGATCGGTGTACTCGGGCGGCAGCGGCCGCCCGTACCTGGTGGAGGGGGTCGGCGAGGACTTCTGGCCGCAGGCATACGACCGCACGGTGCCCGACGAGATCATCGCCGTGTCCGACTCCGACTCCTTCGACATGACCCGGCGGCTGGCCCGCGAGGAGGCGATGCTGGTCGGCGGGTCGTGCGGGATGGCTGTGGTCGCCGCGCTCAAGGTCGCCGAGGAGGCCGGCCCCGACTCGATCGTGGTGGTGTTGCTGCCCGACGGCGGCCGGGGCTACATGTCGAAGATCTTCAACGACGCCTGGATGTCGTCGTACGGGTTCCTGCGCAGCCGCCTCGACGGTTCCACCGACCAGTCCAGGGTCGGAGACGTGCTGCGCCGCAAGTCCGGTGAGCTGCCTGACCTGGTGCACACCCATCCGTCCGAGACGGTCCGCGACGCGATCGGCATCCTGCGCGAGTACGGGGTGTCCCAGATGCCGGTGGTCGGCGCCGAGCCCCCGGTGATGGCCGGGGAGGTGGCCGGCAGCGTCTCCGAACGCGAACTGTTGTCCGCCGTCTTCGAGGGCCGGGCGAAGTTGGCCGACGCGGTCGCGCTGCACATGAGCCCGCCGCTGCCGATGATCGGTGCGGGGGAGTCCGTCAGCGCGGCCGGCAAGGCGTTGCGGGACTGGGACGCGCTGATGGTGGTCGAGGAAGGCAAACCGGTGGGCGTGATCACCCGCTACGACTTACTGGGTTTCCTCTCCGACGGACCCCGCGGGGCCTCCGGGCGCCGGTAGCCCGCAGGGCCGCACGCCTCCGGCTCTCATCTCGTCCGGCCGCGACGCGCTCGGGTACTCTTTCGGCCTAGTTCGGCTGGACCCCGAGTGGAAGGTTGCCCATGACCGATCAACCGCCGCCCGGCGGCGCTTATCCACCGCCTCCTTCGTCACCCGGGCCCGCCGGTGGGCAGCAGCGGCCGCCTTCGGGTGGGCCGGAGGTCGCGCCGCCCGCGCAGGTGTCCGCCGGCGCGTCCGCTCCGCCACCCCCGCCGCCGCCCGGTGGGTCGTACCCGCCGCCCCCGCCCGCGGCGGGGGGGTACGCGCCGCCGCCGCCCGGACCGGCGATCCGCACCCTGCCGACCCAGGACTACACGCCGTGGCTCACCCGCGCGCTGGCCTTCGTCGTCGACATCCTCCCGTACGTCGTCGTGCACGGCATCGGCACCGCGATTCTGGTGGCGACGCAGCAGACCGCCTGCATCACCGACGTTACGCAATACGCCGTCAACCAGTACTGCGCCACCCAGAACTCGACCACCGGCCTGGTGGCGCAGTGGTTGGCGTCGGTGATCGGACTGTTCTATCTGATCTGGAACTTCGGCTTCCGCCAGGGCACCACCGGGTCGAGCGTCGGCAAATCGGTGCTGAAGTTCAAGGTGGTCAGCGAGGTCACCGGCCAACCGCTGGGCTTCGGGATGTCGGTGCTGCGCTCGCTGGCGCACTTCGTCGACGCGATCATTTGTTTCATCGGTTTCCTTTTCCCGCTGTGGGATTCGAAGCGTCAAACGCTGGCGGACAAGATCATGACGACGGTGTGCCTGCCGATCGACGGCGCCGAGGGGCCGGCCGTCACCTAGGCTGATCGTCGATGAGCGACGACCGCGATCGGCACCCCGAGTTCACCGGACTGGCCACCAAGGCGATTCACGCCGGCTATCGGCCGGATCCGGCGACCGGCGCGGTGAACGCTCCGATCTACGCCAGCAGCACCTTCGCCCAGGACGGCGTGGGCTCCCTGCGCGGCGGGTTCGAATACGCGCGCACCGGCAACCCGACCCGCGCCGCACTGGAAGCGGCGCTGGCCGCCGTCGAAAACGGCGCCTACGGGCGGGCGTTCGGTTCGGGCATGGCCGCCACCGACTGCGCGTTGCGGGCGGTGCTGCGGCCCGGCGACCACGTGGTGATCCCCAACGATGCGTACGGCGGCACCTTCCGGTTGATCGATAAGGTCTTCACCCAGTGGAACGTCGACTACACGCCGGTGGCGCTGCATGAGCCGGACGCCGTCGCCGCCGCGATAACGCCGCGAACCCGGCTGATCTGGGTGGAAACCCCGACCAACCCGCTGCTGTCCATCGCAGACATCGCCGCCCTGGCCGAACTGGGTCGGCGTAACTCGGCAAAGGTATTGGTGGACAACACTTTTGCCTCGCCCGCGCTGCAGCAGCCGTTGACGCTGGGCGCCGACATCGTGCTGCACTCCACCACCAAGTACATCGGTGGGCACTCCGATGTGGTCGGCGGTGCGCTGGTCACCAACGACCAGGAGCTGGACGAGGCGTTCGCGTTTCTGCAGAACGGGGCGGGCGCGGTGCCCGGCCCGTTCGACGCCTACCTGACCATGCGCGGCCTGAAGACGCTGGTGCTGCGCATGCAGCGGCACAGCGAAAACGCTTCCGCCGTAGCGGAATTCCTCGCCGGGCACCCGGCGGTGAGAGCGGTGCTCTACCCCGGCCTGCCCGCACACCCCGGACACGACATCGCCGCGCGGCAGATGCGCGGCTTCGGTGGCATGGTGTCGGTCCGCATGCGCGGCGGGCGCGACGCCGCCCGCGCCCTGTGCGCCGGGACCAAAGTGTTCATCCTGGCGGAATCGCTGGGCGGGGTCGAGTCGCTGATCGAGCACCCCAGCGCCATGACGCATGCCTCGACGGCCGGGTCGCAACTGGAAGTCCCCGCCGATCTGGTGCGCCTGTCGGTCGGCATCGAAGACATCGCCGACCTGCTGGCCGATCTCGATCAGGCGCTCGGCTGAGCGCGCCAGCCGGCTTAGCGCAGCCCGAACGCCCGGCGGGCCGGGCACGGGACGGCGAGTGCCCGGGCAGCCGGGCGCCCGCCGAAACGAGGCTGATTACTCGTGGTAGGGCTCCGCGCTGAGCAACTTCACCTCGACCGTGTTGCCGTTGGGCACCACGTAGCTGCGGGTGTCGCCCACCTTGGCGTCGATCAGGGCGCCGCCCAGCGGTGAGTTCGGCGAGTACACCTCGAGCTTGCCGTCGTTGACGCCCTCCTGGCGGGTGGCGATCAGGAAGGTCTCGGTGTCGGACTCGTCGCCGTTGTAGCAGACCTTCACCACCGAGCCGGGCAGCGCGACGCCGGACTGCTTGGGCGCCTCGCCGACCTTCGCGTTGTTGAGCAGGTCCTGCAGCTGGCGGATACGCGCCTCCTGCTGGCCCTGCTCCTCGCGGGCGGCGTGGTAGCCGCCGTTCTCGCGCAGGTCACCTTCCTCGCGGCGGTCGTTGATCTCCGCGGCGATAACCGGACGATTCGCAATCAATTGATCCAGCTCGGCCTTGAGTCGGTCGTGTGACTCCTGGGTAAGCCAGGTAACGGAAGTGTCCGTCATCTCGTCGTGCTCCTCGTATGTTGTTCCGCGAGTCCGCGTTGAATCCTGTTAGCTCCACCGCCCCGCAGTGCGGGTGCCGCCCCGTGTGCTGCCGCTCCGTTCGCTCACGGCCGCTAATGCAGCAACACGGTCCCAACCGGAACCGTGTGTTCATCCATGTTACCACCGCGCTAACAGTTGATGACCCCATATTCGCAGTTCGCCGTGGATTGGGAGGTCATGCCGGGCGCAGGTAGGCGGGCACATCGGTACCGCAGCCATAGATGTCGGCCACCACCGGCGGCTCGGAGGATTTCACCGTGGTGGTCACCTGCACGGTGGTCGCGTCCGACGGCGGAACCAACAGTTCGCGGCGGCCCGTCTCGCTGCCGTCCCTCGAGCGGACGCGCACGATGCAGTCCACCGGCCGCGACGGATCCGATCGCGTCACGCTGATCGTTATCGACGCCGTCTGGTCATCGATCACCCGGTAGCCGGCCGTCGTCCCCTTGACGTCGCTGGTGCCGAACCGGTGATAGCCGATGACGGCAATGACCAGACCGGTCACGACCACCAGGGCGCCCAGCGTGACCGCCACCCCCCGGCGGGGGACACGCGACAGCGCGGAGCGCCCGTAGCGGGACTCCGGACGCGTAATCGGGGTTTCGGTCATTCCTGGTTATGCCTGGTTGTCGGCCGCGCGGCAGCGCCGCCGGCATGCAACGAACTCGGAACTGGAATTATAGGGTCAGACCGGGCGACCACCAGAGGTGACAAGGGGGCATGTGAGCGAGTTGCGGTTGATGGCGGTGCACGCCCACCCCGACGACGAGTCCAGCAAAGGCGCGGCCACCCTGGCCCGCTACGCCGACGAAGGCCATCGGGTGCTGGTGGTGACGCTGACCGGCGGTGAGCGCGGCGACATTCTCAACCCGGCGATGGACCTGCCCGAGGTGCACGGACACATCGCCGAAATCCGCCGTGACGAGATGGCCAAGGCCGCCGAGATACTCGGCGTGGAGCACACCTGGCTGGGGTTCGTCGACTCCGGGCTACCCCAGGGTGACCCGCCCCCACCGCTGCCAGAGGGCTGTTTCGCGCTGGTGCCGCTGGACGAGGCGGTCGGGGCGCTGGTCCGCGTGGTCCGCGAGTTCCGCCCGCACGTGATGACCACCTACGACGAAAACGGCGGCTATCCACATCCCGATCACATTCGCTGCCACCAGGTTTCGGTCGGGGCGTTCGAGGCGGCCGGCGATTACCGGCGTTTCGCCGACGCCGGCGAGCCGTGGACGGTGCCCAAGCTCTACTACAACCACGGCTTCTTGCGCGCCCGGATGCAGTTGCTGCACGACGAGGCCATCAAGCACGGTCAGCAGCCCCCGTTCAAGAAGTGGCTCGAGCACTGGGACGCCAAGCACGATCCGTTCGAGTCCCGGGTCACCACGCGGGTCGAGTGCTCGGCGTATTTCAGTCAGCGCGACGACGCGCTGCGGGCGCACACCACACAAATCGACCCCGACCACGACTTCTTCGCCGCTCCCATCGCGTGGCAGCAACGGCTTTGGCCCACTGAGGAATTCGAGTTGGCGCGCTCGCGGGTCCCGGCCCGGCTGCCCGAGGACGACCTGTTCGCCGGAATCGAGAGCGACGAGTGAATCGTTTGTATCTGACCGTCGCGGGCTGGCACGCCGACGGGCCGCCGCACCACACCGGCCCCGACTTCGGCAAGGCCAGCCCGGTCGGGTTGCTGATCGTCGTGCTGCTGTTGATCAGCACGATGTTTCTGCTGCGGTCGATGAACCGGCAGCTGAAGAAGGTGCCGGAATCGTTCGATCCCAAACATCCCGAACCGGATCAGGCCGCCGACGAGGGCACCGACGCGGTCGAGCAGGGGGATGCCCCGGACCGGACGGACGGGTCGCCGAGATCGCCTGGGCCCGGCGATGAGCCCGGCTGATCCCGCGTCGACGAATACCCTTGGGCTGGCTGCCAGCCCGTATCTGCGCCAGCACGCCGACAATCCGGTGCACTGGCAGCAGTGGACTCCCGAGGCGTTGGCCGGTGCCGCCGCCCGCGACGTACCGATCCTGCTGTCGGTCGGCTACGCGGCCTGTCACTGGTGCCACGTCATGGCCCACGAATCGTTCGAAGACGACGAGGTGGCCGCCGCGATGAACGCGGGGTTTGTCTGCATCAAGGTCGATCGCGAGGAACGCCCGGACATCGACGCCGTGTACATGAACGCCACGGTCGCCCTCAACGGGCACGGCGGTTGGCCGATGACGTGTTTCCTCACGCCGGACGGCCGCCCTTTCTTCTGCGGCACCTATTATCCCAAAGAGGGCTTTCTGCAACTCCTTTCGGCGGTGTCCGCCACCTGGCGGGAACGCCGCGGTGAGGTGGAGGAGGCGTCCGACCATATCGCCGGCGAGCTGCGCAAGATCGCCTCGGGGCTGCCCGCCCATGGCGGGCCCGACGTCGCACCCGAGCTGTGCGACCACGCCGTCGCCGCGGTGCTGGCCGACCGGGACACGGTGCACGGCGGGTTCGGCGGTGCGCCCAAATTCCCGCCGTCGGCGCTGCTCGAAGCGCTGCTGCGCAACTTCGAGCGCACCGGATCGGCGGCGGCGTCAGCGGCCGTCGAGCACACCGGCAACACGATGGCCCGCGGCGGCATCTACGACCAACTCGGCGGTGGCTTCGCCCGATACAGCGTCGACAACGCCTGGGTGGTACCGCATTTCGAGAAGATGCTCTACGACAACGCGCTGCTGTTGCGCGCCTACGCGCACTGGGCTCGACGCACCGGGGACCCACTGGCGCGACGGGTCGCCGCCCAGACCGCCGGGTTCCTGCTCGACGACATGACCGACGGCGCCATGTTCACCTCATCGCTGGACGCCGACGCCGACGGCCGCGAGGGCTCGACCTATGTCTGGACGCCGGAGCAGCTGAGCGACGTGCTCGGACCCGACGACGGCCCTTGGGCGGCAAGTGTTTTCGCGGTGACCGGCAGCGGCACGTTCGAGCACGGCACATCGGTGCTGCAGCTTCCCGCCGACCCGCAGGATCCGCAGCGGCTGGATCGCGTGCGGTCGGCACTGCTGGCGGCCCGGCGCACCCGGGCCCAGCCCGGGCGCGACGACAAGGTGATCACCTCCTGGAACGGGTTGGCGATCACCGCGCTGACCGAGGCCGCTGTGGCGCTCGACGAGCCCGCGTTGGTTCAGGCCGCCGGGCGTTGCGCGCGTTCGCTGCTGGATTTGCATGTCGTGGACGGTCGGTTGCGCCGCGCCAGCCTGGGCGGCGTGGTCGGCGACGGCGCGGCCATCCTCGAGGACCACGCGATGCTGGCCACCGGGCTCCTCGCGCTGTATCAACTGACCGGCGAGGCGATCTGGTTGTCGGCGGCAACCGACCTGCTGGACACCGCGGTGGAGCACTTCGCCGATCGGTCACGGCCCGGCCGCTGGTTCGACACCGCCGACGACGCCGAGCGGTTGGTGTTGCGGCCGGCGGACCCACTGGACGGCGCCACGCCGTCGGGAGGGTCGTCGATCAGCGAGGCTCTGCTGACCGCCGCGCATCTGGTCGACGGTGACCGCGCCGAGCGGTATCTGCGCGCGGCCACCGAAACGCTCGCCGCGCACTCGGTGCTGCTGGACCGCGCGCCGCGCTCGGCCGGGCATTGGCTGGCCGTCGCGGAAGCGGCCGTGCGCGGACCGCTGCAGATCGCGGTCGCCTGCGACCCGTCGGCCTCGACGCTGCTGGCCGACGCGCGACGGCTGGCGCCGGGCGGGGCCATCGTGGTGGGCGGCGAGGTGGATTCGTCGGCGCTGCTGGCCGGCCGGCCCCGAGTGGGCGGCGCCGACACCGCCTACGTGTGCCGCGGCCAGGTGTGCGACCTGCCGGTGACCGGCGGGACCGAACTGGCCGCCGCCCTGGGTGTCGCGGGTCACTAGTACGGGGTTACCCTGCGTCCCATGCCAAACGCCGCCAAGACCGAAGCGATCAAAGACACGGTCAACCGCTATATCGCACTGGTCGCCGAGGGCAGTGCCGATGACCTGGTCGAGTTGTACGCCGACGACGCCACCGTCGAAGACCCGGTGGGCGGCGAGGTGCACATCGGCCGGCAGGCGATCCACGGCTTCTACTCCGCGGTCAACGACGTGCAGCGCGAATGCGAACTGGTGACGCTCCGCGTCGCCGGCAACGAGGCGGCTTTCCAGTTCCGGCTGACCGTCACCGCGGGCGAGCATCGGATGGTGATCGAGCCGATCGACGTCATGGTCTTCGACGGCCAGGGCAAGATCGCCTCGATGAAGGCCTACTGGTCGCCGGAGGACGACGTCACCCCGGCTTAGCGGACCGCCAGCCAGGCCTGGTCGGCCGTGTAGAACACGGCGAACCACATGGCGATGTAGTGCAGAATGGCCGCGATCGCGGTGAAGGCGTGGAAGAACTCGTGATAGCCGAACGTGTTCGGCCACGGATCGGGCCAGCGCAGTCCGTAGAAGATGCCGCCCACGCTGTAAAACACTCCGCCCACCGCCAGCAGCACCATCGCGGCCACCCCGGCCTGGTGCAGGATCGTGGGGGCGAACCAGACGGCCACCCAGCCCAGCAGGAGGTACAGCGGCACGCCGACCCAGCGCGGCGCGCTCGGCCAGCACATCTTCAGCGCGATGCCGGCGGCGGCGCCGCCCCAGACGATGCACTCCACCAGCACGCCGGTCCGCTGCGGCATGACCAGTCGCGCGAACGGCGTGTAGCTACCGGCGATGAAGACGAAGATCATCGAATGGTCGAGCCGCTTCATCCGGTTGCGCGCGGCATCCGACTTCCAGTGCACCCGGTGGTAGGTGGCGCTGACCGCGAACATCGCCACCGTCGCCGCGGCGTAGACCAGCGTCGAGTGGCCGGCCCGCGGCGAGGCGACCGCCCATGACACCGACACCAGCGTGGCGCCTGTGATGATGGCCAGCCACGCCGATACGAAGTGGATCCAGCCTCGCATGCGGGGCTTGCCCAACAATTGGGCGGCGCCCTCGACGATCTGCCCGACTGTATTGCCCGGAACGATCGACTCGGGTTCGGGCTCTGAGTTGGGGACGGTGCTCGTCTGGTTGCTCATGTCTCCTGTGTCTTGTTCTCGCAACGAGGGATGCCAACGAAAAAGTCACCCGGCGTTGTTCACGATCCACAGTAGCCAGGAATGGTTGCCACACAATCTCGACGAGCGCCAAACGAACGCCAAACGAACAGGGTGAATAGATCACCGCTGGCAGTAGGGTAGACGTTCGTGGAAATTATCCCGCCGCGCCTCAAAGACCCGCTCTATCGCGTCTACGAGTTGCGCCTGCGGCAGGGCCTGGCCGCCTCGAAGTCCCAGCTGCCGCGGCATATCGCCGTGCTGTGCGACGGGAACCGGCGGTGGGCCCGCGACGCGGGATACGACGACGTCAGCTACGGCTACCGGATGGGCGCATCCAAGATCGCCGAGATGCTGCGCTGGTGCCAGGAATCGGGCGTCGAAATGACCACCGTGTACCTGTTGTCCACGGAAAATCTGCAACGCGATCCCGACGAGTTGGCCGGGCTGATCGAAATCATCACCGACGTCGTCGAGGAGATCTGCGCACCGGCCAACCGCTGGAGCGTGCGCACGGTGGGGGACCTCGAACTGCTCGGCGACGAGCCGGCCCGCCGGTTGCGCGGCGCCGTCGAGTCCACCCCCAGCGTCGCGTCCTTTCACGTCAACGTGGCCGTCGGCTATGGCGGGCGGCAGGAGATCGTCGGTGCGGTGCGCGCGTTGCTCAATAAGGCACTCGCCAATGGCGTCACCGGCGAAGACCTCGTTGACGCGGTCACCGTCGACGCCATCTCCGAAAACCTCTACACCTCAGGGCAACCCGACCCCGACCTGGTCATCCGCACCTCGGGCGAGCAGCGGCTGTCGGGATTTCTGCTGTGGCAGAGCGCGTATTCGGAGATGTGGTTCTGCGAAACGCACTGGCCCGCGTTCCGGCGCGTCGACTTCTTGCGCGCGCTGCGCGACTACACCCGGCGGGATCGCCGGCACGGCAAGTAACGCTCAGGCGGACAGGTCGACGATGTCCGGCCCGGGCGTCGCGGCGTAGAGCTTGTCGATTTCGGCGGAGTACTTCTCGGTGATCGGCTTGCGCTTGAGTTTCATCGTTGGGGTGAGTTCGTCTCCGCCCGGTTCCCACGGGGTGCCGACGATGAGGAAACGCTTGACCTGTTCGACGCGGGAAAGCTTCGAGTTCCCCTCGCGGACGGCGGCCGTCAGCGTCTCCCGCGCCTCGGCTCGTTGGGCGAACGCAGCGGCCGTCGGTTCGGGAATGCCGAGCGCGGCCGCCTGCGCCGCCGCGGCGTCCGGGTCGAGGACGAGCAGTGCCGTCACGTACGGGCGGGCCTCGCCGAGGGCCACCACCTGACCGATCAACGGCGACGCGGCCTGGATCGCCATCTCGATGTTGACCGGTGAAAGGTTTTTGCCGGCTTCGTTGACGATCAGGTCCTTCTTCCGGTCGACGATCTTGACGAAGCCGTCGGCGTCGATGGTGCCGATGTCGCCGGTGTGCAGCCAGCCCTCGGCGTCGATCGCTTCCGCGGTCTTCTCCGGCTGACGTCGATAGCCCGGCATCACCACGGGCCCGCGCACCAGCAGTTCGCCGTCGCCGGCCAGCGTGACCTCGACCCCGGGCAGCGCCTTGCCAACCGAACCGACCTTGTTCGCGCCGGGCCCGTTGGCCGTCGCGCCTCCGGTGTTCTCCGACATCCCCCACACTTCATAGACGGGAATGCCGAGGCCCCAGAAGAATTCGACCGTTTCGGCCGGTATGGGTGCCGCGCCGGTCACTCCCCAGCGCAACTGGTCCAGGCCGAGCGCGTAACGCAGTTTGGCCAGCACCAGGCGGTCGGCGATCGCGCGGCGCAACGCGAGCGAGGCGGACAGTGGCTCGCCCGCCAATGTTTGGCGGGCGGCGCGGACACCGGTGTCGATGGCCCAGCGCGCCAACCGCCCCTTGGCCCCGCTCGCCGCACCGAGCTTGGCCTCGATGCCCGCTTTGATCTTGTGCCAGACCCGCGGCACGCCCAACCACAGCGTCGGGCGGGCATCGGGCAGCGCCTGCGCGATCGCGGAGGGGTCGTCGACGTCGGTCAGCAGCACTCCGAGCACCATGTTGGCGTAGTGACCGCTGACCCGGTCGGCGATGTGTGCATGCGGCAGGTATGAAGTGATCCGATCGTCGGGCCGCATGTCGACCAGGTCGACGATGGCGGAGAACTCGGCGATCACGTTGCTGTGGGTGAGCTCGACGCCCTTGGGCGGCCCGGTGGTTCCCGAGGTGTAGATCAGCGTCGCGACGTCGTCCGGCCGCACCGCCCGCCACGCCGCGTCGAAATCGAACCCGGCTTCGGCGCAACGGGATTCGAGGTCGTCGAGGGTGAGGTAGTCGTCCGCGTCGTCGGCATGGGCGTCGACGACGATGACGTGGGCGAGGCCGGTTCCGGCCGCCTTGACGGCGGGCAGGAAGTCCTTCTCGGTGAAGACGATCGTGTTTCCGGCATTGCAGAACAGGTACCGGATCTGGTCCGGCGCCGACGTGTTGTAGACCGAGAACGGTATCGCGCCGAGATGCATGACGGCGGCGTCCGCCAGGTGGAACTCGGGCCGGTTGCGCAGCATCAGACCGACCGTATGCCCGCGTTCGACACCGAGCGCGGCCAGCCCGGTGGCGATCTTGCGCACCCGGTCGCGGTATTGGCGCCAGGTGATGGCGACCTCGTTGCCGACCGTCCGGATGGCCACCGCGTCCGGTCGTAAGGCCGCGGTCTCCTGAAAGGCCTGCGGCAGCGTGGATACCCGCGCTCCGCTTTGATGCCGCACCACCGTCAGGTCGTCTTGGCTCATGATTTTTCCGCCCTTTTCGTTCCGTCCCGACGGGATGGCCGGATCGTCCACGAGGTGGATCGTAATCCGGCGATCGGGCGGCGCAACGGTCTTAAGGGGGAGCCCACCCGCATGCCACACTGGGTGCATGGCTGCGCTGTCGGCGGTGGTGTTCACGCTGAGCGCCTGGCTGGGCCTTTATCTGGCGGCCCGCGATCCGCGCAAGCCCGTCCTGACGCTGGCGGCGGTGGGTCTGTGTGGATTCGCGCTCGTGGTGGGGCTGGACGCGGTGAGGACCGCCAGTCCCGCGTATGCCCAGGCGTTGAGCCGTGTCGAGGTGTACCTGGCGACCGTCCCCGGCGTCGCGTGGTTCGCGGTGCTCGTCGAGCTGTCCCGGCCCGGTGACGGCGGGCGGTCGCGCGCCCGCGAGTTGTCGCTCGTGGCCGGGGTGGCCGCGCTGGCCCTGGCCGGGGCGGCGTGGGCCGGGAGTGTCGACGGGCCGCTGCGGCCGGGCCACTGGCTGATGTTCGTGGTGATCTCCGCGTCCACCCTCGGCGCGATGGCCGTCGCGTTGCGCCGCCCGCGGCGGCCGCGGCCGGCCGTCGGACTCGCCGTCACCGCCACCCTGTTTTTCGCGCTGAGTAACGCGATTCTGATCATTCCGCTGGGCCTGGTGCCCAGCTGGGTTGCGCTGGCGTCGACCAGTTGCGACGTCCTGGGGCTCGGCGTCGCCGTCGCGTTGTGGGACGCGTTCGACGAGGGTCACGCGTTGCGCAACGACATGCTCCGCTCGTTCGCCGGATCGGCGGCGGTCGCGGTGCTGTTCGGCGGCCAGGCGCTGATCGGTCTGGCGGTGACCCGCGGTGATTCCGGCGCGCGGACGGTGCTGACGGTACTGCTGTTCACCAGCCTGGCGATCGCGATCGCCGTACAGGTGCTCGCCGATCCGTTCGCCGGCGTGCTCGACCGGCTGGCGTTCTCGAAATCGCCTGCGCTGCGGGCAGATCGGGCCGCGCTGCGGCATACCGGGGCGGCGCTGCCGCTGCGCCAGGAGCATCCGCTTGCCGGCGTCGACGACGTCACCTTCGCCAGGCTCACCCGGCGGGCCCTGGGCCACTACGGCGACCTGACCAAGCTGGTCGCCAGCCCGCTGACCGCGCTGCCGGTGATCGACGAGCGGCTGGCCGCCCGGGGAGCCCCCGATCATCCGATCGAGCGCGCCAACGAACTCAAGGCCGTGCTGGCCGACGGCATAGCGCGGCTCAAACCGCGCGACGGCGGCGACTTCGGCACCACCGAAGAGTGGCGGCACTACAACTCGCTGTACTTCCCCTACGTCGTCGGGGTGCGCGCCTACGCGCAGAACGCCACCGCCTCGGGCCTGGATCCGACGGCGCGGCAGGCGTGGCAGTGGTTCGTCACCGAGGTGCCGCAGCGATCGCTGCACAATTGGCAGAACGCCGCGGCCCGGCTGATCGCCACGGACCTTCGCGGCCGGGTCCCGGTCCCCAGCGACTAGGACGGCACCGGCCGCCAGACTGGCGCGTGTCAAATATTTATCCGTCCGGCGGGAATAGTCGGGCGAATTGCCTCGTCTTCTAATCCGTGGCATCAGTTGGCAGCGCCACGAGTCGATCTGGCAGTGCACCGGCGGCACCCTGAAGGCTGTTCGACCCAACCCGCCATCGCGAGGAGTAAGCACATGAGCTCGATTACCGGCGTATCAAGCATTCCCACCCGGCCCCTCTACGACTCGACGGACTCGCTGTTGCGTTTTGCCGTGCGTGCCGACGCGACCCTGACGGGGTTGTGCGGGTTGGTCATCGCGTTTTTCGCCGACCCGATCGCGTCGCTGACCGGCCTGACGTCCTTCCAGGAATACGGCGTGGGCGCCTTCTTCGTGCTGGCGGGCCTGCTGGTGTTCAGCCTCGGAGCGTTGCCGCAGCTGCGCCGCGTCGGTGTCAGCGTCATGGTGGCCAACGTCGCGTTCACGCTCGTTTCGATCGTGGCCGCGGCAGCACTGCCGCTGACGCTGACCGGCGTCGCATTGACGCTGGCCGCCGGCGGGTACACCGCGGCGTTCGCGGCCCTGCAGTACCTGGGATTGCGCCGCCTCGAGGCGTGACCGGCCCACGCGGTTCGCTAAAGCTTGCGCAGCCGCAGCCGGTTGATGGAATGGTCGGCGTCCTTGCGCAGCACCAAGGTGGCGCGCGGCCGGGTCGGAAGGATGTTCTCGACCAGGTTGGGGCGGTTGATCGACCGCCAGATCTCGCGAGCGGCGGCCACCGCCTTGGTGTCGTTCAACGCCGAGTAGTGGTGGAAGTGCGATTCGGGATCCGCGAAGGCGGTGCTGCGCATGGCCAGGAATCGCGAGACGTACCACTGCTCGATGTCTTCGATTCGGGCGTCGACGTAGACGCCGAAGTCGAACAGGTCCGACACCATCAGGGTCGGACCTGTCTGCAGAACGTTGAGGCCCTCCAGGATCAGGATGTCGGGGTGGCGGACCACATGCTTGGCCCCGGGGATGATGTCGTATTTCAGGTGCGAGTACACCGGCGCGCACGCGTAGTCCGAACCGGACTTGACCGAGGTCACGAACCGCATCAACGCCCGACGATTGTAGCTTTCCGGAAAGCCCTTGCGGTGCATCAGGTTTCGCCGATCCAGCTCGGCATTCGGGTACAGGAAACCGTCGGTGGTGACCAGGTCCACCCGGGGGTGATGGTCCCAGCGTGCCAAAAGCGCCTGCAGCACGCGGGCGGTCGTCGACTTGCCGACCGCGACGCTGCCGGCCACCCCGATGATGAACGGCACGGGCCGGTCCGGGTTTTGCTGGGGTTCACCGAGGAATTCGGCGGTGGCCGCGAACAGGCCCTGGCGCGCGGCGACCTGCAGGTGGATGAGCCGGGCCAGCGGCAGGTAGACCTCTTCTACTTCCAGCAGGTCGATCTGTTCACCCAGGCCCCGCAGGCCGACGAGCTCGTCCTCGGTGAGGGCCAGCGGCGTCGACATGCGAAGCGCGCGCCATTGCTTCCGGTCGAACTCTACGTAAGGGCTCGGCTCGCTAAGCCGCGGCATGGTGCAAGTGTCGCAGGAGCGCGCAGGAGCCCGGCGGCTGGGCTGGCTAAAAGTGGCGCTGGATAGCGCGAGCGCCCTCGCTGTCGGTTAGTCGGCCGACTAGTCTCGTCCTCATGTCAGCCGACTTGACCCGCACCGCCAACTCGACCACATCACCAGGCGCCGAATACGCGGATACCGCGAGCGCCGCATACCAGGCGGCACTGCAGGTCGTCGAGTCCGTCGAACCTCGCATCGCCGAGGCGACGCGCAAAGAGCTTGCCGACCAACGTGGTTCGCTGAAGCTGATCGCCAGTGAGAACTACGCGTCGCCGGCCGTGCTGCTGACCATGGGCACCTGGCTCTCGGATAAGTACGCCGAGGGCACCATCGGACATCGGTTCTACGCCGGATGTCAGAACGTCGACACCGTCGAACGAATCGCCGCCGAGCACGCCCGCGAGCTGTTCGGCGCGCCCCATGCGTACGTGCAACCCCACTCGGGCATCGACGCCAACCTGGTCGCGTACTGGGCGATCCTGGCAACGCGGGTCGAGGCGCCCGGTCTGGCCGAGGCCGGAGCCAAGCACGTCAACGACCTGTCCGAGGCCGACTGGGAGGAGCTGCGCGGCAAGCTGGGCAACCAGCGGTTGCTGGGCATGTCGCTGGATGCCGGCGGCCACCTCACCCACGGCTTCCGGCCCAACATCTCCGGCAAGATGTTTCACCAGCGCAGTTACGGCACCGACCGCGACACCGGGTTCATCGACTACGGCGCCGTCGCGGCCGCCGCGCGTGAATTCAAGCCGCTCGTCATCGTGGCCGGCTACTCCGCCTACCCGCGCCGGGTCAACTTCGCGACGATGCGTGAGATCGCCGACGAGGTCGGTGCCACCCTGATGGTGGACATGGCGCATTTCGCCGGCCTGGTGGCGGGCAAGGTGTTCACCGGCGACGAGGATCCGGTGCCGCATGCCCACGTCACGACCACGACGACGCACAAGTCGCTGCGCGGTCCGCGCGGCGGCCTCATCCTGTGCCAACCCGAGTACGCCGACGCCGTCGACAAGGGCTGCCCGATGGTGCTCGGCGGGCCACTGTCGCATGTGATGGCGGCCAAGGCGGTCGCGCTCGCCGAGGCGAGGCAGCCCTCGTTCCAGGCCTACGCGCAGCGGGTTGCGGACAACGCCCAGGCCCTGGCCGACGGCTTCCTCAAGCGCGATGCCCAGCTGGTCACCGGGGGCACCGACAACCACATCGTGCTGCTCGACGTCAGATCGTTCGGCTTGACCGGGCGCCAGGCTGAGTCGGCCCTGTTGGACGCCGGCGTCGTCACCAACCGCAACGCCATCCCCGCCGACCCCAACGGCGCCTGGTACACCAGCGGCATCCGGCTCGGCAGCCCGGCGCTCACGACCCGCGGCTTCGGTCCGGCGGACTTCGACCGGGTGGCCGAGCTGATAGTCGATGTTCTGGCCAACACGAAGCCGGAAGGTACCTCCAAGGCCAAGTACTCGCTGGTCGATGGCACCGCCGAACGGGTCAGCGCGGCCGCGGCCGAACTGTTGGACGCCAACCCGCTCTACCCGGGCCTCGCGCTCTAGGTCTCCGCCGTACGAGGGGCTCTGGGAGTGGAGCCCGGCCGCCCGCTAATCCGGCCGAGGGCCGCGACACGACCCGGGCAGTTTCATACGTCTGTGTCCGTCGGTTACAGTTACTTCATGGCTGAAAGACCTGTCGCTAACGCGCTGACCCTGGAACTCGAGCCGGTGGTCGAAGCGAACGTCGACCGCCACCTGTCCACCGAAGAACTCTGGTTCGCGCACGACTACGTGCCGTTCGAACGGGGCGAGAACTTCGCCTTCCTCGGTGGACGCGACTGGGACCCGTCGTCGATGACGCTGCCGAGGCCGTTGACCGACGCCTGCGAGATCATGCTGCTGCTCAAGGACAACCTCGCCGCGCACCACCGCGAGCTGGTCGAGCACTTCATCTTGGAGGACTACTGGGGCCGCTGGCTGGGCCGCTGGACCGCCGAGGAGCACCTGCACGCGATCGCGCTGCGCGAGTATCTGGTGGTGACCCGCGAGGTCGACCCGACCGCCAACGAAGAGGCACGCGTCCAGTACGTCATGAAGGGCTACCGCGCCGACACCTACTCGCAGGTGGAGATCCTGGTGCATATGGCGCTGGTCGAACGCACCCACGCCGTGTTCTGCGAAAACCTGGCCGCACAGCTCGAGGAGCCGATCCTGGCCGGCCTCGTCGACCGGATCGCCCGCGACGAGCGCCGCCACGAGCTGTTCTTCTCCAACCTCGTCGCGCACTGCCTCGAGTACACCCGCGACGAGACGATCGCGGCGATCGCGGCCCGTGCGGCCGACCTGCAGGTGCCGGGCGCCGATATCGACGCGTACCGGGACAAGGTGCGCAACGTTGAGAAGGCAGGCATTTTCGGCCCGGAGCAGCTGCGTCAGGCGATCTCCGACCGCATCACCGCATGGGGGCTCGCCGACGAGCCCGAATTGCGGCGCTTCATCGTCAGCTAGGGAGTCGTTTCGCGCGCGTTAGGGTCTCGGCGCGCCTGCACAGCGGGGGTGCGGCCACGGGAGTAGCGTCGTTTCTCGATGGTCAGCGTCATGCTCTGCTGCCAGGGCGGCACCTCCCGTCACGGAAGGACCGGCCCCGGTCCTGGTGCTGCGGTTCCCGTCAACATGCCTGTGCGGGTCCGCGCGGGCTCATCCCGCTCGAGGAGCGCTACGTGACCGATATCCGGACCTACGTGATCGACACTTCCGTGCTGCTGTCCGACCCCTGGGCGTGCAGCCGGTTCGCCGAGCACGAGGTGGTGGTTCCGTTGGTGGTGATCAGCGAGCTGGAGGCCAAACGCCATCACCACGAGCTGGGCTGGTTCGCCCGCCAGGCGCTGCGTCTGTTCGACGACCTGCGCCTGGAACACGGACGGCTGGATCAGCCTATTCCCGTTGGGACACAAGGTGGTTCGCTGCACGTCGAGCTCAACCACACGGACCCCTCGGTGCTGCCGGCGGGCTTCCGCGGCGACAGCAACGACTCGCGGATCCTGAGCTGCGCCGCCAACCTCGCGGCCGAAGGCAAGCGAGTTACGTTGGTCAGCAAGGACATTCCGCTTCGGGTCAAGGCCGCCGCAGTGGGGCTGGCCGCCGACGAATACCACGCACAGGACGTCGTCGTCTCGGGATGGTCGGGGATGCGCGAGATCGAGACCGCCACCGAGGACATCGACGCGCTGTTCACCGATGGCGAGATCGATCTGGCGGAGGCACGAGACCTGCCCTGCCACACCGGTGTTCGGCTACTCGGCGGCAGCTCACACGCGCTGGGCCGGGTCAACGCGGACAAACGCGTTCAGCTGGTGCGCGGCGACCGCGAGGCGTTCGGACTGCGCGGCCGCTCCGCCGAGCAGCGCGTCGCGCTCGACCTGTTGCTCGACGAGTCGGTAGGCATCGTGTCGCTGGGCGGCAAGGCCGGCACCGGCAAGTCGGCGCTCGCGTTGTGCGCGGGGCTGGAGGCGGTGCTGGAGCGGCGCACCCAGCGCAAGGTGGTCGTCTTCCGCCCGCTCTACGCCGTCGGCGGCCAGGAGCTGGGGTATCTGCCCGGCAGCGAGAGCGAAAAGATGGGCCCGTGGGCGCAGGCCGTCTTCGACACCCTCGAGGGTCTGGCGAGCCCGGCGGTGCTCGAGGAAGTGCTGTCCCGCGGCATGCTCGAAGTGCTGCCGCTGACCCACATCCGGGGCCGGTCGCTGCACGACTCGTTCGTCATCGTCGACGAGGCGCAGTCGCTGGAGCGCAACGTTTTGCTCACCGTGCTGTCCAGGTTGGGTGCCGGATCGCGGGTGGTGCTGACGCACGACATCGCGCAGCGCGACAACTTGCGGGTGGGTCGCCACGACGGGGTCGCGGCGGTGATCGAGAAGCTCAAGGGCCATCCGTTGTTCGCCCACATCACCCTGTTGCGCAGCGAGCGGTCGCCGATCGCCGCCCTGGTCACCGAGATGCTCGAGGAGATCGCCGGACCGCAGTGAGGGGGCCGGCCGGCGCGCTCGATCCCGGGTGGGCGTCACTTCGATAAACTTCCACGGTGGCGAAACGACCCGACACCCAGGCCTGGCGCTACTGGCGCACGGTGGTCGGTGTGGCGGCGGCCGTCGCCGTGCTGGTGATCGGCGGGCTGACGGGCCACGTGACGCGTGCCGACGACCTGAGCTGCTCGGTCGTCAAGTGCGTCGCACTGACCTTCGATGACGGGCCGGGACCATTCGACGAGCGGTTGCTGCAGATCCTGAAGGAGAACGACGCCAAGGCCACCTTCTTCCTAATCGGCAACAAGGTTGCCGCCAACCCGGCCGGGGCCAAGCGCATTGCCGACGCGGGGATGGAGATCGGCAGCCACACCTGGGAACACCCCAACATGACCACGATCCCGCGTGAGGACATCGCCGCCCAGTTCTCCAAGGCCAACAACGCGATCACCGCCGCGACCGGGCGCACCCCGAACCTGTACCGCCCGGCGGGCGGCCTGTCAGACCCGGTGGTGCGCCAGACCGCCGGGCAGTTTGGTCTGGCCGAAATCCTCTGGGATGTAATACCTTTCGATTGGGCGAACGACTCCAACACGGCGGCGACGCGCTACATGCTGATGACCTACATCAAGCCGGGCTCCGTCGTGCTGCTGCACAGCACCTACTCGAGCACCGTCGACCTGGTGTACCAGTTCATCCCGGTGCTCAAGGCCAACGGTTACCGGCTGGTGACGGTCAGCGACCTGCTGGGGCCGCGCGCTCCCGGCAGCAGCTACGGCAGCCGGGAGAACGGCCCGCCTGTCAACGGCCTGCACGACATCCCACCCGGCGACATCCCCACGTTGCCCAACACGCCCTCGCCGAAACCGATGCCGAACTTTCCGATCACCGACATCCCCGGGCAGAACTCCGGCGGGCCTAACAACGGTGCTTAGAGCAAATTTCGGGCCGCACGCGGATACCTTCGTAAGGTGATCACCGTGAGCTGGCTTCGGGATCGGGTTTCGCGACCATGGCGTGGCCCGGCGCGGCAGCCCGCCGAGGAACAACCAAAGTCTTTCCGACGGTGGCTGTTTCAGTACGGGCTGGATCTGAGCCTGTCCTACGTTCTGGCCGCCGTCGCAGCGGCAGCCATCTTGATTCCCTTGCGGGGCCACACATCCGTCGGCGCCAACGCCGATTTCGCGCGGCAGAACACGGTGACGGTGGTGCTGCTCATCGTGCTGGGGATCGTCAGTGTCGCGGTGGGCGGCGCCGTCAGCCTGGCCCCCACCGCGCGCTGGTACGTCGCGGGCGACGAACCCTCCCCGCAACAACGCGAAGCCGTGATGAAGCTGCCCGGGCATCAGTCGGCGATCATGGTGACGTCCTGGACATTGACCGGTGGGATCTTCATCCTGCTGAATCTGTCTGGCGGGCCGCAGCTGCTGCTGCCCGTCGTGCTCGGCGTGCTCCTCGGCGGATCGGCGGCCGCAGGCACCGGGATGCTGCTCGCGCAACGCACGCTGCGGCCCATCATGCGCGCCGCCACGCTGGGGGCCGAGCCGCGACTGGCGGTGCCGAGCGTATACGCCCGGCTGGTTCTGCTGTGGTTCCTGTGCAGCGCATTCCCCCTCTTCGTCATCGCGACGCTGGTCGTTCTCCGCTCCTACGGGTGGCTGATCGAGAAGTCCGCATCGCTGGACGGGCCGATTCTTGTGGTATCGCTTGCGGCGCTGGTACTCGGGCTGCCCACCATGATGCTGACCTCGCGGTCCATCTCGGATCCGGTCGGCGAGGTCGTCGACGCGATGGCCGAGATCGAGCACGGCCGCATGGAGACGTATGTGGGGGCCTACGAACGGTCCCAGATAGGGCGTCTGCAAACGGGATTCAACCGCATGGTGGCCGGGCTCGCCGAGCGGGATCGGCTGCGCGACCTGTTCGGGCGGCACGTCGGGGCCGATGTCGCGCAGCGCGCCCTCACCGAGGGGGCGTCCCTGTCGGGAGACGTGGTCGAGGCGGCGGTGCTCTTCATCGACCTGGTGGGATCCACCCACCTCGCGGAAAGCCGGCCCCCGCAGGAAGTCGCGGAGGTGCTCAACGACTTCTTCCGGATCGTCGTGGACGCCGTCGACGAACATCACGGGCTGATCAACAAGTTTGCCGGCGACGCCGCGCTGGCGGTCTTCGGGGTGCCATTGCCGACCAGCGAGCCCGCCTCATCGGCATTGGCGACCGCCCGTGCGCTCGGCTCTCAACTGCGGCGGCTACCCGTCGATTTCGGCATCGGGGTCTCGGCGGGACGGGTGTTCGCCGGCAACATCGGCGCCGAGAACCGCTACGAATACACCGTGATCGGTGACGCCGTCAACGAGGCCGCGCGCCTGGCCGACCTCGCTAAGACCTCCGACCGGCGGATCCTGTGCTCGGCGGCCGCTATCGATGCCGCGGGCGAGGCCGAGCGCGGCCAGTGGGCCGAGTGCTATTCCACGGTGCTGCGCGGGCGGTCGGAGGCCACCCACATCTCGGCGCCGGCGGGCCCGGCCGGTTAGCCGGGCGCGCTGCGCGTCAGGACTTCGAGACCTTCAGCGCGGCAATGATTTTGCCGACGAGGTCCGCCGAGGCCGTGTCACCGATGGGTGTGCTGCCGATGAAGACGGTGACCGGCTTGGTGTCGACGGCGATGATGCTGACGGAGTCGCCCTTGACGTTGCGACTGGGATCGGCGATCGTCACGTCGGCGTCGACACGGACGGCCTTGGTGCCGTCGACGGTGATCGATGACGTCTTCGTCGGCCCGAGTGTGGGCTGCGCGTTCGCGTAGCCGGGACCCGCGACGATGCATTGCATCAACTTCGTGGCCTGGGCCGTAAGGTCCATGCTGGAGACGAAATTGGTGACGCCGACCTCGGCCGTCATCATCCATTGATTGGCGCCGGGCACGTCCTGCGCCACACCCAGCCCGCTGATCAGGTTCGGTCCCTGGTCATCGGAGAACACCGTCCACCCCCCCGGCGCCGCGCTGGCCGGGAACGACAGCTTGCCTGCGGCGATCGAGTCGGTACGGGGCATCTCGCCACCCGACACGTTCGGGGTGCAGTCGGTCGCGTTCTGCGCAGAGTTCTTCGGCTGCGCGACCGAGGTGCTCGTCGTCGCGGGGGCGGTGGACGCCTTGTTGTCGTGGCCGCCTCGCATCACCAGCAGCGTCGCCACCAGCGCGATGACCGCCAGCACGACCAGACCGGCCACGATCAGCCACGGAAGCTTCGAGCCGGAACCGCCCGGCGGCGGTCCTGGCGGGTAGGGCCCGCCCGGGCCGCCGCCAGGCGGAAACTGCAGTGCGGGTTGGGGATACTGCGGATTTGGGTAGGGGGCGCCACCGGGGGGCGGATACGGGTAGGGGCCGGTACCGCCCGGCGGGTACGGGCCGGTGCCGCCCGGCGCGTAAGGGCCGCCCTGCGGATAGGGACCCGTACTACCCGGCGGGTAGGGGACACCCTGCGGGTAAGGGCCGGGGCCACCCTGCTGCTGGCCACCCCAATCCGGCTCCTGCCCATAGGGGTTGCTGCCGTAGGGCCCCTGACCATAGGGACCGCTCGGAGGAGCCGTCATGGAAAACCACCCTTACTCTCGTCGACCTACCGCCGTCACCGGATGACGGCCGGCTCAGTCTTCGGGCTTGACCTTGGCCATCGCCAGGACGTCGAGCCGTCGGTCGAGTTCCTCGACCGACAACTTCTCGCCGATCAGGCCGCGATCGATCACGGTCTGACGAATCGTCTTGCGTTCCTTGAGCGCCTGCTTGGCCACTGCGGCGGCCTCCTCGTAACCGATCGCCGAGTTCAGCGGCGTCACGATCGACGGCGACGACTCGGCCAACTCGCGCAGGTGCTCGACGTTGGCCTTGAGCCCGACGATGCAGCGCTCCGCGAACAGCTTGGACACGTTGCTCAGCAGCTTGAAGGATTCGAGGATGTTGCGGGCCATCATCGGGATGTAGACGTTGAGCTCGAAGGCACCGGACAGGCCGCCGACGGCCACCGCGGCGTCGTTGCCGACCACCTGCGCGGCGACCTGGGTAACCGCCTCGGGCAGAACGGGATTGACCTTGCCCGGCATGATCGAGCTGCCCGGCTGCAGGTCGGGCAGCTGAATCTCGGCCAGGCCGGTCAGCGGCCCCGACCCCATCCAGCGGATGTCGTTGGCGATCTTGGTCAGCGACACCGCGATGGTGCGCAGCGCGCCGGAAGCCTCGACCAGTCCGTCGCGCGTGGCCTGAGCCTCGAAAGAGTTACTGGCGGTGCGTAATTCGCTCAAACCGGTGGACGCGATCAGCGTTTCGACCACCTTGGCGCCGAAGCCGTCGGGGGCGTTGAGGCCGGTGCCCACGGCGGTGCCGCCGATGGCCAGCTCGCCCAGCCGGGGCAGCGTCGCGCGCACCCGCTCGATGCCTGCCTGGATCTGCCGGGCGTATCCGCTGAATTCCTGGCCGAGCGTCACCGGCACGGCGTCCATGAGGTGGGTGCGGCCCGACTTGACCACGGTGTGCCACTCGCGGGCCTTGCCGGCCAGCGCGTCGTGCAACACCTCTAGCGCCGGGATGAGATGGCGCACAGCGGCTTCGGTGGCCGCGATGTGGGTCGCGGTGGGGAACGTGTCATTCGACGACTGCGACATGTTGACGTCGTCGTTGGGGTGCACGGTGACGCCGTTGGCGGCCGCGATGCTGGCGATCACCTCGTTGGTGTTCATGTTGGAGCTGGTGCCCGAGCCGGTCTGGAAGACGTCGATGGGGAACTGGTCGTCGTGCTTGCCGTCGGCGATCTCGGCGGCCGCGGAGATGATCGCGTCGGCCTTCTCGGGTGCGAGCAAACCGAGGTCCTTGTTGACCTGTGCGCAGGCCCCCTTCAGCAGGCCCAGCGCGCGGATCTGAGTGCGCTCCAGGCCGCGACCGGAGATCGGGAAGTTTTCGACCGCGCGCTGGGTTTGCGCCCGCCACAACGCTTTTGCGGGTACCCGGACCTCGCCCATGGTGTCGTGCTCGATGCGGTATTCGGCGTCTTGTGCGTCCGGGGCCATGTATTTGCGTTCCTCTTCGTTGGGTTAGGGGAGCGGGTAGGCGGCTTTGCTGTCGCCGGTGAAGTCGATGGCGGAGTATTCGTTGAGCTTCGAAAGCCGGTGATAGGCCTCG
Organism: Mycobacterium sp. 94-17; assembly: GCF_035617725.1. Lineage (NCBI taxonomy): Bacteria > Bacillati > Actinomycetota > Actinomycetes > Mycobacteriales > Mycobacteriaceae > Mycobacterium > Mycobacterium sp. 94-17. Next base: position 49,956 of record NZ_JAPIYN010000027.1, read on the forward strand.
ATCATCCGGACGGTGCCCGACTTCGACCGCATCACGATCGACTGCGTGGTACAACCGCCGGGGTAGTACTGCACGCCCTTGAGCAGGTCGCCATCGGTCACTCCGGTCGCGCAGAAGAAGACGTTCTCGCCGGACACCAGGTCCCTGGTGGTCAGCACCTGGTCGAGGTCGTAGCCGGCGCCGAGCGCCTTCTGGCGTTCCTCGTCGTCCTTGGGGGCCAGCTGGGCCTGGATCTCGCCGCCCATGCAGCGGATGGCCGCGGCGGTGATGATGCCCTCCGGGGTGCCGCCGATGCCGGCCAGCATGTCGGTGCCGGAACCGGGACGGCACGCCGAGATCGCGCCGGCCACGTCGCCGTCGGTGATCAACCGGATCCGGGCGCCGGTGTCCCGCACGTCCTGGATCAGCTGCGCGTGCCGCGCCCGGTCCAGGATGCACACCGTCATGTCCGGCACGGACAGCCCTTTGACTTTGGCGACCGCGCGAATGTTGTCGCCGATCGGCGCGGTGATGTCCAGCACGTGCGCGGCGTCGGGCCCCACGGCGATCTTGTTCATGTAGAACACCGCCGACGGGTCGAACATCGCGCCGCGGTCGGCGACCGCCAGCACGGAGATGGCGTTGGGCATGCCCTTGCTCATCAGCGTGGTGCCGTCGATCGGGTCCACGGCGAAGTCGCACTCGGCGCCGTCGCCGTTGCCCACCTCCTCGCCGTTGTAGAGCATCGGGGCGTGGTCCTTCTCGCCCTCGCCGATGACCACGACGCCGCGCATCGACACCGTGTTGACCAGCTCGCGCATCGCGTCGACGGCCGCCCCGTCGCCGCCCTCCTTGTCGCCGCGGCCCACCCAGCGACCTGCGGCCATGGCGCCGGCCTCGGTGACGCGTACCAGTTCCAAGGCCAGGTTGCGGTCTGGTGCCTCACCGCGCGGTCGGCCCTGCGCCGAAGCCCGGCCGGTGGTGGCGGTCGAGCGGTCGCCCTCAACTGTCATGGTTGGTGATTGTCCCAGAAGCGGATCGGTCCGCTGGAACTGGGATACTCGGGGGATGACGCAGGAGCCGCCGCCGAATGCCCAGCTCGATGGGAACGTAGCCGGCCCGCGCTCTCCGCAGGCCGGCCCGGTCCCCAGGCCGGCGAAGCCCCGGCTGCTGCAGGACGGCCGGGACATGTTCTGGTCCCTGATTCCGCTGGTGATCGGGTGCGTTGCGCTGGCGGGCATGCTGGGCATGTGCTCGTTCCAGCTCGGTAGCCAGCGAGGCACCGTCCCGTCCTACGACGCCGGGGCGGCCCTGCGTGCCGACGCTTCCGCGCTCGGCTTTCCGATCCGCCAGCCGCGGCTGCCCGCCGGCTGGCAGGCCAACTCCGGCCACCGCAGTGGCATCGAGGGTGGGCGGGTCGACCCGGCCAGCGGTCAACGGGTGAACGCGCCGGTCTCGGTGGTCGGCTATATCGGTCCGACCGGCATGTACCTGAGCCTGACCCAGAGCAACGCCGACGAGGACAAGCTCGTCAACTCGATTCATCCGTCGGCCTACCCGACCGGAACGGTCGACGTCGACGGGACCAGGTGGGTCGTCTACCAGGGTTCCGGCCAGGACGGCGTCGACGCCGAGCCGGTGTGGACGACCCGCCTGGGCGCTGCGGGCGGCGCCACCCAGATTGCGGTAACCGGCGCCGGGAACGCCGACCAGTTCCGTACGCTGGCGGCGGCGACGCAATCGCAACCGCCCTTGCCGAGCCGCTAGCCCACTCGCCCACCCAAGGGGACCCTGTCAACGTGACTGCACCAGAGGCTGATCTGTCCGGATGGTCGGCGGCACCGTTCAGCGGCGGCGGATACACCCACGACGTCTACCGCAAGGGCGCCGGCCCCGGGGTGGTGCTGATTCCCGAGATCCCGGGGATTCATCCCGGCGTGCTCGCCCTCGGTAATCACCTGGTGGACAACGGCCTCACCGTCGCCATGCCGTCACTGTTCGGCGAACCGGGCAAGGCCAAGACGGCCGGTTACGCTGCGACTGCCCTCGGGCGGGCCTGTGTGGCAAGGGAATTCGCGGCGCTCGCGCTGAACAAGCAGCGGCCGGTGGCGTTGTTCCTGCGCGCGCTGGCGCGTGATCTGAACGCGTCGACGCCGGGCAAAGGCGTCGGCGTGATCGGCCAGTGCTTCACCGGCGGGTTCGCACTGGCCGCCGCGGTCGACGACAGCGTGCTGGCGCCGGTGCTCTCGCAGCCGTCGGTCCCGTTCCCGCTGGGCGCCGCGCGGCGCCGAGACCCGGGCATGAGTGAGTCGGAGCTGGCCACCGTGGTCGATCGGTGCGCCAATGACGGCCTGTGCGCCATGGGTTTGCGGTTCAGCGAGGACAAGATGGCGCCCGGCGAGCGGTTCGTGACGCTCAAGGAGCGCCTCGGCGACGCGTTCGAGGTGATCGACATCGATTCGGGCGCCGGCAATCAGCACGGTTTCGGCAAGATGGCGCACTCGGTGCTCACCGACGAGGTCCGCGAAGTCGACGGCCACCCCGCGTACGAAGCCCGTAAGCGAGTGGTCGAGTTCCTCACGCAACGCCTTTTCTAGAGTCTTGAAGGAGATTGTGCGCGCGCATGGCGATCGATGACCTGGTGGTCGAAACCAGCTACGGCCCGGTCCGCGGCATCCAAGACGGCGGCGTTAAGGCGTGGAAGGGCATCCGGTACGCGACGGCCCCCGCGGGCGAGCTGCGGTTCCGGGCGCCCCAACCGCCCGCGCGGTGCGCCGAGGTCATCGATGCCACCGCTTTCGGGCCGGCCTGCCCGCAACCGGTATTTCCCAACATGCCAATGGATTTGGGCGCGCCGCAGGGCGAAGACTGCTTGCGGCTCAACGTCTGGGCTTCGGCGGACGTCCGGCCCGGTGACGCCAAGCCGGTGCTGGTCTGGCTGCACGGCGGCGCCTACGTGCTGGGGTCGAGCAGCCAGACGCTCTATGACGGCCGCAGGCTGGTCGGCCACGGCGACGTCGTCGTGGTCACCGTCAACTATCGGCTCGGGGTGATCGGCTTTCTCGACCTGTCGTCATTCGACACCGCGGGGCGGCATTTCGACTCGAACGTCGGACTGCGCGACGTGGTGGCGGCGCTGGAGTGGGTGCGCGACAACATCGCCGCCTTCGGCGGTGATCCGCGGCGGGTCACGCTGTTCGGCGAGTCCGCCGGGGGCGGGCTCGTCACCACGCTGCTGGCCAGCCCCGCCGCCGAAGGTTTGTTCGCCCGGGCGATCGCGCAGAGCTCGCCGGCCACCTCGGTGTACGACCGCGAAAGCGCCGGCCGGGTGGCCCGGGCGTTTGTCGACCGGCTCGGCATCGCCCCGTCGGAACCCCGTCGACTGCTCGAGATGCCGATGGCCGCGATTCTGGCCGCGACACAACGGGTGTTCGACGAGGTGCCGGTGCGTAACCCGGGAAGGGTGGCGTTCGTCCCGATAGTCGACGGCGACGTGCTGAGCGACTACCCGGTCAAGCTGGCCCAAGAGGGCCGTTCGCATCCGGTCCCGCTGATCATCGGTACCAACAAGCATGAGGCGGCGCTCTTCCGGTTGATGAGGTCCGCGCTGGTGCCGATCACTCCGCGCGCGATCACGTCGATGTTCGACCAGATCGCCGCCGAACAACCCGATCTGCAGTTGCCCACCGAGGAGCAGATCGGCACCACGTATTCGCGAAGACGGCGCAAGGCAAGGAGTTTGAGCATCGCGACCGACGTCGGCTTCCGGATGCCGTCGGTGTGGCTCGCCGAGGGGCACTCCCGCGTGGCGCCGGTGTATCTGTACCGGTTCGACTACGCGACCCCGCTGCTGCGGCTGTTGATGGTCGGCGCGGCGCACGCCACCGAATTGCCGTTCGTCTGGGGCAATCTCGGCGGGCCCAAGGATCCCACGCTGAAGCTCGGCGGCGCCAAGACCGCCAAGGCGGTATCCAAGCGGGTGCGCACCCGATGGATCAACTTCGCCGCGCACGCCACGCCCGCGGGTCCCCCCGGCGAGCCGGAATGGACGCCGTACACACACGACGACCGTTCCTGCCTGATCATCGGCCGCGGTGACGCCCTCGCGCACGACGTCGACGCCGACATCCGCGCGGCCTGGGGCAGCGAGATGGTGAGCTTCCGCTAGACGGATGCCTTGTCCGTCAAAGCTTTCCGCTTCATCTGGTCGAACATCTCCACGTAGTAGGACTGGCATTCCGACAGCGCCTGCTCGGTGGTGAACAGGGGCTGATACCCGAGATCCCGCGACGCCTTCGCGATCGAGAAGAAGTTGTCCAAATACAGTCGCTCGACGGCGAGCGGCTCGAGCAGCGGTGCGGGTATCCCGAACCGGAAATGCAGCCGCTGCCAACCTGTCATCGCCGCGCGTACCATGGGGCCGTTCACCCGCACGCGGGGCCATTTCTCCCCGCAGGCCTCGACCACCGGCCTGGCGAACTCGAACATGTTGATCGGTTCGGCGTCGTTGATGAAGTACGCCTGCCCGGGCGCGGTGCCGCCGGGCGTCAGGTGCTGGGCGGCCAGGATGAAACCGTGAATCAGGTTGTGCACGTACGAGTTATCCAACCGGGCCGATTTGCGCCCGATCAGCACCTTGACGTGGCCGGCGATCACGCTTTCGAAGAGCTTGCGGAACATGGTCTGGTCGCCGCGGCCCCAGATCCCGCTGGGCCGGATCGCACACGTCAACAGGCCGTCGACCCCGTTCTGCCCCAAGACGAATCGCTCGGCGACCACCTTGGTCTCGGTGTACAGGTCGTTGAACCGGTTGGTGTAGGGCAGCGTCTCGTCGCCGCCGGCGATGTTCTGGCCGCCCATCACGACGCTGTTGGACGAGGTGTAGACGAAGCGCTGCACCGCGGCCGCCTGCCCGGCGCGGACCAGGTTCTCGGTGCCCCCGACGTTGACCCCGAAACTGCGCTGCCGGTATTCGTCGGTCACGGACGCGCCGCCCATCAGATCGATGATCGCCGCGGTGTGGAAGACGGTGTCGATGCCGTCGACCGCCTGGGCGCACACGGCCGTGTCCGTGATGTCGCCCTGCAACACCTCGAGCTGCGGGTGTGGTGGCAGCGGCGAGGGCACTCTGTCGAAGGAGCGGACCTGATGCCCGCGGTCGAGCAAGGTGGACACCAGGTTGGCGCCGACGAATCCGGAGCCCCCGGTGACCAGGACACGGCCCAGTTCGGCCGTCAGCGATACATCACCCATAGTCCGGCTAGCTTAGCCGAAGAAATGTAACGTGTTCCAGTTTGCCATCAATTTTTCCACCAGCGACCTCCGGGTTTCCGATTTCAGGCGTCCTCGGCGCCGCCGGCGGCGAGCGCGTCTTCGATTCTCTTGCGTGCGCCAGCTAAGTGTTGTTCGCAGCGTTTAGCCAGCTGCTCTCCTCTTTCCCACAATTTCAGCGACTCGTCCAAATCCAGGCCACCCTGCTCCAGCAGCCGCACGACTTCGATCAGTTCATCCCGGCACGCTTCATAACCCAAATGACTAATGGGTGTAATCGACTCGCCCTCGTGCGGGGCGGCAGGGTCGCCGCCGCCATTCGCTTTACCCGCCATCCGTCCCTCCCTCGCTGACGGCGGCCACCGCGCCGTCGGCCACGCGTACCCGCAGGCGCGTGCCCGCCGGGGCGTCGTCGACCGACCGGAGCACCCGGTTGCTGATCGCCCCGACGGCTTGCACGGTGATTTGCACGATGGCGTAACCGCGCGCCAGCGTGGCCGCCGGCCCCAACGTGGCCAACCGCGCGCTCAGGTGGCCGACACGCTCACTCTCGCTAGCGGCCAGCCGGGCGATGTCGCGGCGAATCGCCGACCGCGCGCGGTGCACCTCCTCGGCGCGCGCCGTCAACGCCGCCAGCGGCTCGGCCAGCACCGGACGGCTGCGGACCTGGGCCAGCGCCCGTTGCTCGCGGGCCACCCAGTTGCGCAACGCCTGCGCGCTGCGCCGGCGCAGGTCGTCGACCCCCCGCTGCTCGGCGCCGGTATCGGGCACCACTTTCTTCGCCGCGTCGGTGGGAGTCGCCGCGCGGACGTCGGCGACGAGATCGCACAGCGGGTTGTCGGGTTCGTGGCCGACCGCGCTGATCACCGGGGTGCGGCACGCAACGATGGCGCGGCACAGCGTCTCGTCGGAAAACGGCAGCAGGTCCTCCACGCTGCCCCCGCCGCGGGCGATCACGATGACGTCGACCTCGGCGTCGCGATCGAGATCGCCCAGCGCCTCGACGATCTGGGCGACCGCGCCCGGGCCCTGGACCGCGGTGTTGCGCACCGCGAACCGCACCCCGGGCCAGCGAGCGGCCGCCACGGTTGTCACGTCGCGTTCGGCGGCGCTGGCCCGGCCGGTGATCAACCCGATCATGTTGGGCAAGAAGGGGATCGGTCGCTTGAGCCGAGGATCGAACAGGCCCTCGGCATCCAGCAGCCGGCGCAGCCGGTCGATGCGGGCCAGCAGCTCACCCACCCCGACAGCGCGAATTTCGCTGAGCCGCAACGAGAATGTGCCCCGACCTGTATAGAACGACGGCTTGCCACGCACCACCACCTGGGTGCCTTCGGCCAGCTGCACCGGCGCGCTCAGCACCAGATCGCGCGGGCACGTCACACTCAGCGACATGTCGGCGGCCGGGTCACGCAGCACCATGAACACGGTTTTGGCGTCCTGCCGCATCGAGATCTGCGCGAGCTGGCCCTCGACCCAGACGGTGCCCAGCTTGTCGATCCAGCCCGCAACCCGGATGGCCACCGCGCGCACCGGAAACGGGTTCTCGGCGGAATTCGGTTCGGAGGTAACGGCCGGGGTCACTTCGCGTTCGCGCGGGTGATCCTGTTGGCGAGCAGCGTCTCGAACGGCGCACGGCCCTTGGTGGCCTGCTCATAGGCGAGCAGGGCTTCGAGTTCGTCGACGCTCAGCGACTGCAGACGGGCCCGCAGCTGCGCCAGCGTCAGCGACGTGTAGTCCAGTTCGGCGACCACAGCCGGTTGCGGGGCCGATGCCTTGGCGGCCGGATCCTTCGACTGCCGGGCGTGGTTGGTCAGGGCGCCGGCGTCTTCGTGCGCGTCGGCCACCGAGTACAGCGCGAAGCGGCCCTCGGCCCGACGCTCGCCCTCACCGCCGTTGTGCGCCGCGCCGGATCCCCCGTCGATCGCGTCGTCCAGGTCCTCGTCGAAGGTCGCCCATTCCGGTTTCTCGTCCTTGGGCGGGAAGATCGATTCCAGGGTGCTGTCGCCCTTGATCGCCAGCTCGGCGAGGTTCTGCTGAAAACGCATCACGATGTGCGCAGCCTGGCTGGCCAGCGTCATCGGGTACATCAGGATGCTTTTCGGCAGCCTGATGGTCTCCTCGACAGCGACTGTTGCCGCGCCGACCAGCAGCCGAACGCCATACGGTGCAGTGCCCATGGGTCCAAGATTGCCCTAAGCGGCGGCTAAGTCCAAGCCCGCCGGCGCGAGTTGGCAAGCCCGGGCCGGCACTAAGTACCCTGGACGTCATGCCGCCGACTATCGACATGGGGATTCCCGGCCGTGTGGGAGGACCAGCGCGATCGGTAGCTCAAGACTCCATCCGCAAGCGGGTTCTGCTGGCCGAACCGCGTGGCTACTGCGCGGGCGTCGACAGGGCCGTGGAGACCGTGGAACGCGCACTTGAGAAGCACGGCCCACCGGTGTATGTGCGCCATGAGATCGTGCACAACCGCCACGTCGTCACCACACTGGAAAAGGCCGGTGCGGTGTTCGTCGAGGAGACCGACGAGGTGCCCGAAGGCGCCATCGTGGTGTTTTCCGCGCACGGTGTCGCGCCCACGGTGCACGCGGCGGCCGCCGACCGGAACCTGCACACCATCGACGCCACCTGCCCCCTGGTGACCAAGGTGCACAACGAGGCCAGGCGATTCGCCCGCAACGACTACGACATCCTGCTCATCGGCCACGAGGGTCACGAGGAGGTGGTCGGCACCGCCGGGGAGGCGCCCGACCACGTACAACTCGTCGACGGGGTCGCCGCGGTGGACAACGTGACGGTGCGCGACGAGAACAAGGTGGTGTGGCTCTCGCAGACCACGCTGTCGGTCGACGAGACCATGGAGATCGTCGACCGGCTGCGGCAACGGTTCCCGAAGCTGCAGGACCCACCCAGCGACGACATCTGCTACGCGACCCAGAACCGGCAGGTCGCCGTGAAGGCGATGGCACCCGAATGTGAGCTGGTGATCGTCGTGGGGTCCCGCAATTCCTCGAATTCGGTGCGGCTGGTCGAAGTCGCGCTGGGGGGCGGGGCGGCGGCCGCGCATCTGGTCGACTGGGCCGACGACATCGACCCGGCGTGGCTGGACGGCGTGACCACGGTGGGCGTCACCTCGGGGGCGTCGGTCCCCGAAGTCCTGGTGGAAGGCGTGCTGGCGCGGCTGGCCGAATGCGGCTATGACGTGGTGCAGCCGGTCACGACCGCGCAGGAGACCCTGGTGTTCGCGCTGCCGCGCGAGATCCGGTCAGTTCGCTGAGCCGCGCGGCCCCTCAGACGTCGTACTCCCACGACTCGGCGGGCCATTGTCCCGGTGTGCGTGAGCGGGTGCGGCGCTCGGTCTGCGGCTCGCGCGGCGGTTCTTGCGAGCCGCCCCGGTAGCGGACCTGCGAAATGGGGTGATGCGTCCCGCCGGAGCCGTTCGACGGGGACCGCCGGCGCCTCGGTTCGTAGGACGCTTCGTAGGGATCGCGGCTCTCGTGCCGGCCCCCGGAATTCGGGCCGCCGGGCGGCTCGTATCTGTCCCGGTAGGACTCGAAGCCGTCGAAGCGGCTGCTCCGCGGGGTGGGCCGCTCGTAGGGACTGCGGCGGGTGCGCGGCTCGCGAGGCGATTGGCCACGCGCGTCGGGGTCGACGTCCGGCCGGGGCCGGCGGCGGGAGCGACGTGCCGGGTCGACGGCGTCGTGATCGCGGGACGATGCGCGGCTGCGGGTGCTGCGCCTCGGCCGCTGAGCCGGTTCGGAACCGTCGTCGAGGGCGTCGCGGGAATGCCGCGAGCGGGTCCGCGCCGAACGCGTGGTGGAGCGGGTGGTGCGCGTCGTGCGGCGGGTCCGCGACGAAGCGCCCGACGTGCGGCCGCGGCGGGAATCGGTGGTGTCGTCGGCGTGCGCGGTGTCGTCGGCGTCCGCGTCCGACTGCAGCGCCGACTGCGCTTTGGCGACGATGCCGTTGAAAAAGGACTTGACGGCGACACCGCCTCCCGCGGCGTCCTGGGTGGCCGGCGGCGTTGTGCTTGTCGGGTAAGCGTTTCCGAAGTACCAGCGGGCCAGCCCGATCGCCAGGACCACGCCCGCCGTGCCCAGCATCAGCGGGAAGCGCTCGATCAGCGGGTAGCCGCAATTGATCAGCAGGTCCTTGAGGCGGCCGACCTTGGCGTCGTGGAACAGCCAGTAGGCGCCCGGGACCGCGCCGAACAGGATCAGCGGCGGCTGAATGATCGTGGTGAAGATGCCGTCCTGGCGTACCGCCAGCACCGCCGCCACGCAGCCCGCGATGTAGAAGCCTGCGAAGACGTGGGTCAGTTCCTTCTGACCAGCGTCGATCCCGTAGCCGATCGCAGTCGCGGTCACGGCGATGAGCAGCGCTGCGTACCACGGCACACCTGGGATTTTGGGGTGGATCGAACGGTGAGCACCCTCCACCGTCGAACTTGCCCGCTGTGCTGACACATGTAGACCGTACCGGGAATGGGCCGAAAGGCCCGTAAATACCTTGTAGGGATCCTGGGCGTGCCACGCTCGGGTGCGCCGTCCGCCGTGGTCAGCGGTCCCCGGAGCCGGGCGCCGCCCGCACCCCTAGACTTGGTTCCCCGTGAGCCTGAGCCTTGGAATAGTGGGTTTGCCCAACGTGGGCAAGTCGACCCTGTTCAACGCGCTGACCCGGAACAACGTGGTGGCGGCCAACTATCCGTTCGCGACGATCGAACCCAACGAGGGCGTCGTCCCGCTGCCCGATCCACGGCTGGACAAGCTGGCGGAGATGTTCGATTCCGAGAAGATCGTGCCCGCGCCGGTGACGTTCGTCGACATCGCCGGAATCGTGAAGGGCGCTTCCGAGGGCGCCGGGCTGGGCAATAAGTTCCTGGCCAACATCCGCGAGTGTGACGCGATCTGCCAGGTGGTGCGGGTCTTCGCCGACGACGACGTGGTGCACGTGGACGGCAAGGTCGATCCCGCCTCCGACATCGAGGTGATCGAGACCGAGCTCATCCTGGCCGACATGCAGACACTCGAGAAGGCCGTCCCGCGGCTGGAGAAGGAGGCGCGCAACAACAAGGACCGCAAGCCCGTGCACGAGGCTGCCGTCGCCGCCGAGGCCGTGCTGAACTCGGGCAAGACGTTGTTCGCCGCCGGTGTCGACACGTCACTGTTGCGCGAGCTGAATCTGATGACCACCAAGCCGTTTCTGTACGTGTTCAACGCCGACGAGTCCGTGCTGACCGACGAGGCCCGAGAGGCCGAGCTGCGCGCGATGGTCGCACCGGCCGACGCGGTGTTCCTCGATGCGAAGATCGAGTCTGAACTGCAGGAGCTGGACGACGAATCGGCCGCCGAGTTGCTCGAATCGATCGGTCAGACCCAGCGTGGTCTAGATGCGTTGGCGCGTGCGGGTTTTCACACCCTCAAGCTGCAGACCTACCTAACGGCAGGCCCAAAAGAGGCGCGCGCGTGGGTGATTAACCAGGGTGACACCGCGCCGAAGGCCGCCGGGGTGATCCACACCGACTTCGAGAAGGGCTTCATCAAGGCCGAAATCGTCTCCTACGACGACCTGATGGCCGCGGGCTCGATGCCGGCGGCCAAGGCGGCCGGCAAGGTGCGCATGGAGGGCAAGGACTACGTGATGGCCGACGGCGACGTGGTCGAGTTCCGGTTCCAAGCAACGTCTGGGCAGCAGAAGAAGAACTGACGGGGCGGATTTGTCGGTGTGGGCATCTAGCATCAGCGCCTATCACCGCAGCCACCCGGTTATCTGCCGGGCACCCGAGGAGATGACTGATGAAGTTCGTTTCGACCCGCATCATCACAGCAGATGTCAGCCGTCTGGTTGCCTTCTACGAGATGGTTACAGAAACCGCTGCTGTGTGGGGAAATGAGCTGTTTGCGGAAATCCCGACACCGGTCGGCACGCTTGCCATCGGCAGCGATAAGACGGTCCCGTTGTTCGGGCAAGGATCCGCTGAGCCGGCCGCCAACCGCAGCGCGATTCTCGAGTTCATCGTCGACGACGTGGACGCCGAGTACGAGCGGCTCCGCGACCGCGTGGCCGAGGTTGTCACAGAACCGACGACCATGCCTTGGGGTAATCGCGCGCTGCTATTCCGGGATCCAGATGGCAACCTCGTTAATCTATTCACTCCCGTGACGCAACAGGCTCGCGCCAAGTTTGGTCTGTGACTGCGGGCGAGCAGACCGACGGCGACGTGGTGGAATTCCGAATTAACGTATAGCGTTAATAACGCAAGTCGTTATATGATGCTCCAGTGATCAGATCGTTTGGTGACATGGACACCGAACAGATCTGGCACGAGCAGTACGTCAAGGGCGTGGACCGGATGCTCCAACGCGCCACACTGAGGAAGCTGGAGCTGATCCATGCGGCGAAAGTCGTTGGGGATCTTCGAATCCCTCCGGGCAATCGCTTGGAGCGGCTCGTCGGCGACCGTCGTGGGCAGCACAGCATCCGGGTGAACGCGCAATGGCGTATCTGGTTCGTCTGGAGAGAAGGAGGTGCGGAGGATGTCGAACTCGTCGACTACCACTGAGGGTGATCTGATCGAGCCGATCCATCCAGGTGAGATCCTGATGGAGGACTTCATCGAGGGCTTCGGGATCACGCAGAACAAGCTGGCCGTGTCCATCGGGGTTCCACCGCGTCGGATCAACGAGATCGTGCACGGTAAGCGCGGTATTACTGCCGACACGGCGATCCGTCTAGCGCGATACTTCGGAACTTCCGAAGAGTTCTGGATGAACCTTCAGTCGCACTACGAATTGCGGACCGAGCGTCGCGCGTTGAGGGACCAGGTCGCCGCGATCACTCCGCTGACGAGCGCATAGTCAAATGGCGGAAGGACTTACGTGCCAATGGGAATTGATCCGCGACGTCGTGCGACGCTCCACCCGTTCAGTGAAGCGCGATTCGTGCGGTATCCGGTCATGATGCCGGCTGATCTGTCTGGGTAACCGCGCCGACGTTTTATCGGCACCGAAGCGTCGTGGAGTTCCGCTTCAACGTGTAGGTGAGTCGGCTGGGCATCAGGCATCGCGGCCCGCCAATTGGAGGAGCCGAACCTGGACTGTCGCGCCTTCGGGCGGTTCGCGCTCCGTAAAGGGGAAAAGCGTGGCCAATTCGGGTTGACTGTGCAGAAACCGGATGAAATCGAGCGCGAAATCCGCCAGCCCGTCATCAATCTGTTCTCCCACTCCGATCGCGCGAGACACGTCCCAGGTGTGGACCGCAGTATCAAACGCTGTGAGACCCACAGCGTCCCGCGCTGAGAGCGGAACCCGGTAGGCGACTGTGATATCCAGACTCTGGGCGCTGTTGATCGCCTCATCCAATGCCCGGATTCCCTCATGCCATGCGGCGATGTGGTCGCTGCCGATCCAGTCGTCTTCTCGTGTCGCGATGTATTCGCCTCGGCTGCCGCCGCTAACCAGGCCCGCGATTCGATGATGTAGACCAACGACGTGGTTCACCAACTGCCGAACGTTCCACTCGGTGCAGGGAGTTGCTTTATCCCAATCAGTCGTGGCGATTGCGTTCAGTCGGGGCGTCAGCTCTGACCTCGCGATGCCAAGTGCATCAACAGCAGTTTCCGTCATGCTGTTGTCCCTTCGGTTGACTGATAGGTCGTCGCAGTCACATCATCGACCGACGGGAGGACCAATAGGTTGGTTATGACGATGTCAGGACTGAACGTGTGTCGAGTTCCGATGCCTAGCGTCGCGAGTCGACAGGGTCCAGCGCATCCAGCAACTCCTGCATGACCGCGCACGCTGCTCGAAATCGATCGGCTCCAACGATGTTCGCCCAGTTGGCCTCTATCTCCGCGACGCGTTCTCCTGCGTCCCGCATCAGCTTCTCTCCACGCTCGGTGAGCACGACGAGCTTTGCGCGCCCGTCGCTAGGGTCGGCACGACGTGCGAGATACCCGAGGGACACCAATTCGTTCACCAGTTCCGACGTCGCCGACAGGCTGAGTTGTGCGCGCGCGGCGATCTCGGTCAGCCGCACATGACCGGTCCGAATGGCGCCGAAAACGTGCATATGGGCATCTCGCACGTCCCCATACCCGCGGTCCATGCGAGGAGTCGCGATCTCGGTTCTGAATTGCCGAAGCAGTCGCACCAGTAGTTGCCCGATGGCTTGGGACTCGCTCGGCTTCCTCGTTGACAGGGCCATACCGGAAGAGAATACTTCTGGTTCCGAAGCTTCGGGTTCCGAAGTAAACCAGGGAGGCGTCCTATGTCGATGTCGGTGCCGACCAAATTGGGTCGTCTAAACGTCACGGACGCCGGACACGGGCCTGTCACCGTCTTCTGGCACAGCCTGTTCGTGGACCAAAGCTCGTGGCGGCCTGTTTTCGACGCGCTCGCAGGGACGCGCCGGATCATCGCGGTCGACGCGCCGAATCATGGGCGCAGCCGGCCCGTCGAACATGACTTCACGATCGACGATTGTGCCGCCGCCGCGTGCGCGATTCTCGACCACTTGGACATCCCAGGCCCGGTTGACTGGGTGGGTAATGCCCTCGGCGGTCACGTCGGCATCACCTTGGCGGCCGCAAAGCCAGAGCGGGTGAAAAGCCTGGTAACAATCGGAACCCCGATCGAACCCTTCGGTGCGGTTGAAAAATGGACGCAGATCGTGCCGCTGGTTCAGCTGTACCGCGCTTTCGGTCCGAACGCGGTGGATCGCATTCTGACCAAGGCGTTGCTCGGTGCGGATCCCGTGGCATCGCAACCGGATCAGGCTCGACTTATCATGGATGCGTTTCGCAACGCCGACCACCACGCGATGCTTCGCGCCATGCGATGCCTGATGCTTCGCCGACGATCGTTGCGTGACGATATTGTTCGGGTCACCGCGCCGACCTTGCTACTCGTCGCGGAAGGCGGGCAGGAGGGCTGGACGCCGAGTAAGTCGGCAGATGCGGCCCGCACCATGACGAACGCGAGATCGGAAACTCTGCCGGGGACCGGCAACATCGCGCCGCTGCTCGTCGCACCCGCCGTTGTTGCCGAACGACTGGAAAGGTTCTGGGCGGGTTAGCCGCGACTACTTCGACATCCCGCGCTAACCCGTCGGCCACAAGCCGATGCTTGAGTTCGGGCGGCGATAAATACTACAGTTTGTAGTAGTCCAACCGAGGGGGCACCATGCGGTGGCGGGGTGTGTGTCACGTCGAGTTCGCGGTGCTGGACTACGACGAGTCGATCGCGTTCTATGACGCGTTGTTCGGCCGGCTGGGCTACAGCAGTTTCTCGTCGCTCAACATGGAGTACCAGTCGGTCTATTACATGACACGAAACGTCAACCCGCACAGCTACATCGGCATTCAGCCCGCCCGTGCCGGCGCGAAGCTCACGCACACCGACCAGGCGGTCGGCATCAACCACATTGCGCTGTGGGCGCGTAGCAGGGCGGAGGTCGACCGATTTCATCGCGACTTCTTGGTCGCGCGCGGTATCCGGGTCACCGACGAGCCCAGGGGATACCCGCAGTACTGGCCCGGCTATTACGCGGTGTTCTTCGACGACCCGATCAACGGGATTCAATGGGAGCTGGCGTGGATCCCGAAAATTCCTACGCCCCGCCAACTTTGGTCGTTTTACCGCGCGATACGCGCCTTCGCCAGGAGTCGGCCGGACCTGGCGAACACGGTGCCCGGCGTCGCCCGACAGGCCAGGAGAACCATTCGGGCCGGCTAGATCGGCGCGTCCGACAACACCCGCGAATTGCGAACGAATTCAGATCACCACTTGCCCTGACCCCCACCGAGGGAAATTCTTAGGAGATGGCGACGGTGAAGCGGATGCTGCGACGGTCGACGAGCGTGCTGACGGGCGGCGCGTTGGCGCTGTCCGCCCTGGGTCTGGCCGGCGGCGCCGTCGCACTGGCCGCGCCCGCTCCGGCACCCACCGGTCACTGGTGCCCGGGCGAGCCATGGAACCCGAGCTGGGGCAACGTGTCGGACTGGAACTGGAATCAGTGCCACGACTGGCAACACCCCGGTGGCCCGTCCGCCCCGGCGGGATGGGGGCCCTGGGGGCCTCCACCGCCGTGGGCGCCGCCGCAGCCACCGCAACCGGCCTGGGCGCCCGGGGCGCAAATGATGTGGAATCCCACCGGCAACGGCAACTGGGGGATATGGAACAACGGGATATGGACACCCCTTTGACCAGGTCTGTCGAACGGAGTCGGCCCGCTATGTGGTCCATGGCCGCTCGGGTGCCTGGCATTAGGGTGAGCTGTGGCCGCCGCGAACAGTGACGAATCGCCCGCACCGCTGGAACGCCGGAGTCACGAGCTCGATGAGCGCGAAAAGAGCCTCGTCCAGCGCGAGACCGACGTCAAGCGACGCGAATTTCAGGCCGGTCGAAGAGACCGGGTTGCCGATCGGCGCGACCAGATCGCCGACGATCGCGAGCGGGCAGCGGACGAACGAGAGCTGCAAGCCGACGTGCGTGAGGGCGCCACGGCGGAGCGCGAACGCGCGCGGCTGCAACGCGTGGACGAACGAAGCAAGCGCGCGACAGCCCGTGCCAGGCGAGAGCAGGCCGACGTGGACCGTGAGACGGCGCAAAGCGAACGGCAAGGCGACAAGGCTTAGTCCGTCACCCCTCGGGAGCCCGGGCGAACTGCGGCACGTCACCAAAGCGCATGTGGTTTGCTGTGGAAAATATGCCGATATGTTATGACTTTGCTCTACGTGCGGCGCACGTCATTGCGTGTAGTGAGAATGACCTACGCCACAAATTTTGATTCACAATAAATGTTATTGCTAACCTCGCTGCCCATGGTCGTTATTGCATCATTGATGTCGTTGATCAGTCAGGTCTCCGGCACGCCTTATATTGCGGGCGGGGATTCGCCCGCCGGGACCGATTGTTCGGGACTCGCGTCGTGGATTGCCAATGCGGCAACTGACAGGCCGATATTCGGAAATCGATTCAACACCGGAAACGAAGAGGGCGCATTGCTGGCGCGCGGCTTCCAGTATGGGACCGCCCCCAACGCCTTGGTCATCGGCTGGAACGGTGGGCACACCGCGGTGACGCTGCCGGACGGAACGGCCGTCTCCAGTGGAGAGCGGGGTGGCGTACACATGGGTGGAGCGGGTGCCTACCAGTCCGGATTCACCCATCACATGTTTCTCCCGATGCAACCGGAAGACGGCGGCGCACCGCAGCCGCTGTTCGCCCCGCCGCCCCCGCCGGACGCCCCGCCCCCGCCGGACGCGCCGCCACCACCGCCGTGGTTCGCTCCGCCGCCCCCGCCGGATGCGCCGCCACCGCCCCCGGCCGTTTTGATCGACGCTCCGGCGCCGGCGGACCCGCCTCCCGCGGCCGCCTGATTTACCCTTATTCGGCTACGCGGCAATCGCGAATGAATAACAAATAGAACTCGCATCGCCATCTCAATGTCGTTGAGCATTTCGACATTGTCGGCGCCGACGCCAGGAACGTATCGCAGACTAGTGAAATATCGCGGCGCTGCCCTAGTTTGTGAGCTACGCCACTGATCGGGAGAGAGGGTTGGCGCGCCAAAAGTGTGCTCATGTGTCATCTGTGACGCATGAGCACACTTTGCTCTAACCATTACTCAGGCAAACTACATCCCCGATGCGGCCGCCGGGCGCCGCCCGCGGGCGGGATAGGCTGGCGCTGCCCGCGCAGACCGGGCGGGCGTAACTCCCAAGCAGCGAACGTAGGCGGGGCCGCAATGATCTTCATCGTCGTCAAGTTCGAGACCAAACCCGAGTGGACCGACCGCTGGCCAGAACTCGTCGCACCGTTCACCGCAGCGACTCGGGCCGAGGAAGGCAACCTGTGGTTCGAGTGGTCGCGCAGCCTGGACAACCCGGCGGTATACGTCTTGGTGGAGGCGTTCCGCGACGATGAGGCAGGCGGCTTCCACGTCAATAGCGATCACTTCAAGCGCGCGATGGCCGAACTCCCGCAGGCACTGGCGTCCACGCCCAGGATCATCAACCAGACCATCGACGCCACGGGCTGGTCGGTGATGGGCGAGATGGCCGTCGACTAGATCGCAATCTCGATCTCGTCGCCCAGTGCGTATCCCGGCGCGAGCGGGAGCCTGTCACCACTCCAGAACGAGCCGGGGTCGAAGTAGTTCGAGTACTTCTCCGTGGCGAGTAGCCCCATCTCCTCGTAGGTGATCGCCACCGTCTCGGCGCAGTAGGCCGCCTCCAGGCCGAGTCGCTGGCGCTCCTTGCGTCGTTGCGTCGATTCGCGAACCTTCTTGTCCACGAACGGGATTCCGCGCAGCCAGTCGTACGCGTTCGGGAGCCGGCCGCGCAGCCACCGGCCGGTCAGGCGCATGGTGGTGGGAAACGCGGTCCCGTCCATCCGGGCGATCACGCGCAGCACTTTGTTCTCTTGCTCCCGATCGGCCGGCGGAGTCAGCTGGCGTAGCCAGCATCGCTGGTGATAGCGCTGCGACCACTGCAACACCGACTGCGCGAGGTCGTTGAGTTGCACACCACGGTGATTCGTCCCGGTCCAGAGGTCGACGAGCTTGTCACCGAGTTCGGCGTGCCAAATCAACGGCGGCAGGTCGTCGATGGCCACCGTCATACCGACATGGTTCACCGGGCTGTTCGTCAGCGTCTGGATGGCCCGGTCTGGCCCCGAGCCACCGCGGAACAGCCAGAGGTCGCCGGTGCGGGTCTGGTCGAGCGCTTGGTCCAAGGTGAGCATGTTCGTGTAAGCCCGTTCGCCGCTGCAGCTTTCGCCGTTGTCGTCGCCTGCCGAGCCCGGCGTCACGTCACGCACGCGGCGCCGCCGGACGTTGCAGGCACACAAGTCAATCACAAACGGGGCCGCAACGACCCGCATCGCGCATAGCCTGGTGTCATGCGCAACGTATGGAAGTGGCTGGGATTGGCGGGTGCCACCGGCGTCGTGGCCGGGGGTGCCCTGGTGGTCCGTGACCAACGTAAGCGACGCGCGTACACGGCCGATGAGGTCCGCGACCGCTTGCATCAGCGGCTGGCCGAATACAACGGAGACGGTCGTCAGTCGGGCTCGGAATCGGGCTGGGGCTCAACAGAGAACAACCGGTAGGTGCCCGAAAAGCCCTTCAGTTCCACATTGCGACCGTCGTCAACCCGGATGTCATCGCAATCGGAAAGCGCGTCACGCACCGGCTGACTCACCAGGATCTGGCCACCGACCGCCTGTGCGGCCACCCGTGCCGCCATTGCGACGTTGCGGCCGAACAGGTCATCGCCGCGACGCACCGAACGTCCCATGTGGATGCCGATCCGAACGCGAATCTCCGGGCGCCGCTTACGTTTTGTGTCCCTGCGCAGTGCGTGCTGCAGGTCAATGCCGCACCGTACCGCTTGTTCTGCGCGCGCGAAGGCGATCATGAATCCGTCACCTTGACTCTTCACCACATGACCGGAGTATCGCTGCACGAGGTCCGAGACCAGCTTGTCGTGCGAACTGATCAGCTTGACCCATGCCCGGTCGCCGATCCGCTCGTTGAGCGCGGTGGATTCCTCGATGTCGGAGAACAGGATCACCACCCGGCCGTCCGGGGTGACGCGGGCAAGGTCGGGCCGCTCGACTTCCGCCCAGTCCGCGAGGTCCTCGATGCTGCTGCGCACCGCCGCGCCAAAGCCTTCCTTGCGCATCAGGTTGGCTGTGTTCCACACCCTTTTGACGGCCTCGCGACCTCCCGACAGCAGCTGATTGCGGGCGTCGGTGCGTTGGCGCAACTCGTCGAACTGCTGCTGACTGCGTACGAGTAACCGCCACAGCACGATCAGCCCGACACCCTCGACCGCGGCGATCCCGGCCAGGGCGTAGACCGCGATGTGCAGCGGGTCAGCCATGCCGGCCATCCTTTCAAGGCCGCGGTTCACTGTGATTGTCGGGCCTGTCGGCAGTGACTAGTGTTGATTCGGCCGGCCGCGGGTAGTGATCTCAGGGAGCCGATCAGGTGACTTTCGGGAGGAGCGGTTTTTGGGCGACGACGACAGTAACCCATCCGACCTGCTGGTGATCTTCGGAATCACCGGAGATCTGGCCCGCAAAATGACGTTCCGGGCGTTGTACCGGCTCGAGCGCCGCGACCTGCTGAACCACCCGATCGTGGGTGTGGCCAGTGACGATATCACCATCGAGCAGCTGCTCGAACGCGCGCGCGACGCCATCAAGGCCTCGGGTGAGCCGTTCGACGAAGACGCGTTCGACCGGTTCTCCGCCCGGCTGTCCTACCTGCATGGCGACGTCACCGACGCCGACGTGTACCGGCAACTCGCCAAGAAGATCCCGTCAGGCTCGCGTCCGCTCTTCTACCTGGAAATGCCACCGGCCCTGTTCGCGCCCATCGTGGAGAACCTGGCGAAAGTGGACCTGCTGGAGCGGGCCAGGGTGGCGGTGGAAAAGCCGTTCGGCTACGACCTGGACTCGGCGCGCGATCTCAACAAGCGGCTGCGCGCGGTGCTCGACGAAGACCAAATCCTGCGTGTGGACCATTTTTTGGGCAAACAGCCGGTCGAAGAACTGCAGTACCTGCGATTCGCCAACAAGGGCCTGGCCGAGGTGTGGGACCGCGACAGCATCTCCGAGATTCACATCACTATGGCCGAAGACTTCGGCGTCGAGGATCGCGGCAAGTTCTACGACGTGGTGGGCACACTCCGCGACGTGGTGCAAAACCATTTGCTGCAGGTGCTTGCGCTGGTCGCCATGGAGCCTCCCGTCGGCTCGGGCGCGGGCGACCTGAACGACAAGAAGGCCGAGGTGTTTCGGGCGATGCCCGCCCTGGATCCGGAGCGTTGCGTCCGCGGCCAGTACCGCGGCTACACCGACGTCGCCGGGGTGGCAAAGAATTCCACCACCGAGACCTACATCGCGCTGCGAACCGAGATCGACAACTGGCGTTGGGCCGGAGTCCCGATCTTCCTGCGTGCCGGAAAAGCTTTGCCGGAGAGAGTGACCGAGGTCCGGATGTTCCTGCACCACGTTCCCGGATTTTCGTTCCTGCCCAACCGTCGGCCGCCCGAGTGCAACCAGATCGTGCTGCGCATCGACCCCGACCCCGGGATGCGGCTGCAGTTGTCCGCCCAGGCGCGCGGTTCGTGGCGCGACGTTCACCTGGACTCGTCGTTCGCCGAGGATCTCGGCGAAGCCGTGCGGCCTTACGAGCGGTTGCTCTACGCCGCGTTCAACGGGGATCGGCAATTGTTCGCCCGCGAAGACGCCGTCGAGGAAACGTGGCGCATCGTGCAGCCCGTGCTGGACAAGCCCGGCCGCATTCACCGTTACGACCAGGGCTCGTGGGGGCCCGAGGCCGCACTCTCGCTGACGCGGGGCCACCACAGCTGGCAGGAGCCGTGGCTGCCGCACGGCAAGCCGACCCAACAGTAAGGAGACTGGCGCGATGCAGCTCGGGATGATCGGCCTCGGCCGGATGGGCGCGAACATCGTCCGCCGCGTGGTCGCGGACGGACACGAATGCGTGGTCTACGACCACAACCCCGACGCGGTCAAGGCGATGGCGGGGGAGGACCGCACCACCGGGGTGTCCTCGCTCAAAGAGCTCGCCGAGAAGCTCGAGACGCCGCGGCTCGTCTGGGTCATGGTCCCGGCGGGGTCGATCACCACCGGGGTGATCGACGAGTTGGCCAAGACGCTCGATTCCGGGGACATCGTCATCGACGGCGGCAACTCCTACTATCGTGACGACATCCGGCACGCAAAGACGTTGTCGGAAAAGGATATTCATTTCCTGGACTGCGGAACAAGCGGTGGCGTGTGGGGCAGGGAACGCGGCTACTGCCTGATGATCGGCGGTGACGACGAGGCGTTCTCGCATGCCGAGCCCATATTCGCCAGTGTCGCACCGGGCGTGGACGCGGCGCCGCGCACACCCGGCCGGGACGGCGAGGTCGGTCAGGCGGAGAAGGGCTACCTGCACTGCGGTCCGGCCGGTGCCGGGCACTTCGTGAAGATGGTGCACAACGGAATCGAGTACGGCATGATGGCCTCGCTCGCCGAGGGGCTCAATATCTTGCGCAACGCCGACATCGGCAAGCACGTGCAGGAAGGCGACGCCGAAACCGCGCCGCTGTCGAATCCCGAGTTCTACCAATACGAGTTCGACATCCCCGATGTCGCCGAGGTGTGGCGGCGCGGCAGCGTCATCGGGTCCTGGCTGCTGGACCTGACGGCGATCGCGCTGACCGAATCGCCCGATCTGAAGGAGTTTTCCGGTCGGGTCTCCGACTCCGGGGAGGGCCGCTGGACCTCCATCGCAGCGATCGACGAGGGAGTGCCCTCACCGGTGCTGACCACCGCGCTGCAGTCCCGCTTCGCCTCGCGCCAACTCGACGACTTCGCCAACAAAGCGCTTTCGGCGATGCGCAAGCAGTTCGGCGGGCACGCCGAGAAGCCGGCGAACTAGCCGCCATCGACTAGCGGCGATCGCGAGCGCGGCGGGGCCGGGCGAAGCGGGTCGCCGCCATCGACTCGCGGCGATCGCGAGCGCGGCGGGGCCGGGCGAAGCGGGTCGCCGCCATCGACTAGTGTCCTGAGTCATTAATTTGAGTGCAGTAGTTGGCGATGCTGGTCAGGATTTGTCGGCGGTCTTGGTCCAGATGTAAGGGCGGGGGTTGTCGTTCCAGGTGTCGATCCAAGCGCGGATGTCGGTGTTGA